>CANFLQ010000038.1 GCA_947447995.1 Bacteroidota bacterium | reverse complement strand
GATTTTACAGCGGAAACAACAGAAGGTAAAATTGAATTTTACAAATGGTTAGGAGATTCTTGGGGAGTACTTTTTTCTCACCCTGCCGACTTCACCCCTGTTTGTACAACAGAATTAGGAACAGTATCTAAACTACAAAGCGAATTTAAAAAACGCAATGTTAAAACCATCGCTTTAAGCGTTGACCCTTTAGATTCACATATAAAGTGGATAAGTGATATTAACGAAACACAAAACACAACTGTTAATTTCCCCATAATTGCAGATCCAATTTTTGAAGTATCAAAATTATATGATATGATCCATCCAAATGCTTCTGATAAATTTACAGTGCGTTCGGTATTCATTATCGGTGCAGATAAAAAAATAAAATTGATTTTAACCTACCCCGCTTCTACGGGAAGAAATTTTGATGAGATTTTACGTGTGATTGATTCATTACAATTAACAGCAAACTACAGCGTTGCAACACCTGCAAACTGGAACCAAGGTGATGACGTAGTAATTGCACCTGCAATTAAGGACGAAGAAATTGCTGCAAAATTTCCAAAAGGTTATACCAAAATTAAACCTTATTTACGTTTAACACCTCAGCCTAACTTATAGTAATACAGCCCTGTGTCCGAATTAAACACATCAACCAATAATTTGTTTCCTATCTTCCTTAAATTAGAACATTTACATGTTCTAATTGTGGGAGGTGGAGCAATTGGGTTAGAAAAAATTACGGCTGTTTTAAATAACAGTCCAGCAACCAAAGTAACCCTTGTTGCCATAACAGTATTACCCGAAATTACTGAATTAAAAAAACAATTCCCTCAACTTACTATTCAGGAAAAAGAATTTGAAGTGAGTGATCTTTTCGGCAAAGACATTGTAATTGCTGCAACAGGCGACAGAACCGTTAGTGAACGTATTCGCATAGAAGCAACCAAACAAAAAACACTTATCAATGTTGCAGACACTCCCGATTTGTGCGATTTTTATTTAGGCGCTATTGTTCAAAAAGGAGATTTAAAAATTGCCATTTCCACAAATGGTAAATCACCCACACTAGCAAAACGATTGAAAGAAATTTTTAATGAGGAGTTGCAAGCAGCAACTATTCAGGAACTTCTCGAAAACTTAAATAAATTTCGCAATCAACTTAAAGGTGATTTTGCAAACAAAGTAAAAGAACTCAACGAAGCAACCAAATCTTTATTGAATAAAAAGGAGAACGAATAAATTTTTTTTAAACTTCATTTACCAAACTTATATTTACCAAATTGGGTAAAGAAGAAATAATAAGTAACTTTGGAAGTAACATGAAGTTTTTCCTAAATCTACTTTTACTATTTTCGTTATCTGCCAAAGCTCAGGAATTATTTCCACATAACGAGCCGGCAAGTACTGTACCTAAAGGTGTAATTGGAGTTCGAGTTTTTGGTGAATCCTATAAAGAAATAACAACGCAGCGCAACATGGCTGCCATTAGAGTGATGTATGGATTAACGCCTAAACTCACTGTTGCTATTTCTGTTTCCGAATCAAACCACCATGGAAAACATTTACCCGCTAATCTTGTAACGCATAGCCATATAGGTAATCAAACAATTTACTATACACAAACTATTCCAAAAGGAACAGTGAATCCATACCGTTTCAACGGATTTTATTTTTTTGCTAAATACCGTTTCCTTACTATTGATGGAGAAAAAAAACATTTCAGAATGGCGGCTTATGCCGAAGGTTCTAATATTAAGCAAGCACACGATGAAGCAGAACCCAATTTATTAGATGATACAAAAGGATACGGTGGAGGATTAATTGTTACCTGCTTAAAAAATAAATTTGCTGCATCTTTAACAACAGGAGTTATTATTCCGAAAAGCTATCAGGAAACCGTTCCTGTTGGAAACGGGAGCATTTTATATACCACAACAAAAATCAATTATGGCAGCGCTGTAAAATACAATCTATCTTTCGGATACTTACTTTACCCTAAAAAATATACCGATTACAACCAAAACAACTGGAATATTTATTTAGAATTTATTGGCAAATCATACCAAGCTGCTACTGTATTTAAAGATGGAGAAAAATTGGAAGTGCAAACTTTAGGACTTAAAGCTGGTAATTATTTGGAAATACATCCAGGAATTCAAAAAATTATCAATTCAAATTTTAGGATAGATGCGTCTATTGGATTCAATTTGGTGGGCACAACCTACACTCACTTTTATCCACTTTATATGGTGGGGATTCAACGTTATTTTTATACGAATAAAAACCGAAAAAAATAAGGTGTAATCCAAACACTCATCTAGTAATTGTTGAATTTAAAATGGGCTACTTGACTTTTAAAATAACTTGCGGTCAATTACCTAAGCATAAGTAGGGTTCTACGTTTTTAAACTTCTTTTCTTCTTTCATAAATACTATAATCGAAAAGTTTGTTTTGAAATTTCAATTCCTGTACATTTGTAATTAATGTTGTTTAAATTACGAATAAAAAAATGATACAAAGACCACGAAGATTAAGAAAAAACGCCATTGTGCGTGAAATGGTAGCCGAAACAAGACTTTCGAAAGATATGTTCATTTACCCTTATTTTGTTGTGGACGGAAGTAATATAATTCACCCCATTGCTGCTATGCCCGGTGTTAGCCATTTTTCAGTGGATGAATTAATAAAAGATGTTGAAAAAGGATTAAAAATTGGCATCAATAAAATATTATTATTTGGTGTTGGTGAACAAAAAACCGAAGATGCCAGTTCTTCGTTTAGCAATAATTCTATAGTAGTAAAAGCGGTAAAAAAATTAAAAGAAAAGTTTGGCGAAAGTCTGTATGTGATTACAGATGTTTGCGTTTGCGCATACACCACACATGGACATTGCGGCATTTTGCATGATGATTACGTGCATAATGATTCATCGGTTGAAGTATTGGCAAAAATGGCGTTGGCGCACGCACAAGCTGGTGCCGATATGGTTGCACCAAGCGATATGATGGACGGGCGTATTGTTGCCATGCGTAAATTGTTGGATAAAAACGGATTTGAAAATACGGGAATCATGTCCTATTCCATAAAATATGCTTCGGCCTATTATGGACCTTTCCGTGAAGCGGCTGATTCTTCACCACAAAAAGGAGATCGTAAATCCTACCAAATGGATTTTAGAAATGGAAATGAATCGTTAACAGAAGGTTTATTAGATGAACAAGAGGGCGCTGACATTTTAATGGTAAAACCAGCCTTGGCATACATGGATGTTATTTTTAATATGCGTCAAAATACCTTGTTACCAATAGCGTGTTACAATGTTTCCGGCGAATATTCAATGGTAAAAGCAGCAGCAGCAAATGGTTGGATAGATGAACAAAAAGTAGTGATGGAAAATATGTATGCTTTTGCGCGTGCAGGTGCAAATATTATTATTACGTATCACACAAAAGATATATTTGAGAAAGGCTGGTTGTAGTCCGATGTGCTGATTTTTTGATGTGCTAATGTGCTGATTGTTTTATGTGCTGATTATTGGTGTAATAAATGTAAAATTATTAATCTTTTAATCAGGGTATTTACACATCAGCTAATCGATAATCAGCACATCAGCTAATTAGCACATTATTTTTCAATTACTTTCGGCACTTTAAAATAATCCGAATCGTGTTTTGGAGCATTTTTTAAAGCCTCTGCTTGCGTAATTTCTTGCTTAACAACATCGGCACGTAAAATATTTATTTCATCACTCATATAAATAAGCGGTTCTATTTTTGAGGTATCTATTTCGTTTAGCTTATCCACAAAAGCAAGCATATTATTCATATCCTTTATAATTTGATCTTTGGCTTCGTTCTCAAATTCCAATCGCGCTAAATGCGCAATTTTATCTACTGTTTCGTTATCTATTTTCATGCTTGTTATTATAATTATTTAAGTCATTCAAAATGATGTCATAAACTTTAGTTCGCAAAGATACTAAATCATTTGAAGTCATTCCAACAGTTAAAATAGGGGCATGCACTATCACTCTTGAAATGCCTGGTCTGCCATGTGTTCGGATTAAAACACCATTTTGAAAAAGTTTCCAGTTATTTAAAAATGTAATGGGAATAATGGGAACTTGTTTATCGATGGCCAATTTAAAAGCACCATTTTTAAAACTGTGAAGTTTGCCAGTATTGGAAAGAATGCCGCCTTCAGGAAAAAGAAAAATACTGTTCCCTTTTTCTAATTGTTCGCCCGCTTGTACAAAAGCTCTGTGCGAACCGGTCATACTTTTTCTATCCACCAAAATATTCATCTCTTTAAAAAAACTACGAAATAAAGGTACTTTGCCTAGTTCCTTTTTACCCATCGAAACAAAGTAATTTGGAATTACAAGGTAACCTGCAATAATATCGAGGTAAGAGCCATGATTGGCGCAATATACCGCCGGTTGAGGAAGTTTATTTGCAGCTGTGATGTAATTAATTTTTGTAAAAATACCCGGGAGACTAAAAATCCATCTTGCCCAACTTTTCTTTAATCGGAATGCTTTGGGGAAACGTTCTTTTTTGGCAAGTAAAAAATAAAATATGGGATAAAGTACAATCATACTCAATATAAAGTTCAGCATAAATAATGCTTTCCATAATATGGTGGGTATAATTTTAAGGTTACGCATTCAATTTTAATTAAACTTCTCTAACCATTAAACTATCGGCAAGGGCAATTAAATTTTGTTTTTTTGTTTCGTTTACTGGAATATTATTGAGATATGTCAATGCTTTTTCATATTGCTTTTTCATTTCTTTTTGAGCAAGTTCTTTAATGTTTAAAAAATTATAAATACCAGTTACAGCTTCCACCTTTTCGTTCGCACTAAATTGTGGTGCATTGATCCATTGGTGTAACTCTTCCTTTAAATGACGGTTACTTTCCGCCATTTCCATTGCCTTTAATAGCAGATATGTTTTTTTATTTGCAACAATATCGCCCCCTTTTTGTTTACCAAATTTTTCGGTGTTTGCATATACATCCAAAATATCGTCTTGCAACTGAAATGCAATACCAATGTGTTTTCCAAATTCGTAAAGGGCTTGTGAATTTGTTTCATCCGCTCCGGCTATCAAAGCTCCAATTTTTAAACTGCCGCCTAATAAAACAGCGGTTTTTAATTCTATCATTTTTAGGTACTGAGGTATTGTAACTTTTGAAAGACTTTCAAAGTTCATATCCAACTGTTGTCCTTCACAAACTTTAATTGCAGTATCGTTAAATATATCCAGTAATTGAGGAAGTATGGATGTATTGCATTTACATAATTCCTGATAGGCTTTAACCATAAGTGTATCGCCACTTAAAATAGCGATATTCTCATTCCATTTTTCATGTACCGTTTTTTGATTTCTTCTTAATGGAGCCTTGTCCATTATATCGTCGTGAACCAAGGTGAAATTATGAAACAATTCAATTGCTATTGCAGGATGAATAGCATCCGTTACATTTCCATTAAACATATCGCAACCTACAAATACAAAAACAGGGCGCATTCGTTTTCCTCCTAAGGACATTATGTATTCAATAGGTTCGTAAAGTTCTTTTGGAGAAATGCCGTATTTTTTATCTTTTAAAGCTTGTTCAATTTGTTGCTGGTATTTTACTATTGTATCCAACATGATATTATAAAATAAATTGAGTGTTTTTTAAAACTAATTTTAATCCTTCTTCTAATGTAATAAGGTCATTATTTAACAGTTGTTTCATTTTGGTGATGTCCGGATTTCTTCTGCTCATATCACCTTCTTCTAAAGCAGGAACATGAACGATCTTAGAATTTGAATTTGTAATTTGTATAATTGTTTGCGCTAATTCTAAAATGGTTATTTCTGTATTTCCACCAATATTTACTACATCATTCACAAATTTATTACCATAAAACGCATTAATTGTAGCATCAATATTATCGGATATATAACAAAAAGTTCGTGTTTGGCTTCCATCGCCATATATGGTAATGTCCTTATTGTTGATGGCATTTGATATAAATTTAGAAACTACAAAGTCTTTACTTTGTTTTTGTCCGTAGGTATTAAAAAAACGAAAAATAGTGTAATCCAAATCATATTCTTTTTTATATGATTTAAGATATGCTTCACCAACATTTTTTACAATGGCATACGGTAAACGAGAGTTTAATGGTGTAGTGTGTTCGTTTTGAGGAAACTCAACTGGTTCGCCATAAACCTCTGATGAGGAAGAAAAATATACACGTTTAACACCTGTATTTTTTGAAAGCGTTAGTATATTTTTAATTCCGGAAATATCTTCTAATACTCTAACAGGGTGCTCCTGAGTTCGGGAAACGCCTACCATTGCAGCATAATGAAAAACATAATCGAATGAGTAGGCATAAAAAATACTGGAAATGTCCGCAAATTCGTTTACATTACATTTAATAAATTTAATATTATTATGAATGGATACAGGGATTTTAGAAATACTGCCAGTAAGTAAATTATCTACAATTACAATTTTATGATCTGCATTTTGGGCAAGTTTTTCAACCAATGCACTTGGTATAAATCCTGCCCCACCTGTTATTAAAATTTTTATCATATTTTAGTTATTAGTTATTAGTTATCAGTTATTAGATGAATTAAAAATAATAATCCTTCTTACCACTATTCACTATTAACTGTTTGCTATTAACTATTAGCAAGTTTCATTAAATAATTGCCGTAACCGCTTTTCATTAATGGTTGAGCAAGTTTTTTAAGTTGTTCTTTATCGATATAATTCATTCTAAATGCAACTTCTTCGATGCAGCCAATACTTAATCCCTGACGTTCTTCAATCACCTGAACAAACTGCCCTGCCTGCATTAGCGAAGCAAACGTGCCTGTATCTAACCAAGCTGTTCCTCTATCCATAATACCCACTTTTAATTTACCTTGTTCCAAATAATGTTTATTTACATCGGTAATTTCATATTCGCCACGAGCGCTTGGTTTTTGATTTTTAGCAATTTCAATTACGCTGTTATCGTAAAAATACAAGCCTGGTACAGCATAGTTCGATTTCGGCTTGACAGGCTTTTCTTCAATAGAAATAGCTTTGCCGTTGGCATCAAATTCAACCACACCATAGCGTTCAGGGTCTGAAACATGGTATGCAAAAACTACTCCACCTTCAGGGTTTTGATGTTGTTGTAATAATCGGCCTAAGCCTGCTCCATAAAATATATTATCGCCAAGCACCAATGCTACTTTATCTTTTCCAATAAATTCCTCGCCAATAACAAATGCTTGAGCCAGTCCGTTCGGCACTTCCTGAACAGCATAACTGAACTTACATCCAAGACTTTTTCCATCGCCTAACAAACGTTCAAAATTGGACAAATCATGAGGCGTAGAAATAATCAGTATCTCCGAAATGCCTGCCATCATTAATACTGATAATGGATAATAGATCATTGGTTTATCGTAAACCGGCATTAGTTGTTTACTTACAGCAAGTGTAAGCGGGTGTAGGCGTGTTCCGGAACCGCCGGCTAATATTATTCCTTTCATAGATGTAAAATTTTGCATCATCCCTTTATCCCTTCTCCTAAAGGAGAAGGGGCGAGAGTCAAGCGTTAGTTAATATATTTTTTTTCGACTATACATAATTGTTTATAATTATTGCATACTAAATAATCTACACATTAGCACATCAATTAATCAGCACATTAATTTTGTTAACTCTTTTCCATTTCTTCCTCCTCTTCATTCATTTCGATAAGTGGGGTTTGCAAAAACTCTTTATTGGTCAATCGTTTTTCAAGTGTAAGTAAAAAGCAAGGTAATAGAATAAGATTAGAGCAATAAGCAATTAGCAATGTTCCTGAAATTAAGATGCCCAATGCAGCTGTTCCGCCAAAACTGGATGCTGCAAAAATACCGAAACCGAAAAATAAAATGATGGCGGTATATACCATACTTACACCTGTTTCTTTAATAGTTAAGGATACAGCTTTGGAAATGCTGATTTTATTGCCTTTAAGCTCCTGACGGTATTTTGTAAGAAAATAAAGGGTTCCATCGGAAGCAATTCCAAATGCAATACTAAATATTAAAATGGTACTTGGTTTTAAATAGATACTGCAAAACCCCATTAAACCCGCAGTAATAACCAATGGTACTAAGCTAGGAATAACGGATATTAATATCATGCGTGGCGACATGAACAAGGTGTACATTACTATTGCAATAAGTATGATAGCAAGTAATACACTTTCTAATAAATTTTGAACTAAAAATTGATTTCCCTTTAAAAAAATAAAGCTGTTGCCTGTTAAGTCTACTTTGTAACTTTTATCTGTTGTAACCCAAACATTGGCATTGTAATCAAAATTAAAAATACTGTCTACTCTGGGTTTAATTTCATCTACCAATTTTTTCATCTTAATAGAACCTACGTCTTTTATTTGAATACTTACACGGGTAAAGCGTTTTGTACTATCAATAAAAGCAGCAAATTGTCCTTGTTTATCTTTGGAACCTTCCCCAGCAAAGTCCGCAATTTTTTGTAATTCCAACGCTCCTGGTAATCGATAAGCTTTTTCTTCTCCATCATTTATAGCCTGATTGGCAAATTTAATTCCTTCAACAATTGAAACTGCTTTTGAAAATTCGGGGTATTCATGAAATAATTTTTGAAGTTTATTAATCTTGTATAATGTGCGTCCTCCATCAGAAAATACACCATTAGCTTTTTTAGTATCGATATTTATTTCAAAAGGTAAAATGCCATTGTAATTTTTTTCAAAATATTGTAAATCCAATAATACAGGATCTTTTTTCGGTAAATCGTCAACAACAAATCCCAAAGGCAATAATTTTGTTATGCCCCAAAATGAAATAATTACAATTATAATGGTTGAAATGTAAATTCTAGAACGATAATGGTGCACCCAATAATCAACGTACTCCAATATTTTAGAGATGCGTTTACTTTGTAAATGTTTGGTATGTTTAACCGATGGAGGAGGTAAAAAACTAAATACAATGGGCACTAACATTAATGAAATTAAATAGGTGGCCATCACGCTGATGGATGATATTAAACCAAATTCAAAAAGCATTTGCGTGTCGGTAGAACAAAACACCGCAAACCCAATAGATGTGGTAATATTAGCTAATAATAGTGAAATACCCACCTTTTCAATAGAGAGCGAAAGAGCTTTCATTTTATTACGGTTTTTCTCAAATTCGGTATGGTATTTATTAAGCAACATAATGCAGTTGGGTACACCTATTACAATTAAAAGCGGAGGTATTAATCCGGTTAAAACCGATATTTTATATCCCATCAATACCAATATACCTATTGACCATATTACACCTACAATAATTACAGCCAATGAAAATATTACTGGCAATACAGATCTAAAAAACAGAAATAGGATTATGGCAGTTACAAAAATTGCGAGTATCATAAACAACACCATTTCGTGCTGTATTTTGCGTGCAACGGAAGTGCGTATATAAGGCATTCCAGAATAATGTACTTCTACATTATTTTTTGAAACAAATTCATCGGCAAGCGCTTTAATAGAGTCTACTATTACAAATCGTTTTTTTGTGTTTAATAACTTATTATCAAACGTTATTGCCATTAAAGTTGAGTGAGTAGTATCATTGTAAATAAAACCACGGTAAAATGGGAGGGTGTAAATTTTTACCTTTAAACTATCTATTTCGGCTTGTGTTGTAGGTTTGTGCGTAAGCAAGGCAATATTATCCAGTTTATGCAGGCTATCGTTTTTTACCAATTCTTTAACGCGCGCCACAGATACAACTGCTTTAACACCTTCAACATTTTTAATGGCATTACCAAGGTCATACCAAGCGTTAAATTGCTTTAGGGTATATAAGTTATCGTCCTGAATGCCAATAACCATAACACTTCCATCTTGCCCGAACAATTTTTTGAACTGAACATATTCAACAGCAGTACTATCGTGGTCGGGTAAAAGTTTAGGTGTTTCGTAAAATATTTCTGCCTTTTGAGCATAATAACCCATAAAAACGGTTAATATACCTAATACTAAAATAATGGCAAGTCTGTTCCTTAATATTAAACGTGCTATTGAAGCCCACATAGTGTAATTGACATTGTTAATTCCCCGAAATTAAACATAATAATAATACCGACAAAAAGAGAATGTTCATCAACAGAATATAAAAGCTGTTTTAGTAGCTTATTTACACACTAGTACAAAAGAAAAAATTCAGCTTTTTTGGGTGAACTTTTCATATTATTATATTAATCGAATAAAAAATTATTTTGCTGCCAAAATATCCTTTAAATTAGGGCGTAAACGGCTTTTGTAAACCGATAGGCTGTCCTCTTTTTTTCGTCCTTTTCGCAATGCCCTTTGTTCTTCTACGGGTAAAGCGGCAATGTGCATACATTCGGGCGTACAGCAGCCTTGCATTTTGGGGGCACAGGCATCACATTGTATAAATAACAGGTGGCAATCATCGTTGGCGCAATTAACATGTGTATCGCAAACAGCACCACATTGGTGGCATTGAGCAATTACATCTTCAGTAATACGTTCTCCAACACGTTCGTCAAAAACAAAGTTTTTACCAATAAATTTGGATGGCAAATCTTCCGCTTTAATTTGTCTTACATAATCAATAATGCCTCCATGTAATTGATTTACATCGGTAAAGCCATGATGTTTGAAATAAGCGCTTGCTTTTTCACAACGCACACCACCGGTGCAATACATGAGTATTTTATGATCTTTTTTATCTTTTAATTCTTCCAGTACGATGGGTAACTCTTCTCTAAATGTATCAGCATCCGGACAAATAGCCCCTGTAAAGCGCCCCACTTCACTTTCGTAATGGTTACGCATATCTACAACAATGGTATCGGGTATTTCCATAGCCTCGTTAAACTCCTTTGCTGTTAAGTGTTTTCCAACATTTGTAACATCAAAAGCATCGTCGTCCAAACCATCGGCAACAATTTTTGGACGAACCTTTATGGTAAGTTTGTAAAACGACTTTCCATCATCTTCAACAGCTATTTTAAAGGGCATATCCGCAAACCGAGGATCAGAAAATAAATGTTCTTTAAAAAGTTCCCAATTCTCTTTGGGTACGCATATTTGGGCATTAATTCCTTCGCGTGCAACGTAAATTCGGCCCAATACATTAAGCTGATTCCATTGTTCAAATAATTGATTGCGAAGCTCTTGAGGGTTATCAATAATAACATAGCGGTAAAACGAAACGGTGATACGCTCAGTGGTTTCTTCCTGAATTCGTTTTTTAAGCTCCTTTTTGTTAACTCTGTTTTGCAGTAACATAGTATCTGGGATTTTAAATTTTAGCAAATGTACAATAGTTAACTCAACATTAAGCTGATATTCCTCAGTTTTTAGGTTTTTGAATATGAAAAAAATGTTAAAATTATACACATAGTTGATTGATTATCATTATTTTATAAATTATTGAATTTTTGTATGAAACAATAATTTATTCCTTGTCGTACAAGGTTAGCGAAAGTTGTTCCTTATTATGCTTTTGATTTTACGAGTTAAAATATTATTTATCGATTCAATATTAATATTGGTCTAATAAATAAAACTTTGTTGAAAAATACTCGTTCAACCAATGGAGTAAATTGGTTTTTAGCTTTTGAAATAAAGCATTTTTGATTTTTTGGTTGATTTTGAAATACTTATTCTGCTGACATGAAGAAAATTACTTTAATCCTTTTATTTATTACTTGCAAAATCGCCATCGCACAATCGTACGAATTGGTGAATAACGATACCATAAACGTGATAGACTTAAGTGGCAAAAAGCAAGGAAAATGGATTGTTACCAATATAATGCTACATAAACCTTGTTATGCTGATGATCAAAAAGTAGAGGAAGGAAAATTTGCAGATAGTAAAAAAACGGGTTTTTGGAAAGAATACTATTGCAACAAAACATTAAAGAGTAAAATAACGTATGAAAATGGTCGCCCTAGCGGATATGCAATTTTATATCATGACAATGGTAAAGTAAAAGAAGAAGGTTTATGGAAAAACAATCGTTGGGTGGGCGATTACAAATTATATTTTTCAAACGGTCAGGTTCAACAAGCATTTATGTTTAATACTTCAGGAAAGCGAGAGGGAGCACAACAATATTTTTTTGAGAATGGACAATTAATGATAGATGGTGTTTGGGCAGAGGGCAAAGAAAGTGGTATATTAAAAGAATATTATGAAAATGGAGATTTAAGATCTGAAAAAACCTTTAATGGTGGAAATATAGATCCCTCATCTATAAAAAATTATGACCCCAAAAAACCATTGGTTGAAAAACCTGTAGATATATTAATAGAAGCGCCTGCACCACCCGTAGTTGCTAAAAAAGATGAAAAAGATAATCTTGGAAAAGTATTTACTGGCGAAGGATATTGGAAACTTTACAATGCCAACAAACAAGTGAGCAAAGATGGGGAATTTAGCAAAAGTAGATTGATGGATGGCAAAGTTTATTTTTATAGTGCAGATGGCATTTTAACCCGTATAGCGGTATATAAAGATGGAAGATACATTGGAGATAGCGTGATTGATGAAGAATAATCCCTGCCTGCACTTAAAACCTACAAAAAACTTAATACCTTTGGACTTATGAAAATTTCATAAGTCCTTTTTATTTTATGCAAAATCAACTTTTTATTTACAATACGTTAAGCCGAACAAAAGAGAAATTTGAACCCATCAACAAAGGAATGGTTGGTTTGTACGTTTGCGGACCAACAGTTTACAGTGATGTACATTTGGGCAATTGCCGAACCTTTATTTCTTTTGACCTCATTTACCGCTATTTATTACATTTAGGATTTAAAGTTCGTTATGTGCGCAACATAACTGATGCAGGGCATTTGGAAGGCGACAGGGACGAAGGGGAAGATAAATTTGAAAAAAAAGCAAAGCTGGAACAGTTGGAACCCATGGAAATTGTACAAAAGTACACTTTGGGATTTCATGATGTGATGCGTGAATTTAATACGCTTCCGCCCAGTATAGAACCTACCGCAACCGGACATATTTGTGAGCAAATTGAAATGATAAAACACATCATTGTCAACGGATTTGCTTACGAAGTAAATGGGACTATTTATTTTGATGTTGAAAAATACAATTCCCAATATAAGTACGGACAATTAACCAATCGCCAATTAGAAGACCTTGTTGCCGGAACACGTGAACTGAACGGACAGGACGAAAAACGCGGACGTTTGGATTTTGCCCTTTGGATAAAAGCTAAGCCCGAACAAATTATGCAGTGGTTATCCCCTTGGGGCTGGGGTTTCCCGGGTTGGCACATCGAATGTTCGGCAATGAGCAGCAAATATTTGGGTAATACTTTTGACATACACGGTGGTGGAATGGATTTGCAGGCTACACATCATACCAACGAAATAGCACAATCACAAGCATGTAACCATAAAACACCTGTTAAATACTGGATGCATACCAATATGCTTACGGTAAATGGTGTGCGTATGTCCAAATCAGCCGGCAATGGTTTTTTACCCGACCAATTATTTTCGGGTAAGCACCCATTACTGGAAAAAGGATATAGCCCAATGGCTGTTCGTTTTTTTATGATGCAAACGCATTACCGCAGTACGCTTGATTTTTCAAATGAAGCATTGAAGGCATCTGAAAAAGCATTCAAAAAAATAATTAATGGATTAATAACTATTAAAATATTAACGCACAACGAAGATACTGCATCTTTTGACGAAGAATTAAATTCAGACATCTTAAGGTTGTGTTCTTTGTGCTATGCAGGCATGAATGATGATTTTAACTCTGCAATTACAATTGCCAATCTTTTCAATTTACTAAAATACATTAATTCTTTTCATCACAACATATTACCTCTTGCTTCGCTCAACAAAAATTCTTTTGAAACAATGAAACGTACCTATATTGTTTTTGTTGAAGATATACTGGGATTGAAAGAGGAAAAATTTTTTAAACCTAACTTGATTGATGATGTACTTGAAATTCTTTTGCAAACCTATAAAAATGCAAAAGAAATAAAGGATTACAAAACTGTAGATTTAATAAGAGCAAAAATAAAGGAAGAAGGAATAATTATTAAAGACACCAAGAATGGTGTAGAATGGGCTTATGAAGAATAATTTTTTTATACTTTTAATTTTCGTTTTTGCAGCCTGCCAAAATGAAACCGGAGAAACAAAAGAAACATCCGTAAAAACAGTTGAAACAAAAAAAGTTCCAACGCCTAATTTTAATGCCGATTCGGCTTACACATTTGTAAAAGCCCAGGTTGATTTTGGCCCTCGTGTTCCTGGAAGTACTGCACATGCAAAATGCGCCGATTATTTGGTTGCTAAATTAAAAGCTTCCGGTTTTGATATAATCATTCAAACCGGTACTATTCAAACATTTGACAAAAAACAATTTACCTTAAAAAACATTATTGCGTCTTATAATTCCAACGCGCAAAGCCGTGTTTTAATAAGCTCACACTGGGATACCCGCCCATGGGCCGATGAAGATACTAAAGATAAAGACAAAGCATTTGATGGTGCTAACGATGGAGCTAGCGGTGTTGGCGTTGCTTTAGAAATTGCAAAACAAGTGAGCGCTACTCCTCCAACAATTGGTGTAGATATTGTTTTGTTTGATCTGGAAGATTATGGTACTAGCGGACAAGAGGAATCTTGGTGTTTAGGTTCACAATACTGGGCGAAGAATTTACACAAGCCTAATTATTTTGCCAATTTTGGAATATTGCTGGACATGGTTGGTGGTGCAAATGCTATTTTTCCAAAAGAAGGAAACTCGGTAGACCTTGCTTCAACAGCAGTTGACAAAGTATGGAAAGCTGCTAATGATATTGGTTACAGTAATTATTTTGTGCCACAAACAAAATCGTTTGTTGGTGTGGATGATCATATTTTTGTAAACAAAGCAGGAGTTCCTTGTATTGACGTTATTGAATACAATCAGGTTTCAGGCGGTTTTGGCGATTATCACCATACACATCAGGACAATATGAGCCTTATAGATAAAAATACGCTTAAAGCAGTTGGACAAACGTTGTTGGAAGTAATTTATAGAGAAAAATAAACTGAAAAAAATTCTCATCATACGTTTTAGCTCTATTGGCGATATTGTTTTAACAACGCCTGTAGTACGTTGTATTAAACTAAAATACCCCAATACAGAAATTCATTACCTGACCAAAAAACAATTTAAAGGAATTTTAGAACACAACCCATACCTTACAAAAATCCATACAATAGAAAAAAATGTATCGGAGGTAATTGTTGCGTTGAAAAAAGAAAATTTTGATTTGGTTGTTGATTTGCACAACAATATCCGCTCCATGCAGGTAAAAAAAATGCTCGGAAAACCCTCGTCCACATTCAAAAAATTGAATTTCAAAAAATGGATCTTAGTTAATTTAAAAATCAACAAAATGCCTACCCTGCACATTGTTGATCGTTATATGCAAACAGTTTTACCTTACGGAATAATCAATGATAACAAAGGGCTCGACTTTTTTATTCCTGAAAAAGATGAAGTAAAAACACCTTCACTTCCTCTATCGCATCAGCATGGATATACTGGTTTTGTTATAGGTGCAAAGCATTATACCAAACAATTGCCCATCGAAAAAATTATTTCCATCTGTAAAAAAATAAATACCCCCATTATTTTAATGGGTGGTAAAGAAGATTATAACCGTGCTGTTGAAATTGAAAAAGCCGTGGGAGCCACTATTTACAATGCGTGTGGAAATTACAATTTAAACCAGTCGGCATCACTTGTAAAACAAGCCACAAAAATTATTACACACGATACCGGATTAATGCACATTGCTGCCGCATTTAAAAAAGAAATTATTTCGGTATGGGGCAATACTGTTCCAACCTTTGGTTTTACAGCTTATTTACCTGATCCTAAATCAAGAATAGTGGAAGTAAAGAATTTGAGTTGCCGACCATGCTCCAAAATAGGTTATGATAAATGCCCTAAAGTACATTTTAAGTGCATGAAGGAGATTGATGAGGATGAGATCATGGGATAAAAATTTACCACTAAGGCACTAAGAACACTGAGAAAAGCACTAAGTTTTTTGAAAAAATTGGTACTTAAGCTCCCGCAAACAAATAATAATAAATTTCATTTTTAACTTTCTAAGTGAACCTAAGTGTTCTTAGTGCCTTAGTGGTAAAAAAAATTATTTCTCCCCTAAAAACAAAGCTCTCAATTCAGTAGCTTCTTTCGGATCCATTTTATTTGCTAAAATTAAACTCAACTGTTTACGTCGCAAAGCACTGTCATACCTGTATTTTTCTTCTTCAGTTTCGGGGATAAGTTCTGGTACTGGTACTGCATTTCCGTTTTTATCAATGGCAACAAAGGTGTAAATAGCTTCGTTACATTTTAAAAGTTCACCACTTATTCTATCTTCAACCCACACATCAATAAAAACTTCCATAGATGTTTTAAATGCACGCGATACTTTTGCATTTAAAGTTACAATACTGGCTTTACGTATTGGAACATTAAACGAAACATTATTTACAGATGCAGTAACTGCTACTTGTTTGCAATGGCGGTGTGCCGAAATAGAAGCCGCAATGTCCATCCATGCCAATAACTGACCTCCAAATAAATTGCCCAATGAATTTGTATCGTTGGGCATTACAAACTGCGTTTGTATTGTTAAGGATTCTTTCGCTGTTTTTGCTTTCATTTTTTGTTTGTAAATATACTAAAAAGTGTTTTTATTCAACAAATGTATAATCAAAAACTATTATTATTGCATAACTAATATTAAAGATAAATAACGAATATTATTTGGCAAGTATGAGCCGCTAAAATTTTTACTTTTACTTATTACTTAATTTTTGTTGTAAAAATTAAAGTAATAAAAAACAGGAGACGGTTCTAATACCGCTCCCTTTTAATTTGTTTTATCGGACACTAAAAAATTTAGAATAATTAATATTGACCAAATTTATTATATGAACTTTAGACTAGCTAAAACGCCAGACATTAATAATATACTGGCTCTTCAAGAAAAATACCTAATAACAAACATTCCTGAAAGTGAAAAAAGTCAGGGCTTTGTAACTACACCCTTTACAGTGGAACATATTAAATTTGAAATTACACAAGATTGTGTTTTTGTTGCCGAAACAGATACTAAAATTGTTGCTTATGTATTTGTTGGTACATGGGATTTTTTTTCGCAATGGAAAATATTTGCATTGATGGCGGAAAAACTTGACACCTTAAAATTTGAAAATAAAGCATTAGATAAAACTACTTCGTTTCAATACGGACCTATTTGTATTGATACTGATTACAGAGGGCAGGGATTATTTGAGCAATTATTTGAGACGATGCGAAAAACCTTAAATAAACGATTTTCTGTTGGCGTTACATTTATCAATAAATTGAATAAACGATCGTTTGAAGCACATACAAAAAAGTTAGGTTTGATTGTAGTGGATGAATTTAGTTTTAATCAGAATGAATATTACACCTTAGCCTTTTGCACGGATAAAACCATAATAAAATAAACTACACATAATTTGCTTTGAAAATCGGAAAAAGCATATTCTAAAACAATATTCTATGTTTTAAAGCTCTGTTTTTTTCAATTATTTTACATTTGAATAAAACATTTTCTGATAAAAATAATTCAGATTTAATTGGCTTTAAAGGGGATAATTTAATTCAAAAAACGGATTACTGTAACAAATTTATTTTTTATGTACTTATTTTTAAATTTAACAAACCGCCATCTAAATCCATTACCTCACAATCATTAATTTTACAGATAGCGGTGCATCCATATCATCGTTGCGTACCTGAATAGCATATATTCCAATACTCAGGTTAGTAAAATCAAAATGATAGGTTTCTATACCATTCTGTTTTTTAAAATCAGATTGCTGAATAACTTGTCCCAACATATCCGAAACCAGAATAGTTACATTGCCATAAAAATCGCCTTTCACCATCAAATCAAACGCACCTTTGGTGGGGTTATCATTCAAATTTAATGATGCCAATTCAAATTTCAATACATTGTTTTTGCTATACGGTCCGTTATAATATATTTTGCTTTTGCAGATATAAGAACCCTTTTCATGATAGGGAATAACCCAAAACCAATAATCACTAAGGTTCAATTTAGGGTTTTCTTCTTTTGTTAAAAATCGTTGAACCGGAAAAAAAGTTTGCCCTTCTTGTCCGTTAATAAAATAAGGCTTTCCATCGGCAATGGAATCATAACCCCATTGATAGCTATCGGCATTCATATCCGAACACACTAATAAATTGCCCGGTTGTTGCACAAAAACATTTTGCGAATCCTTAACAGTTAAGGCTCCTACACTAAGGGTATAGGTTGATACCACATTCACCGAAGCACAATCACCTCTATTACTTGGGAAAACAGGCTGTACCGAAATTGTTGCAGGATATGTAGTGCTTGAAGCACCAAAAGAAATCACTGTATTGGGGCTTAAATTTTTTCGTACTGTTACCAAGTCCTTTGGCAATGCTGTCCACAGATACGTGCAGCCTTCAATAGGATCGTTTACATTAAAACTAATGTTGGTACTTCCTCCGCAAAATTGTGTAGTAATTTGTTGGTTTTGCTCATTGCTAAAATCCGAAACACTTGGTTTTAATGGTCGTGGCAAAATGCTGTCGGTGATAATAAAAGGTGCACCTACACAACCTTTGGCAGATGTTGGAAACACCACATATCTTGCTGTTTGTATTGCTATTGTTGGGTTTATCAATGTTTGTGAAATAGAAAACTGATTTGAACCTGCTGTTGCACCTTGTATTCCACCTGTTACTATTGGCAAACCCCATGAATACCTATAACCAGGTGGAATAAAATTTGTTGAATTGCTAACTGGAATACTACTTATAGTACTGCCACTACAAACCGCACCCGACATGTTTTTAATCACAAAATTTGGATCAACAGTAACGTTTACAATAAATGGAGAACCAATACAAGTATTAACTTGAGGTGTAACAATATATGTTGCAATTTGCGCTACAAATGTATTATTGACCAATGTTCCATTAATAGTTAAGCTATTGGACTGAACTTCACCTCCTGTAAGGTTACCCTCAATACCGCTATACGTAGGTTTTAACCAGGAATATTTTGTACCCTTTGGTACAAGTGCATTGGCACCGTTGCTAAGGTCGATGCTAAAAGGTATAGCGTTGCACACCGTAAATGATTGTGCGGGTAATACAATGTTTGGATTTACACTTACTTCAATTAAAAAGGGTTGTCCATCGCAATTGCCTGTAAGTGCTGCCTTTGGTGTTACTGTATACGTTGCTGTTTGAATAAAATTACTTGGATTATTAAGAGTTTGAACAATGTTACTTTGTCCGGCTTGCGCTGTAAAACCGGTTATTCCGCCTGTTACTGTGGGTGCACCCCACGAATACGTTGTACCTGCAAACAACAATGTTCCTTTACCATTAACAGGGCTCACTGTAAAAGTACTTCCACTGCATATTGTTACTGTTTTATTAGTAATTATTGGGGATGGATAAATATCTACCTTTGTAGTAAAGGCTGCACCTGCGCATGTTCTAGAAGTAGGTGTTACCGTATAGGTTGCTGTTTGTATAGTATCTGTATGATTGATTAATATATCATTTATTGAAGTTTTATTTGATTTAGCTGTACCTCCTGTTACATCACCTGCTTTGCCCGTATAAACAGGTTTTGACCAGGTATACGTTGTGCTATCTGGCACAATGGTAGTACCTGCATTAACCGGACTAACAGTAAATGTACTTCCACTACAAATAGTAGTACTTTGTGAAGAAATAACAGGAATTGAGTTTACAATTACATGAATGCCTCCCATGTTACTTTGCCCACATTGATTCACAGCAATTACAAGTACGTCTATATCATTCCCTGGATTATCTTTCCCTAATACATCTATGGAATTTGTATTAGAATCACCTGACCAGGAAAAACTAAACCTTGGCCAAAGATAAGATGTAACATCTTGAACAGGTGTTACACTGTATGTGTGCGTTGATAAAGCACAAATAGGATTAGGTCCAAAAACAGAATCCGGTCTGGCAGGCTCTGCAATTACCTTTACCGCTTTTGTTGTGATTAAACTGCTACAAGCATTGTTTGCGGTAACGCTTAAGGTTCCAATACTTGTAACAGAACTTGTTGTTGCAGAAATACTGTTTTTTGTTGATGTTCCCGACCAACCATTTGGCAATGACCAGGTATAGGAAGTGATTCCCGTTTGAGCTGTTACGCTATACGTATTTGCCAAATTTGCACAACTGGTATCTTTTCCTATAATTGCAGAAGGTGCAGCAGGCAATGTTCTTATAACAACATTTTGAATAAATTGTTTACCTGTACATGTTCCTGATGTTGGCGTAACCGTATACGTTGCTGTTTGAAAAGCACTAGTATGGTTAATTAACACATCACTTATAGCAGTTTTATTTGTTTGAGCTGTACCGCCTGTTACATCACCCACATTACCTATATAGCTTGGCTTTGACCAAGTATAGGTTGTACCTGTTGGTACAATGGTTGAGTCAATACTAACAGGGCTAATTGTAAAGGTGCTGCCAGTACAAATTGTAGTACTTTGTGAGTAAATAATAGGAGTTTGTTTAATTGTAATTTTTCTACTGTATATTGATTCCCCACATTGGTTATGTGCCCTAATATCAATTCGCTCAGTTGTTCCCGCAGACGCAACTGTAAAAACTGAAATAAAATTTGTGTCTACTTTTGTTCCCGGTGGTAAATCCCAGCCTCTTGAACCCGACCAATAATATAAAGGTACGCCAGCAGCTGGAGTTACACTGTAAGTAATTGTTGATAACAAACAAATAGGATTAGGGCCATATATGGTATCCGGTGCAGCCGGTATAGCAATTACATTTACGGCTTTTGTTACAGGCAAACTGCTACAACCATTGTTTGCTGTTACAGTTAAAGTACCAACACCTGTAACAGTTGCTATTGCCGAAATGCTATTTGTTGTTGATGTTCCCGACCAACCTTTTGGCAATGACCATGTATAGGATGTTGCATTGTTTACAGGCGTTACACTATATGTATTTGCTATACCAGCGCAACTGGTATCTTTTCCTGCTATTGCAGAAGGAGTAGTAAGCGATGGCCTTACAACAACTTTTTGAATAAAACCAGAATCAGAACAAGGTGATGAAGTTGCTGTTACAGTATACGTTGCTGTTTGTAAAACAGAAGTATGGTTAATTAGCACATCACTTATTTCTGGTTTATAATTTTGTGAAGTTCCTCCTGTTATATCACCTAAATTACCCGTATAAGTTGGTTTTGACCAGGAATACGTTGTCCCTGAAGGCACTATGGTAATAATACTATCATTAACAGGAATAAACTTAAATAAACTTCCACTACATACAGTGTCATTTTGGACAGGGATAACAGGAGTTTGACCTACTGAAACCATTAAAGAAGTACCTGAGTTTCCACACTCATTAATTGCAGCAAAATAAAGAAACTCATCCAAAAATATTGAAGATTTTACTTTAAATGAAATGACATTTGAGTCCAATTTTGAAATTGGCACCATCAATGAACGCTCAGATATAGCCCAATCATAACTTGTTGCACCAGAAACTGGTGTTACACTATAGGTAATTACTTTTCCGGAACAAATCTCAAAGGGTCCGAAAATTGGTCCTGGTTTTGCAGGTTTTGTTTTTACAGAAACCAGTAATGAGAGTTGATTGCTACTGCCACATAAATTATTAGAAGTAACAGTTATAATACCGTTATTTACAGAAGGTGTTACTGAAATTTTATTGGTAGTAGATATACCTGACCAACCACTTGGTAATGACCAGGTATAGGAAGATACCCCAATACCAACTTGAGGTGTAACGCTATACGTACTTGCTATATTTGCGCAACTGGTATCATTTCCAATAATTACAGAAGGCGCAGCAGGTAAAATTCCTACAACAACATTTTGAATAAAAGGCTTACCTGCACATTCCCCTGATTTTGGGGTTACAGTATATGTTGCTGTTTGAAAAACATTTGTATGATTAATTAACAGATCATTTATGGTAGATTTATTTGATTGAGCAGTTCCTCCTGTTACATCACCTGCATTGCCCGTATAATTAGGCTTTGACCAAGTATAGGTAGTACCTATAGGCACAATTGTTGTATTAAAATTAACTGGGCTAATTGTAAACGTACTTCCGCTGCATACCGTATCTGTTTGGGTGGAGATAACAGGTAAATTTACCATTACAGTTTTTGCTGTTAACAAACTACTGCAAGAATTATTTGCTGTTACACTTAAAGTAGCATTACCTATAACCGTTGCTGCTGTTGCTGAAATACTATTTGTTGTTGATGTTCCAGACCAATTATCTGGTAATGACCAGGTATAGGAAGATATACCAACTTGTGTTGCTACACTATAGGTATTTGTTTGCCCCGGGCAACTTGTATCTTTTCCTATAATTGCAGAAGGCGAAGCAGGCAAAGGTCTTACTACAACTCTTTGAATATAAGTATTTCCAACACAACCTGCACCACTCAGTGTTGGTGTTACAGTATAGGTTGCTGTTTGAAAAACATTTGTATGATTAATTAATACATCTTCTATTATACCCCTATTTAATTGGGCTGTACCGCCTGTCACATCACCTACATTACCTGAATAACTTGGCTCTGATGATAAATATGATGTACCTGTAGGCACTATGGCTCCATTACCGTCCGCTGGAATTATCTTAAATACACTTCCACTGCATACTGTATCTGTTTGATTAGGAATTAATGGAGTTCTCTGCATTCCGAATACTAAATTAGAACTTAAACTATTACCACAGCCATTAGCTGCATAAACATAAATAAATTGATCATTAAGTGATGAACGTTTTAATCTAAATGTAAAAATATTTGTGTCCAATTTTGAATTCGGCACCATCAGCGAAGGAAATGATATATTCCAAGAATAACTAGTTGCACCAGAAACTGGAGTTACACTAAAGGTAGCTGTTGCTTCATCACATACCCACTTTGGTCCATCAATAGGTCCGGGTTTAGCGGGTAAAATTTTTACAGAAACCGGCAATGAAAATTTATTACTGCTTCCACATGCATTGTTGGCTGTAACGGTTATAGTTCCACTATTTGCTGAAGCTTTTGCTGAAATGGAATCAACTGCAGAGGTACCCGTCCAACCATTTGGTAATCCCCAAGTGTACGACG
>CANFLQ010000037.1 GCA_947447995.1 Bacteroidota bacterium | reverse complement strand
TTAAGAAACAATATCATTGACAAACTCCTGACCATTAGTAATAAAGACTATTTGTCGGCACTTTATCAGTTAGTTAAAACAAGTTCTGTTGACAAGGATGTTGTGAAACTTACGGAGGAGCAAATATTAATGCTTCAATTAAGCGATAAGGATATTAAAAACGGAAAGCTAATCTCTCAAAGTCAATTAGATAAAGACGATTTGAAATGGCTGAAAGGATTGTAGTTTGGACTGAAACTGCTGCCCGGCAAAGAAGAGAGATTTTAAAGTTTTGGACAAAACGAAATGGTTCTACGATTTTTGCTGAAAAATTAATCAAGTTAATCGCAGCCAGAATAAATATTATTCTAAAACACCCCGAATCTTTTAAATCAACTACCTATCCTAATACCAGAGAATCTGCAATGGGGCATTTCAGTATTTTCTATAAGTTAACAAAAGATAAGCTAATCATCACCGCATTTTGGGATAATCGTCAGGATCCAAAAAATCTTTTAGAAATAATAAGAAAATAGTTGAATTACATATTGAGTTATCAATTGACTTGAAAAAATAATGGATAATTAACCAACTTAAATTGCGTGTTATTGCTTTGATCCTATAAAACTATGAAAGATGATTTAAAAAAAATTGAAGAATGGGACTTATACCATTCTTATGGAAAATTTAAACAGTCTAAGATTAATAAATAAACCATTTCAGTTATTAACAATATTTATTGATTTTTTATTGATTTCTGCATTCAAGAATCGAGGAGCTTTTAGTACTAAAATTTCAAAAATGAATCATCGTTTATTTCAAATAAAACAAGTTTCAATTACACTATCTCCAGATTAATCGCTTCAACGCCTTTTACTTCAGGTGCAATTCGTTTAATGGATTCTTCAATACCTGCTTTCATGGTCATCATACTCATGGAGCAGGATTTACAAGCACCTTGCAATTCTAATTTAACAATCTTATCTTCTGTAATTTCTATCAAAGATACATCGCCTCCATCGGCTTGTAAATACGGACGAATTTGTTCTAATGCTGCTTCAACTCTTGCTGTAAGATCACTCATGTTTTATTTTTTTAGTTATTCTAACTCTTAATATCTTTGTCTCTCATTGGTTGAGATTGCTTCGTCGTGCCTCCTCGCAATGACGCTCCGAATGAGTAATTTCTATAAACTATTTGCTATTGCCTGTTAACTAACAATTACTTCTTGTTTACGTGCATTAACAATAGAAACTTGTTGCGCCACATTCTTTGCCATTTCCATAAACGCAATAGCTTGCGGTGTATTTTCCTGCAATACTGCCGGGCGACCAGCATCACCTGCTTCGCAAACGCTTTGTACTAAAGGTATCTCGCCAAGCAAGGGGACATCTAATTCCTTCGCTAAATTTTTAGCTCCGTCTTTTCCAAAAATATAATATTTGTTGTTTGGTAATTCAGGAGGAGTAAAATATGCCATGTTCTCCACTATTCCCAATACGGGAACGTTGATGGAAGGTAACTGAAACATACCTACTCCTTTTTTAGCATCTGCCAAAGCTACATTTTGCGGAGTACTTACAATCACAACACCGTTCAAAGGCACAGCACCTACTAATGATAAATGAATATCTCCTGTACCCGGAGGCAAGTCGATAATCATATAATCCAATTCGCCCCAATCAGCATCACCAAACATTTGTAACAATGCTTTTGAAGCCATTGGTCCGCGCCATACAATGGCTTGTGATGTATCTGCAAAAAATCCGATGGACAATAATTTTACTCCGTAACTTTCAACAGGAATAATTTTATTAACCCCATTAACCTCTTTAATAAAAGGCTTTTCATGTACCACATCAAACATAATGGTTTGTGATGGCCCGTAAATATCGGCATCTATCAAACCAACTGTTGCGCCTAATTTTGTTAATGCCAAGGCTAAGTTGGAAGCAACAGTTGATTTACCAACACCGCCTTTACCGGATGCAACACCAATAATATTTTTCACTTTTGGTAATAAGGGTCCGCTTGAAGCACGCGAAGAAACGTTTGCTGTCATGTTCACATTTACATTTGCTTCTTTATCCACAAAATGCAAAACGGCATTTACACACGCCTTGTGTATCATCTCTTTCATAGGGCAGGCAGGTGTTGTAAGCACAACTGTAAAGCTTACATTTTTACCCGACACTTCTAGGTCTTTTATCATGCCCAATGTTACCAGATCCTTTTTCAAATCAGGATCATCCACATTTTTTAGGGCTTCTATAACTTGTTCTTTTGTAATGCTCATTTCTATTTTGAAGATGTTTTGTATAATTATGCGAAGTTAGTGAAAAAAGCGACTCGATTTGAAGTGTTGTAATTTGAAAATTTACCACGGAGGCACGAAGTTTACAGAGTTGCACAGAGAAAAAAATAGTTATCTACTTCATTTTCTATAAAACTCTGTGGTTCTCTTTTTTTCCGTGCCTCCGTGGTAAAATAAACCAAAATTCAGAGTCAACTCAATTTGCAAATCCCTGAATATATCCTTAATATTGAGCATCTATAATAGTTTAGCATCAATAATAAATAATCATGAGCATTCAAAATTCATATTTAAGATACAACATACGTCGTAAAATAAATAAATTGGCAATGGCAACTTTCCCAATTAGGGCACACCGAAAGGGAATGGAGAATATTGGTAAAATGGCAAAAATACCCAATGGGGTTGCGTTTGAAAAAACAAATTGCGATGGAATACCTGCTGAATGGGCTGTTCCAAACACATTAAAAACACGTGGCGTGGTACTTTATTTTCATGGCGGTGCTTACGCGATGGGCTCTATTGCCAGTCACCGTAACCTTTCGGCGAATATTGCGCTTGCATCCAAAACAAAATGTTTAACCATTGATTACCGCCTTGCACCCGAACACCCTTTTCCTGCTGCAATTGACGACGCATTAAAAGCGTATAAATGGTTATTAAAAAAAGGCTTTAAATCCAAAAGTATTGTATTAGCAGGTGATTCGGCTGGCGGAGGTTTGGCAATTGCAACCTTGTTGAAATTAAAACAAGAAAACATGCCATTACCTTGTACGGCAGTATGTTTATCTCCATGGCTGGATTTAGAAGGCACAGGAGAACAATCAGAACTATTATCAAAAAAAGACCCTATGATAGATGTAGCTGCCATGCGTGTATTTGCAGCGCATTATGTGCCTGCTGAACAATTAAAACACCCTTTAGCTTCTCCGCTTTATGCTGATTTGCAAGGACTACCACCGATATACATTCAAGTAAGTTTATCGGAAATATTGCTGGACGACACCTTACGTTTTGAGAAAAAAGCAATAGCAGCAGGAGTTACCGTAAAAATAGATACCTGGGAAAAAACAGTTCACGTTTGGCAATTGTTTGGTTCCATGTTACCGGAAGCAATGAGCGCCATCAAAAAAATTGGAGCTTATATTGAACATGCGCTGCTTACGGTTGAGTAACAACAATAGATGATCTTACTAACCTTTATTAAAAACAAAATGTTTAACCATTAAACAGCCAATGTTTTGTAGCTGCTGTTATTGGCTAGCCCTTTTTTTTATTATTGTATCAAAAATTTTGTCTTTAAGTTACCAAATGTTATGTAGTAAAATCCATTTGTGAATGATGATATATCTATGCTTAATTCTGTTTGATTTAAGGGTTGTTTTAAAAGTATAAATTGTCCAAGTGAATTGAATAATTTTAGTTCATTATTTGATGTGATTTTTGGAAGTAACACTGTTACAGTATTTGATGATGGATTTGGATATAAAAATAAACTGTTTGCACTAGGAGTATTAACATCAATATCTAAAATTGTTGGGCAATAAATTGAGCGTAAATTTTGAATGTCGCTACAAGGGTATTGATATTTGCTTTCAGGATATATAGCTAATGGATTGTTTGTTTGCACTAAGTTTTTAAGACCATTAGGCATTGTAACTTGTGCAACACTCCCGTTTCCCAATGCCACATTTTTGGCAACCAAGTTTCCATTAAAAGTATAATCGCATAAAGCAGCTAATAGTCTGTAATAAGCATAATAATCAAATGCGTCAAAAGCTGCCGATGTATTAGGAACAACATGATCGGCTAAATACGTGTGCCCAGCAACAGTATCGGATTTTAATAGAATAAAATTTTTTTCTGTTGACGAAATGTTTATATTATTAAAAATATCCATTGCTATGCGATGGTCATTGGTAACATCATCATCAAATATTTCGGTTAAAAGTTTTGTATTTGTTGGAAATGATTGAAGTTCCGTTTGAGAGATATTATAAGAATACCACTGCGCTAAAGCATAAATAAATCTACCATTTTGTCCCCAATTATTTTGTGTAAAACATTTGTATGCGTTACCAAATGATGCACCACCACCGAATGAGTGTCCAAGAAATCCAACTTTAGTTGTATCAATTATTAAAGGATAATCTCTTGCTGCTTTACGAAAGCCATTAAGTAAATTGTTATAACGGTCGTAAACGGTTACTCCTGTGGTTTGATATGGCACATAAACAATTGCATAACCTTTTTTTGCAACAAAATTGAGCATACCGCTAATGTTTGCTGAATTATTTCCTCCAAAGGCATGGCTGTAAAATATAGTAGGCACTTTTTTTGTAATATCTGATGGGTAATAGATTTCAATATTTTTTGATGGATAATTTGGATTAGCAAAAGAAACAATTCCAACAGTATGCGAGCCATCAGCTTCGTAACCAGTTGTTGGTTTTGGGTAATTGGGATCGTTATACTGCCCAAATACATTAATTACGATGCAACAAAAAGTAAAAGTGGTATAAATTAATTTCATGTTTTATAAGTTGTTAATTGTTGTGAAAGGTTTGATTTTTAGATATTTTTTTACGTGAGCCAATAAGAGTAGTTTTAAATAATCAAAAGTAGTAAAAAATGAAAGTATTATAATACATTAAAAAGTTTATAAATTCATAATTTTATAGGCAATTATAGTTTTGTATCTTTGGCACTTGAACTCATCCAAAAATACCCAACTTATTAAATCCGAATGTAAGCGTTTGGGATT
The DNA here is from genome assembly GCA_947447995.1 of Bacteroidota bacterium. Taxonomy (GTDB): domain Bacteria; phylum Bacteroidota; class Bacteroidia; order 2-12-FULL-35-15; family 2-12-FULL-35-15; genus 2-12-FULL-35-15. The sequence goes on along the minus strand of CANFLQ010000037.1, from coordinate 19,222 downwards.
TGATTATTGTGGTATTTCAAAAGCCGATTTTTTGGAAGAAGAAGCTCCTCGATTAGAAAACTGGCTCAATAAAAATATGCATGGACAAATGAGTTACATGCAAAATTATTTTGATAAACGTTTAGATCCCCGTTTGTTGGTGCCTGGCGCAAAGTCGGTCATATCTCTTTTGCTAAATTACTTTCCGTCCGAAACTCAAATAGATGCAACAGCTCCTAAATTGAGTAAATATGCTTACGGTTTGGATTATCATTTGGTAATCAAAGAAAAGCTGAATCATTTATTGGAATTTATTAAAGAGAATATTGGTGAAGTGGATGGGCGTGCATTTGTAGATTCGGCACCAGTGTTGGATAAAGCCTGGGCTAAAAAGTCGGGCTTGGGTTGGATAGGGAAAAACAGTAACCTAATAAATAAAAACAGTGGGTCTTTTTATTTTATTGCCGAATTAATTGTTGATTTATATTTGGATGCCGATGGTCCGATAAAAGATTATTGTGGAACCTGCACCCGCTGTATTGATGCTTGCCCAACGGATGCTATTGTTGCGCCTTACGTGGTGGATGGTAGCAAATGTATTTCGTATTATACAATAGAATTAAAGGAAAGTATTCCCAATGATGTAAAAGGAAAGTTGAATGATTGGGTATTTGGTTGTGATATTTGTCAGGATGTTTGCCCTTGGAACAGTTTTTCAAAACCCTCTACAGAACCTATGTTTAAGCCCAAAGAAGAATTAATGGGTATGACCAAAAATGATTGGCAGGAATTAACTGAAGCAACCTTTAAACAAGTGTTTAAAGGTTCTGCAGTTAAGCGTACTAAATTTGAGGGTTTAAAACGTAATATAGATTTTATTACGCATGTGTAACATTCTTAAAAACCTCTGTAATCACATCTTTGTATTGATTTTCGTAGGTGCTAATGCACCAAACCATTAAAAGTGTTTTTTCATCTGGTTTTAACCATTTAAGGGCTTTTATAAGTTCTTTGCGGAAAAGTGTTTTATCGAAACTTACTTTTTCAAGTATATTTTTACTTAATTCAAACATGTGTTTTTTATTAAGGGTTTAACAATTTAATATATCTAAAGATACAATTTTAAAAACGGTTAAACTATACCTATGTTACTGTAAAATAAGTTAGGTTATTAACAGTAATTGTTAATAACCTGTGTAGATGGTTGAATAATAAGGGTTTTACACCTACTTGCCCCAACGATAAGTGACTTGCGTTAAACCACAAAGATCAATAACTCGGTCAATAACTGTAGCTGCAAGGTCATCAAAATTTTGGGGTTGGCTGTAAAAAGATGGGCTTGCTGGACAAATAATACCACCAGCTTCGGTAACTGTTTTCATATTGTTGATATGAATTAAACTTAGTGGTGTATCGCGAGTTACTAAAATTAATTTTCGTCTTTCTTTTAATATAACATCGGCAGCGCGGGTTGTTAAGTCATTTGAAATGCCTGCAGCAATTCTCCCTAAAGTGCCCATAGAGCAGGGGCAAATAATCATAATATCATACTTAGCGGAGCCAGATGCAAATGGTGCAAAAAAATCATTTTTATTATGAATGGTAAAAGGTAGTTTTTCATAGTCGGTATTGCCAAGTTCAAATTTCCAAACATCTTTGGCATTATCGGACATTACGATACTTACAATTTCAATTGAATTAATATTGGTTGGGCTTTGTAATTGCTGAAGTTTATTTAACAAAACCTTTGCATAAATTGCGCCACTGGCACCTGTAATTGCTACTACAATTTTATGTTTGTTTTGCATTTGTATTGTTTCTGATGGTTAGTTACAAGTAAATGTACTTTATTGAAATATTTGTAGGTGCTAAACTAGATTATTTATTTTTGAACCTTTTTGATAATCATAAAATCTTTTAAATAAAAAGGTTCAAAATAAGCAACGTCTTCAAATTGTTTATTGATGAAAGCTTTCTCTGAAAGTGTAATCATGTTTTTTGCTGAAGGAAATACATCGTTAATAAACAGTGCATTTTTATTGGTCGCTAAACTATTTTTACATTTTGATGCACCATCACCAAAAAATACTACGGTGTTGTTTTTTAGTATTTCTGCAAAAGAATGCTCGTCAATTATTTCGGCAGCTGTGGGAATAACTTCATTATTCAACTCGTCATAAATGGCGCAATACACTTCCATTCTTCTGGCATCTAACATGGGGCAAAATAAAATGGGTACATTTAATGTATTAAAAAAAGGGATATCTGATTTAAAATTTTTGGATATACTTAACGCCATTTGCCTAAGGGTATTGATAGCAATTAAAGGTTTGTTTAAAGAGTAGCATAAGCCTTTTGCTGTGCTTACTCCAATTCTAAGCCCTGTATATGAGCCAGGGCCTTTACTTACTGATACTGCGTCTATATCAATTAGTTTAGTGTTGGAACGTGCGCAAATATCTTCAATAAATAGGGTTAAATTTTCGGAATGGGCATAACTACCGTTCTGTTCTTTTAAAGCAAGTAAAATACCATCTTTTGCAAGTGATACGCTACACATAGTGGTGGCGGTTTCTATATTTAAAATAAGAGCCATTAATGTTGTATAAGATAATTTTTAAACCTCAATTATTTTGTATGTACCGTTATCATTTTTGAAATTTCAATGGCGCGTAGTTTAACAGCGTCAGCATTGCTTCCTATTTTATCATAAGCCAATACTACGGCCATTCTTCTATATGGTCGGGTAGTGGGTTTGCCAAATATTCTAAGGTCGGATAAAGTATGACTCATCGCTTCTTTTATTCCTGAGTATGTTGGATTTACACCTTCTTTATCTGCTAAAATAACGGCACTTGCTCCAACCCTTTCTAAGGTGATTTCAGGTATTGGTAAGGCTAATACGGCGCGTGCATGCAATTCAAATTCCGAAAAATTTTGTGTGCCGGCTAAGGTTACCATACCTGTATCGTGAGGTCGAGGTGATAATTCGGAAAAGTAAACACCATCATCTGCCAGAAAAAATTCAACGCCCCAAATACCTGCACCTGTTAATGCTTTGGTTACCTTATCTGCAATTGATTGCGCTTCTTTTAAATGTTTTGGGTTTATAATAGCGGGTTGCCAACTTTCCTGATAATCGCCACGTTCCTGGCGGTGACCGATGGGTGGACAAAACAATGTTTTTCCATCTTTTTGCGTAACGGTTAATAACGTTATTTCCGAATTAAAATTTACAAATGCTTCCGCAATAACTTCGGTGTAATCGCCACGTTTGCCTGCCTGTGCATAGTTCCATGCCTTTTCAATATCCGCTTCCGCTTTTATTACCGATTGCCCTTTGCCCGATGAACTCATCAAAGGCTTTACAACACAGGGTATTCCAACTATCGTAACAGCTTTTCTTAATTCATCCAAACTATTTGCATATTCATATTTTGCTGTTTTTAATCCTAATTCTTTTGCTGCTAAATCACGTATAGCCTTCCTATTCATCGTAAAATTGGCAGCTTTAGCACTTGGCACTATTTGTATGCCTTGTTTTTCATAATCGTAAAATCGTTCGGTGCGTATGGCTTCAATTTCTGGAACAATAATATCGGGTTGATGTTTAGCAACAATTCTGTCCAGTTCATTACCATCTAACATATTAATTACTTCACGCTCATCTGCTACTTGTTGTGCTGGCGCATCGTTGTAGGAGTCAACTGCAATGATATATTGCCCGAGGCGTTTCGCTGCAATTACAAACTCTTTTCCAAGTTCTCCCGAGCCTAATAACATTATTTTTTTCATTTGGTGTAATTCTGTTTTATTCTCCAAAGTTAATGAATTGAAATAATCGATTTGTATTAATAAATTAAATGTTTGGAAAAGCCTGTCATTGAATTAAATAGCCTAATTTTAATGCTTGTAATTTGCTGAGGAGTATGGGTTTTATTATAGGTTTAAATTATTTTTAAGATTTCCCCCCTATGATACGTTTTATTGCGTTTATGATTTTGAGACACTAATTGTGAACCGTTATTAATTTATAATTCATGAAAAAATATACTCTTTTATTATTACTGTTTTTTGTATTAAAATTAAGTGCTCAAACAGCTACTAATTATAAATTTGGAACGGGTTTGGTAAATAATTCTGTATCCTTAAAGGCTTTGGATACTGCTGGAAACAAATGGGGAGGAATACATCGGGGTAATTCTAACTTGTCTACTTTATCGCCCTGTCAAATACTATTAACATCCGCTGTGGGTACAGATAGTCAAAATGTATGTGCCAGTTCTCCGATTACTAAAATCACTTATTCTGTTAGTGATTCAAGTGCAACGGTTACGGGCTTGCCAACAGGCATTAATGGTGTTTATAACGCAAATATATTTACCATAACAGGTTCATCAACTCTTTCCGGTGTTTTTAATTATACTGTTGTCAGTAGTGTTAATTGTTCTGTAGTAAAAGGATATATTTCAAATGGAAAAATTCCATTAGTCCTGCCTATTGCCACAGCAGGCGGTAGTCAATCAATTTGCCCAACGGCTACTGCAACCATTAGTGGAGCTAGTGCTTCAAACGATTCAATTTTGTGGACAGAAAATGGCTCAGGAAATATAACCTTTGGAGCAAAAACATTAACACCCATTTATACAGCTACAATTGCAGATGCCGGTAAATCAGTTATTTTAACAATGAGAGTGAGCCGTAATAATAGTTGTAATATTCCAACTTCGGTAGACACGGCAATAGCAACATATACAGTAAATGTAAATGCAAATCCAACAGCTACAATGAGTGGAGGCGTTTACGATTCTTTAGGTAGTACTTTACCTAAAATTATATTTGTTGGGCATGGAGGCACTGCACCGTACAAATTTATATATTTTGTTAATCATGGCTTAATACAAAAAACGGATACTGTTGTGGGTGATTCGGTAATTATAAAAATCCCTTTTAAAATAGGAAATTCCTACGCGTATAAACTTCGAAAAGTACAGGATGGTAAAGAATGTTATAGTTTTAAAACCGATTCGATATCGTGTGTTGTTGATCCACTTTCAATAAACAAATTCACTAAAAATAATATTGGGGAGTTTTTCCCAAATCCATTTAATGATCACATAAATGTTATAAGCTATACTTCATCTTTAATTAAAATAACGGATATAACCGGAAAAGAAGTTTACAATAACAAAGTGAATTTAGGTACTACGTTGATTGAAATTGGAAACATTAATTCGGGTATTTATTTTATTACCATTACCAATAATCAGGGTACAATTACTAAAAAAATGATTAAAAATTAAGTCAAAAAAAACACGTATAGCTATTGTTAAAAGTAGCTGATTTTTATACAAGTTGTGTGTTGCAACACACTGCTTTAATTAGTAAATATGATTTTAGAAAATGAGTTAAAAGAACGAGTAATTGCTTGCGACCGTAAGGCGCAACTGGACTTATATCGTTTGTGTTTTAACTTATTGATGGGGGTTGCAAGGAGGTATAAAAAAAATGAAGAAGACAAACAAACATTAGTGAATAATGCGTTTATAAAAATTGTGACTAACCTCAGTAAATATGAAGAAAAAAGTAGCTTTCAGGGTTGGGTAAAGCGCATCATCATGAACGAGGTAATTGATGATTTCAGAAGACAAAAAAATTACAGAGAGATGATGAATCAGGATTATCCGATTGACAATATACAAATAGAAGATTATGCGCAGGTCGACTATCGTTATTCTGAACAAGAATTATTATCAATGATGGAATCCTTACCTAATGCTACTAAACACGTATTTAATTTATTCGCCATTGATGGATTTTCGCACAAAGAAATTTGTGAACAGTTGGGAATATCTGCCGAAACATCTAAATGGCACATGAAAGAGGCTAGAAAAAATTTAAAAAATAGGTTATTTAAATCAATTGGTTCATGAAACAGGACGATGAAATAGATAAATTGTTCAAGGATAATTTGGAGAATAGCAGTATACCTGATATTCCTCAAGCTTATTTGGATAATTTGAATAAACGGTTGGATACCATTACTCCAACAACTAAATTTGGAAATCCCCAGTATTTATTAGGGAAATACAAGTTGTTATCTGAAAATTTTCAGTCTTTATTTGGAATATTTTCGATACTGGGAGTAGTTGGAATAATATCCCTTGTTATTTATTTTGTTGTGTTCAATTCAAAATCTGACAAACTTAAAAATGAAAACAAAAATATTTCTGTAAAATCTACTACTACTACTGATTTTAATAACAATTCGTCCACTAATACAGCTCAAATCAATAATAACAACGAAAATAATACCATTACAGAACTTGAAAATAATGAATCAGAACAAGTAATATCTGCAACAGATAAATCAACATCTATCAGCTCTTTATCAACTATTTCAGAAAAAGCGTTAGATAACAGTACTGAAGAAAAACCAATTGAAAAAGCATCGGAGAATACTACCAATACTTTTTCATCAAAAAGAAATAACAAAACAAACAACCTTGTATCTGAACAATATCAGGCTAAAGCAGATAAAAAAGCTGTTAATATTAAATCTAATTCGTTAAGCAAACAAGAACAACTTGCTAATGTAGCAAAGGATACTAAAGTGGAAAAAAATAAATTTGATAAAAAAGATCGTAACAAAAATATGGATCAAAATGCTTTGGTAGACGAAACCATAGCAGATAAAGAAACAGGAAACAAAGAAACTTTCAAATCAGTAAAATCAATTGCAAAAAATATAACCAATAAATATAATAAACCCCAATCATCTGCTTTAGCGAAAGCTATTAAAAAGAGTAATATTGAGTTAAACAATAAAAAAGATTTAACAGATGTAAATGTTTTGAAAACAGAGGCAACCATATTATCTGTGCCTTCTAATAATATGGATTCTGTTCAAAGTGATGCAAACAAAAGTTTAACATCAACTACAGATAAAAAAGATTCTTTAAATAATATTAATAAACAATTGATTGTAGATAATCATAATTCAGATTCATTAAAAAATGCAGGTGCAGATACACTTGCTTTAGCAGCAAAAGATTCTGCCCAACAAAAAAATGTAGCGGCTTTAAAACCGATAATCGATTCATTGGCAAATATTTTGAAAGGTGTTAAATCGGTTCAATTATTAATAGGAGCAGCTAATGTGAACTCCATTTTTGCATCAAAAAATGCAAATTATGATGCTAAAAGAAAAAGCGAGGAAAATGCTATTTTGGTATTTGATGCTTCTTTATTGATAAGCTATAGTAAAAATAAATTTATTTATTCATTAGGCGTTAATTATAGTAAGTGGGGCGAAAAAGTTAGTTATACAGCAACAATAGATTCTGTTAACTATTTAAAAGGGCAGGATACTACTTATACAACAGTACAAAAAGATAGCGTTACATTTATTACAGTTCCCAGTGTTTATTCTGTTTATGGTAATAAAGTATCTAGTAATGAATCCATTGTTTACAACGGAAAAAACAAGTATACTTATTTAAGTATACCATTTTTATTTGGGTATAAATTTGGAAACAATTTATTTAGTATTATACCAAAAATAGGAGGGATGGTTGGTATTCCACTTTCGTCAAAAGGGTATTATGTAAGTTCGGATTTTAAAAAACTGATTGAAGAAAAAGCAAGTTCTTTGCTTTTTAATGTTCAGCTATCCCTTGATTTGCAAAAAAAGATTGGTTCTTATGCAAGTATATGTATTAGCCCTGTTGTTAGGTCTAATGTGTCGCCGTTGATTCATTCAGTAAACACATCAAATCGTTATTATATGTATGGAATACAAATAGGGATGTCATATATTATTCATTAATATTGTTAAAATTGATTGTTTAAGGTTCGTTAGTTCAAAACTATGCACTTTATTGCAATAATTCTGCATCTACAAAATTTCAATTGTTGGCGTCATTGCGAGGAACGAAGCAATCTCAACCAAAGTGTTGTGTTAGATTGCTTCGTTCCTCGCAATGACGCTCTCGATTTAGTATTTATTTTAAAATAATTTCATTATTTTATTTTTTGAACCTCAGCACTTTTAGTGCATAGTGGTTCAGTTGATGAAGTAAAACAATATTTTATTTTGAATGCTTTTCAGATTGTTTAGTAATTTTGGTGAAAATATATTTCATTGAAACCTCTGTTTAATTTTTTGCTACTACTTTCAATAACATGTATACTTGCATGTAATAATGGTAATAATAATTCCTCAAAAATTTCCGAGGCTTTTTTACTTCAACCAGATTTTGTTAACCAAGAGGTTACTAAATTAATTGAAACCCAATTAAGTAATTTGGATACATTACAACCTTTTTTAATTGATGCCGATACACTTTATGCAGGCAAACAAATTTTTGAATTTTATAAAAAAAATAATTTTAATCCTGTTTGGACAAATAACGGAATACACCTAAAACAAAGTGATTCCCTTGTTTTAGTAATTAAAAATTCAGAAGAATATGGTTTGATTTCCGATGATTATCATTACACAAAAATTGTATCATTATTAGCTGCTGAAAAAAATAGTAAAACAAATAAATTTGATGCAGTTAAAATTTCGGAAGCAGAAATACTTTTGACAGATGCTTTTTTTACATTGGCTGTTCATGTGAATAAAGGAAGACTAGACTCTGAAACCTTGCAACGAAAATGGAAAGTAAAAATGTTGGATACTAATTTAGTGTCACTGCTTGAAAATGCGTTTAAGCTAAATTTAATCAAACCCACAATAAATTCCTTAGAGCCTAAAAGCAGAGAATACAAAGCGCTGAAATATGAATTAAATAGATTTTGTGCTGAATTTAAAAATATATTCTGGGATAGCCTTATTAAGCCCGAATTTGATACTGCAACTTTTAATGAACGTTTACAAAAGCGTTTAGTTGCTAGTCATGATTATGTTGAAGAGCCAGGCGTACCCCAATCTATATTACTAAGCAATGCTATTAAAAATATTCAATACAAAAATAATTTGGATAAAGATGGAAAAATTGGACAGCTAACATACAAGGTACTTCAGGAAACAAAGCAGGATTACATCCAAAAAATAGAAATGAATATGGAGCGCTGGAGGTATTATGAAATGCCAAAAGATTCGGAATATGTTTGGGTAAATATTCCTAAATATCAATTGCAGGTTATTGAAAAAGATACATTGGTAATGAAATCAAGCGTGATAGTGGGTGCTGCCAAAACGCCAACACCATTGTTAAAAGCAACCATCCGTTATTTTATTATTTATCCGTATTGGACAGTGCCGCACAGCATTGCTACCAAGGAAATTTTGCCTAAGCTAAAGCGCGATAAAAATTATTTAGTAAAAGAACGTTTTGATGTGTTGGATAGAAATAGAACAATTATAACAAGTCCAATAAATTGGAATAAGTATAGTAAAAATAATTTTCCATTTCACTTACGTCAACGTATTGGTGAAGATAATTCACTTGGTATTTTAAAATTTAATTTTAACAACACGTATGGTATTTATTTACACGATACCAATAATCATAAATTGTTTAAGAAACAAAACAGAGCCATGAGTCATGGTTGTATACGCCTTGAAGAGTATGGCAACTTTGCAAAGTTTCTTATTCGTGATGATAGCGCAAGGTATCCTTTAGATTCACTTAATGTTGACTTGTTAAAGGAAAAACAAAAATACGTTTACCTAAAACGACCTATTCCAATTTATATCAATTACTTTACAGCCGAAGTGGACAATAATAACGAATTGTTTTATTTCATTGATGTGTATAAACGCGATGAAGAAATGATAAAAGTTTTGTATAAACACAAATAGATCTTGGGTACAACTTCTAAAAAAAATCTGCTTGTTGGCGTCATTGCGAGGAACGAAGCAATCTAATACAATTCTTTGGTTGAGATTGCTTCGTTCCTCGCAATGACGTTCTCCGCAATCATCTTCCGATAGCTATCGGAATCGCATTCAAAAATTAACTTACTCCCAGCCTGAAGCAAGCACATCACACAAATGCATCATTTTGATGTTTTTGCTTTGTTTTTTTGCATATCCTTCAATGTGCATTAAGCAGGAAATGTCAGTAGAAATAAGGTAATCGGCCCCTGTTTCCATGGCGTTCTCTAATTTTTGTTCGCCCATGCCTACGGCAATAGGTTCAAATTTGGCAGAGAAGCTTCCTCCAAAACCGCAACATACATCAGTGTCTTTCATTTCGCGCATTTCCAATCCTCTAACCTTTTCAAGCAATACTCTTGGCTCACGTTTAATGCCATATTCGCGCAATGCAGCGCAGGAATCATGATAAGTGGCAACACCTTTTAAAGTGGCACCAAGGTCAGTGATTTTTAAAACATTTACTAAGAAATCGGAAATCTCAAATATGTTTTTTTGTATTTGTTTGTATTCGTTGTGCATTGCCGAATTATGGAACATATCTGGATAATAATTTTTTATCATTCCCACGCAGGATGCAGAAGGAGAAACAATATATCTGTCGTTTTGAAACTCGCGAATAAATTTTTCACCTACTCCCTTACAATCATCCCAATAACCTGCATTAAAAGCCGGTTGCCCACAGCAGGTTTGTTCGGGATTGTAATTAACTCCACATCCAACTCTTTCAAGAATTTTTACCATATTCAGTCCTGTTTCAGGATATATCTGATCCATAAAACACGGAATAAAAATATCTACTATCATACGCTATAAATTAAATATTCAATTTTAAACTATATCTATTTATTGTTGCAATTTAACAATCACAAATTCTACTCTTCTGTTTTTTGCTTTGTTATCGTCGGTATCATTTGGTACCAGTGGTTTTGATGAACCGAAACCTTCGTACTTCATCGGATTAATAACACCCTGTGTTAATAAATAAGTATATACTGCCTTAGCGCGTTCTTTTGATAATTTAAAATTAGTGGCTTCCTTACCTTGATTATCGGTATGTCCATTAATTTTAATTTCCATGAATGGATATTTGTTGAGTGTGTTTACTAACTCATCTAATGCCCTAAATGAAAGACCTTTTGTAATTATGGCGCTTCCATTTTCAAACTGCACATTTTTAATTTGTATCACTTGCCCTGCCAAAAATTTATCAGGTAATGTGGGTGCAATTTTTTTTTCTGGTTTTGTACTAATAAGTTCTTTTGGTTTTAATACCGATATATCGTCCACGTAATAATATGCTTCACGCATTTCAAATATTTCCCATTTGTTTTTTCTCACAAAATCATCTTTCATTACAGTTCTAAAATTTCCAATGATGATATATTTTTCGCCACCTACTGCCAAGTATTCACCAGTAATAGGTATCCAGCCATGGGTGCCGGATATACCTTTTTTATACGTTGAATCCACTATTCCTTCTTGGTCAAATTCCATACCTACTCTAAACGGACTATCAGAAAAATATACACCCAATTGTTTTACTGAAACGGTACTTTTTTCTAGCAACCGAACATACATTTCAAAATAATAGGTGTTTCCTTTTATTAAAGATTCTAGTAACGGAACATACATGTACTCTTTGTAATTGGCTTGAAAACGCAAGCCTGCATAACATTGTCCCGTATGCGCACCTTTAAAAACGGAAGTGTCTTTTCTGTCGGGTTTTAAGTAATAATCAACCGTGCCTTGATTTAGCCATGGTACTGCATTTTTTAAAATTGGACTTCGGCCTTTGTGGATTTCAAAACTTGGATTAGGTACTAGGTTTTTGCCATATTTTTGAGCCGAAGCATTAACAGAAAATAACAATACACTAAAGAGTAAAGTTGCTTTTTGGAAGATTGTTTTTATACTTAGTTTTTTAAAATACATTTAGGCTTATAAAAAATTACCAATTCAATTATTACTACTAATCAGATTTAGAATCTATTTTAATCTGATTGCTAACGTCATTGTGAGGAACGAAGCAATCTCAACCAAAGCATTGTATTAGATTGCTTCGTTCCTCGCAATGACGTTCTCGATTAAATATTGTAAGCCTAGTAAGCGGCGATATTTAAACTTAAAATCTAAATTCTTTAACAACCTCCACAAAATATTTCACTTTGTCTTTATCAAGATCGGGATATAGGCCATGACCAAGATTAGCGATATGCCTTTGTGGTCCAAATGCTCGAAGCATTTTTTCTGCTTCTTTTTTTATGGTTGCTTTATCGGCATACAACAAACAAGGATCCATGTTGCCTTGCAAGGTTTTGCTATTGCCAATCATTTCTCTCGATTCTGCTATATCTACTGTCCAGTCCAACCCAATACTAGTACAATTTAATTTACCCATTTCTCTGCGGGCAAAATGGGCATCTTTAGCAAAAACTGTAAAGGGTACTTCGGTAATTGCATCACAAATTTGTGCAATGTATTTCAATGCAAATTCGTTGTATTGTTCGGGCGATAATACTCCTGCCCAACTATCAAACAATTGCAGCATATCTGCACCTGCAACAATTTGTCCTTTCAAATAATTGATAGTGCTGTCCGTTATTTTTTGCAATAGCTGATGCGCTAAAACAGGTTCTGTGTATAAAAATTTTTTGGCTTTAGAAAATGTTTTGCTGCCGCTTCCTTCTATCATGTATGCAAAGATGGTCCAAGGTGCACCTGCAAAACCAATAAGTGGCACTCTGCCATTCAATTCCTTTTTTGTAAGCGCAATTGCATCCATCACATAATGCAAATCACTTGGTTGGGCAATTTTAAGATTGGAAATATCGCTGGCTGTTTGTACTGTTTTTTCAAACCAAGGTCCTTTTGCTTCCATCATTTGATAAGGCAATCCCATTGCTTCCGGGATAACCAAAATATCAGAAAAAATAATGGCGGCATCTACCCCTAAAATATCAACAGGTTGAATGGTAACTTCGCAAGCAAATTCAGGTGTTTCAACCAACTCTTTAAATCCACCCATTTTAGAGCGAACGGCGCGGTATTCCGGCAATATTCTCCCCGCCTGACGCATTAACCATACAGGAGTACGTTCAACTTTTTCGCCGCGCGCTGCCCTTAAAATCAAATCATTTTTTAATGCCATAAATCAAATATTTACTTTTTTCATGAATAAGTAAAAATAACAATTCTGACCATATATTTACTGGGGTGTTCAATAATTTTATCAGCCATTAACTAACAATTTTTAGGTTTTTTTTACCACTTAGACACTAAGATCACAAAGGTTCACTAAGAAAAATTCTTAGTGGTTTTTTTAGTGTACTTAGTGCCTTAGTGGTAATTCTTTCTTTATTCAATAACCACCACCTGTTTATTAAATTCTACTTTACTTCCCACCACTAACTTGTTTCGTTTACGATGTTCCACCTCACCGTTCACTTTTACCAAACCTTGGTCAATTAAATTGTTTGCTTCCGCGCCATTAGCGCACCATGCCATTGCTTTTATCAATTGATTGAGTTGAATGTATTTTCCTTTTATTTTGAATGTTTCCATGTAAGCGCGTTATTTTAAACAAAATTAACAAACTAAATGGATTAAAATTTACCTTTGTTTATATGGAAAAAGATGAAGGATTTGATAAGCTGAGACAGCTATTAAACGAAGATAACAATTGGCCTAGAGTATATATGTTTAAATTTATTATTCCCGCCGATAACCACAAAATAGCCTTGGTTGAATCTAAATTTTCTGACGAAGCTATCATCTCTCACAAAGCATCATCCACAGGAAAATTTTTTAGCATAACTGTTAAAGAAGCTATGCTAAATGCCGATTCTATTATTGAAAAATATAAGGAAATGAAAGGGATTGAGGGGTTGATTGCGTTGTAAAAGAACCCCAGATTTTTATAACATTTTTTTTGATATTCCTAAAAAAGGATCACACTATTTTGCAATCATTTCTTTTGCTACCTAAAAAATATTTCCATTAATTAAAGGTAAATTCGGATATCGTTTAGAAAAATTCTGGAATAACTGGACACTTTTAAACATAACTAATACCAATAAAAATGAAAACTAATTTTATCAGCGTAACGGGAGTCCCTTGCAATCAAAGTGGAATGAAATCAACAATTAGTATCCCAGTTGATTTTTCATTAAACATTTCATTAATTAAAGCAATTCAGAACAACAGTGTATTCGTTGGGGGAAATGAAGTGCTTCATTTTGGGAATAACTTTTTACAAATATTAGATTAAAAGTCTAACCGTGATTTGTAATACTTTGGACATAATTTAAATAAAAAGCGCTACTCGTTCAGTAACGCTTTTTTTCTTGCTCCTTATCTCTCTTTATACAGGTCGCTCCTACGGAGCTTGATTTGGTTATGTTATATGATTTCCTACAAACAGTAAGCTCCTATGGAGCTTTTTAGAACCCCAGAGGGGTGCACTGTTTGTAGTAATTGAATTTTATATGAATTATCTGTTTAATATAAATTAACCTACAATCTCCAATAAATTTTTCTTTATAGTATTTGCCAAATTATCAGTTGGTAAATCATTTTGTTCATGCCCGAATGGATCTTCTATTTCTTCGGCAAGTAGTTCCAATCCTGCAAAGGCATAAAACACAAATAACACTATTGGTACAGTTGCCCATTTTAAATCGTTCATTAAACCGAATGGTAAAGTGAGTATATAAATAAAAATAATACGCTTAATGAATGAACTGTATGAATAAGGAATAGGAGTATTTTTAATACGTTCACAACCGCCTGCTATATTGGTGAAAGCGCGAAGTTCTTCATTTAAAATTAATAATTGTTCGGCTGAAATAATATTGTTTTTCACCAATTCGTTGGAGTCGATATACATTTGCAAAGCTATTTTATTAGGCACATGATGTATCGTTTTCAAATCTTTAATGGCTAATAAAGGATGCTCTTCCAGCTGTTCAGGTTTTAGTCCGTTTCGCAAATGTTCTTTTAATGCAAATGCGTAATTGGTAATTAATATCCTAAAATTATTTCGAATTTCCTTTTTATCCTCTGGCACAAAAGCATTTATTTTAAGCATGAGGTTTCGGCTGTTGTTTACCAGTTCTCCCCACAATTTACGCCCATCCCACCAACGATCATAAGCTGTGTTGGTTCTAAAAACCAACAACAAAGAAATTACGAAACCTAGCAAAGAATGCATTACAGTGGTGCTTCTTAATTTCACCAGGCCCAATTCAATATCCAAATAACAGATTAAACTCGACAATGCAGCAATTCCTATCATAGCAGGAATTAACATTCTAAATGCGTCGCTTTTATGAAAGTTAAGAATTAAACTAAACCAGTCCTTGGGATTATATGCTTTCATGTTGCGAAATTAAGATAAAAAAAATGCGTTACTAATTTAGTAACGCATTTTTTCTTGAATCTTGCTTCTCAAATCTTGAATCTATTTTACCCTTTCACATTTGCACGAATAATATTTAATGCTCCCCCTGCTTTGAACCACTCAATTTGTTGTTCGTTATACGTATGGTTTGCTTTAATTTCATCTTTGCTTCCGTCAGTATGGTTTAATACTAATGTTAATGGAGTATTTGGAGTAAATTTTGTTAAGCCAACAATGTCAATAATATCATCTTCTTTAATTTTATCGTAATCCGATTTATCGATAAATGTTAAACCTAACATGCCTTGTTTTTTAAGGTTTGTTTCGTGAATACGTGCAAATGATTTTACCAATACCGCACGAACACCTAAATGACGAGGCTCCATAGCTGCATGCTCACGTGACGAACCTTCACCATAGTTTTCGTCACCAACAACGATAGAACCTATTCCTTTGGCTTTGTATGCACGTTGTACTTTAGGTACTGAATCGTAAGCACCAGTTAATTGATTTTTTACATTATCTGTTTTTTCGTTGAAAAAGTTAACAGCGCCAATTAACATGTTGTTAGAAATATTATCCAAATGTCCGCGGTATTTCAACCATGGACCCGCCATAGAGATATGATCGGTAGTACATTTGCCTTTTGCTTTGATAAGTAATTTCAAGCCTTTCAAGTCAGTACCTTCCCAAGCAGCAAATGGATCCAATAATTGCAAACGATCAGAAGTTGGAGAAACAGCAACAATAACTTTGCTTCCATCAGCGGCCGGTGCGTGGAATCCTGCATCTTCTACAGCAAAGCCTTTTGTAGGTAATTCATCACCTGTTGGCGCATCTAATTTTACTTTTTCACCTTTTTCGTTTGTTAAAAAATCGGTTAAAGGATTAAACGTTAAATCACCTGCAATGGCCATTGCTGTAACAATTTCAGGCGATGCAACAAACGCATACGTGTTTGGGTTACCATCCGCACGTTTCGCGAAATTTCTATTGAAAGAATGGATGATGGTATTTTTTTCTTGTTTTTCAGCACCCATCCTGTCCCACATACCAATGCAAGGACCACAAGCGTTGGTAAATACTTTCGCACCAATTTTATCAAATACATCCAAAAAACCATCACGTTTAATGGTATAACGAATTTGTTCAGAACCAGGATTAATCAAATATTCAGCTTTAGAAACTAAGTTTTTTTCTGTTACTTGTTTTGCAATGCTCACTGCGCGAGAAATATCTTCATAAGAAGAGTTGGTACAAGAACCTAATAAACCAACAGAAATTTTTAATGGCCAGCCATTTTTTATTGCTACTTCTTTCAATTTTGAAATTGGTGTGGCCAAATCAGGAGTAAAAGGGCCGTTAACATGTGGTTCTAATTCTGATAAATTGATTTCGATAACCTGATCAAAATAGTTCTCAGGATTTGCGTATACTTCAGCATCAGCTGTTAAGTGTTCTTTTACGTTGTTTGCCAATTCAGCAACATCAGCACGACCGGTAGCATTCAAGTAACGCTCCATAGAAGCATCGTATCCGAAAGTAGAGGTAGTAGCACCAATTTCGGCACCCATGTTACAAATAGTTCCTTTACCAGTGCAACTCATGGATGTTGCTCCTTCACCAAAATATTCAACAACAGCACCTGTTCCACCTTTAACGGTAAGGATACCGGCAACTTTTAAGATAACATCTTTTGGAGCAGTCCAACCGTTTAATTTACCTGTTAATTTAACACCAATTAATTTTGGCATTTTTAATTCCCAAGGCAATCCTGCCATTACATCACACGCATCCGCTCCACCAACACCAATGGCAATCATACCTAAACCTCCAGCATTTACAGTGTGAGAATCAGTACCAATCATCAATCCACCGGGGAAAGCATAGTTTTCTAAAACTACCTGATGAATGATACCTGCACCCGGTTTCCAGAAACCAAGACCAAATTTATTAGATACAGAACCTAAGAAATCATATACTTCTTTACTTTCTTTGTTTGCAAATTCTAAATCGGTTTTTGCACCAACTTTTGCAGTAATTAAATGGTCGCAATGTACTGTAGATGGCACTGCCACTTTAGGACGACCAGCCTGCATAAATTGCAACAAGGCCATTTGAGCTGTTGCATCTTGCATCGCTACTCTGTCTGGTGCAAAATCTACATAAGAGTTTCCACGTTCAAAGTTCTGTAGTTTTTGATCAACGTTCAAGTGAGCATAAAGCGTTTTTTCAGTAAGTGTTAGTGGGCGTCCAAGTAGCTTACGAGCTGCTTCTATTTTACTGGGAAGTTTTTCGTAAACTGCCTTAATCATTTCAATGTCAAATGCCATGGTAATAATTTTTTGTTAGTAAAAATATATCATACTCTATGATGTTGACAATATACGAATTTTGCTTGTCAAAAGCTAAAGTTTACTATTGCCTAAGCTGTAATCAAATGCAAAAATAAATACCTTAAATAAAGGGTATAAAAAAGCCCGAGTCTAAGACTCGGGCTTTTGATTTACAATTTAACTTATTCTTTATTAACTCACCAATAGTTTATGTGAAGGAGCAAACTTAGTAAGGTTAATACCATCCACTGCTGCTTTATATTCAGCAATTGTAGGTGTTCTACCAAGGATGGTAGATAATACAACAACCGGTGTTGACGATAGCAAGGATTCTCCCTTTTTACCTTCGGCATCTTCCACTACTCTTCCTTGAAAAAGACGAGTAGATGTTGCCATTACTGTATCTCCTTTTTCTGCTTTTTCCTGATTACCCATACACAGGTTACAGCCCGGACGCTCTAAATACAACATCTTTTCGTATTTGGTACGTGCAGCAGCTTTCGGTGCTTTGTCATCAAATTCAAAACCTGAATATTTTTGTAATATTTCCCAGTCGCCTTCTGCTTTTAATTCATCTACGATGTTATAAGTAGGAGGAGCCACTACAAGTGGTGCATTAAACTCAACCTTACCATTTTGTTCGTCAATGTTCTTCAGCATTTGAGCCAGAATTTTCATATCGCCTTTGTGAACCATACAAGAACCGATAAATCCAAGATCTACTTTTTTAGTACCACCATAAAAAGATAGCGGTCTGATAGTATCGTGAGTATAACGTTTAGAAACATCCTTGTTATTCACGTCGGGGTCAGCAATCATTGGCTCAGCAATTAAATCCAAATCAACAACTACTTCAGCAAAATATTTAGCAGTTGCATCAGGCGTTAACCCTGGTTTTTCACCGGATACAATTTCTTTAATTCTAGTATTCGCTTTGTCAATCAATCCTTTAAGAACTTGGTTTTTATTGTCCATACCCTTATCAATCATAATTTGGATTCTGCTTTTAGCAATCTCCAACGATTCAATTAAGGTATAATCTTCCGAAATACAGATAGAAGCTTTTGCTTTCATCTCTGCTGTCCAATCAGTAAACGTAAACGCTTGGTCTGCAGTAAGCGTTCCTATGTGAACCTCAATAATTCTACCTTGGAATACATTTTCGCCACCAAACTTTTGAAGCATTTGCGCTTGTGTAGCATGCACTACATCACGGAAATCCATGTACTCTTTTAAGTTGCCTTTGAAAGTAACTTTTACCGATTCAGGAATTGGCATGGTAGCTTCACCGGTAGCAAGTGCAAGAGCAACTGTTCCTGAGTCAGCACCAAAAGCAACACCTTTCGACATTCTAGTATGAGAGTCGCCACCAATAATGATTGCCCACTCATTCACAGTAATATCGTTAAGAACCTTGTGAATCACATCTGTCATCGAAAGATATACACCTTTCGGGTCACGAGCAGTGATCAAACCGAAATCATTCATAAACTTCATTAGTCTTGGAATATTTGCCTTCGATTTATTATCCCATACCGAAGCAGTGTGACAGCCCGATTGGTAGGCAGCATCAACGATTGGCGAAATAACGGTAGCCGCCATCGACTCCAATTCCTGAGA
>CANFLQ010000036.1 GCA_947447995.1 Bacteroidota bacterium | reverse complement strand
CAAACCCGGCGATTCAAATAATAGTTATTTTTACAACTACAATGCAGATACAACCTATATTCGCCACAATAGGGATTACCATTTCATTGCACCCGTTAGCAACACACAATACGCTTACCCACACCCATTGGCAGCCACAGGCAACCCAATAACAGGCATTACGCTAGTGGGTACTACCATTATTAATAGTGGCGATGCTATCAATAATATTTATTTATCTCCCAAATTTTACACGTATACGGCATCAGTCGACAGCACTGTTAACGTTGAGTTGCCAGCGTATACTTCCTATTCGGCATTACTTGCCAATAGTGGCAGTGTTTACCCATTGGTTAACGGCGGTGTATTATCGGGGGTATCGTTTAAAATAAAACCGTCCGACACGGTTAAATTAAGCGGTAGCTGCACGTTTGGTGAGTATTATCAATACATGATCAATAAAACAAAAGCTAATATTACAAGTCAAAAAGGAGTAGTAACGCAATAAAGTATGAATAGTATGAAAAAATACAAAAACGAAATTACCAATATTGCTGGATTAGCGGCAACGGTTGCAGGTATAATGATAGCAATGCCTGTTATAGGCACTGCATTAGTGGTTGCTAAAGTAGTAGCAGCGGTAAGTGTTGGAATTATAGGTTACTTTACAGGTAAAAAAACGGAATAATATGTTTAAGGCTTTTGTGGAAATTTACGTGCCTCACTTGTTTGTTGTTGGTATTACCTATACCGATATGGATTTTGGTTTTAAAGCCATTTCCTTTATTGTGTGCACCGGTTACGCCGCTTGGAAGTGGAGAGTAGATTATAGGCGGCATAAAAATAATAAAGGTTAAAATAACGCCAACTGCATTGATGGTATTTCTTTTTCTTTAATATCTAGGTTAACCGCCTCCATTTCTCTATTAATACGCAGCTCGTTTACCCGGGCGTAAATGTGTTGCGTTATTTTGGTATCTCTATGTCCTAATATACGGCTCACCACTTCAATACTTATGCCTTCGTTTAATAATATACTGCCACACGTTTTGCGCCCTACGTGGGTGGTTAGTTGCTTTTCTATCCCTGTAATTTCGGCAACCTCTTTTATGTAAGCGTTGTATTTTTGATTTGTGATTCTAGGCATTTTGTAATTATATTTTTCTAGCAATATTTTTGCGTGTGGCAAAATGGGTATTAGGCTTTCTGTGTCGGACTTTTGGCGGTTAATACAAATAAAATCTTTTTGCAGGTGTTTTGTTTTATCAAAATTCATTAAGTCAACATAAGCCATTCCGGTAAAGCATTGCAATAAAAATAAGTCAGCCACTTGTTGTAAGCGTGCTACTTCAAATTTGTGTTGCATTATATTCTGTAACTCCTCTTTAGATAATACTATTAACGGCTTCTGTTTTGATTTTATTTTTACAAACGCAAAGGGATTATTTGTTAGGTATCGTTTTTTTATTGCAAACTGAAATATCTGCTTAATAATTTGTATTATTTTAATGGTATAATTAGGGTTGTATTTTTTTTTGTAAAGCAGCCAGTCTATTAAATCATCTACTAATTGCGGTGTTACTTCAGCAATAGTTAACTCTCTAGTTTTTTTTCTTTAAAAAATTCGTACAGCGGCCCCAGGCGTATTTGATAACGCCGTATTGTTTCACCTAATTGTTTGCCTGTATTTTTTTCGTTACTAAAATATTCATCAGCTAGTTGAGCTATTGTATGTTTTTTAACCGCTTCGCCTTTTTTTAAATAGGCTTGCTTTATTGTTTCCGCCGTAAATTCAATATTATTAAAAACAAACCTATTTTTAATTTCGCTCACATCGGCAAGCATTTTAGCTATTAAAGAGTTATCCGTTTCAGCGCCCTTTATTTGTCCGCTGTTCCACTTTTCGGGCATCGTGTAAATACCTGTACTTATTTCGGAGCGCTTGCCATTAACTGTAATTCTTAGGTATATTGGAGATTTGCCATTTTTTGTAATTTTTTTTGTTGGCAAGTAAAGTAAAATTCTTGTTTTTGTTTTCATAGCCCCCGAAATTTAAAACATAGCCCCCTTTTTGGACACCTGTATTTAACCTGTTAATTTTGAGCTAAGTTATAGAAATAAAAAAGCCCCCGTAAATAGGGGGCTTTGAGTGGCTGCTTAACTTTAAGCGATACTTTCAGTTGTCCGACTAGGTCTCGAACCTAGACTCTTCTGTACCAAAAACAGACGTGTTGCCAATTACACCATCGGACAATTTACAATCACTATATTGTGATTCGGGATGCAAAACTAATAAATATAATTTTATTGACAATACAATTCTTATGTTTTTTTAACGATTTCCAATCAATTAATTTTCTAATTTCGCAAGCATTCTCACAAATGAGTGTTTTTTAACCTTTTGCGAAGCATTAATATTTGAAATTATCTTAGAAATAACTATATGAACAATACGTCTAATTATCAACGTCTTAACAACATTATCGGGTGGGCGGTTTTTGCCATTGCAGCATTTGTATTTTTAAGTACTATGGAAGCCACAGCTTCTTTTTGGGATTGTGGTGAGTATATTGCCAGTGCCTATAAGTTAGAGGTAGGTCACCCTCCGGGCGCACCTGTATTTGTATTAATTGGTCGTTTTTTTAGTTTGTTTGCCGGTGGCGATACCGCAAAAGTTGGTATGATGGTGAATGCCGTATCTGCCTTGAGCAGTGCGTTTACTATTTTGTTCTTGTTTTGGTCCATCACCGCATTGGCACTCAAAATAACAGATACACAAGGGGAGTTTACCAAAGGCAAAATGTATGCAGTGTTAGGTTCTGGTATTGTTGGGGCTTTGGCATATACTTTTACCGATTCGTTTTGGTTTTCGGCTAGTGAAGGGGAGGTATATGCAATGTCCAGCTTTTTTACTGCCATTGTATTTTGGGCCATTTTAAAATGGGAGCGTGAGGCGGATAAACCGCATGCCGACCGATGGATTATTTTAATTGCCTATTTAATCGGATTGTCGATTGGTGTCCATTTGCTTAATTTATTGGCTATTCCGGCTATTGTGTACATTTATTATTTTAAAAATTTCAAAACCATTACTCAAAAAGGATTCATCATTACCGGTATTTTATCCATCGTAATATTAGGAGGAATTCAGGCGGGCATCATTCCAATGATTGTGAGTTTGGCGGCTAAGTTTGAGTTGCTTTTTGTGAATACATTAGGCATGCCTTTTAACAGTGGAACCTTTGTTTATGGCATATTACTGATAAGTGCAATTATTTTTGGATTACGTTATACTGCCAAAAATGCCAAACCTATTTTAAATACCGTAATTCTTTGTTTTACCGTTATTTTAATTGGTTATTCTTCCTTTTTTGTATTGGTAATTCGTTCTCAGGCTAATCCGCCTATGGATGAAAATAATCCCGAAAATGCCATTAACTTATTATCTTACCTTAACCGCGAACAATATGGTTCATGGCCAATTTTGTATGGTCAATATTTTTGTGCTCCGCTAGATAGAGAAAATCCTTATAAAGACGGAACTCCGGTGTATACACAGGATTTAAAAGCTGGTAAATATGTGATTACCGATGATCGTAAAAATTCAATCCCTAATTACGATAAAGAATTTTGCACCGTTTTTCCTCGTATGTGGAGCAGCCAAAACAATCACGTAATAGGTTATAAAAACTGGACAGACCCTCGCAATTACAAACAAATAAGCACCATTGATCCTCAAACTGGCGAACCTACAACAATTGCAAAACCAACCTTTTCTCAAAATATAGGTTTCTTTTTCCGTTACCAGATTGGGCAAATGTACATGCGTTATTTCTTATGGAATTTTGTTGGTCGTCAAAACGATATTCAAGGACATGGAAATGTTTCCGACGGTAATTGGATAAGTGGTATATCGATTATTGATGAAGCCCGCCTAGGGCCACAAGTTGGCTTGCCCGATAATGCTGATAACAACAAAGCTAAAAATGTATTTTACGGATTACCGTTTATTTTAGGATTAATTGGCTTGTTTTATCAGGTTAAAAAAGATGCAAAAAATGCAACAGTAGTAGGTTTGTTATTTTTCTTTACAGGGATAGCAATTTGTATTTACTTAAATCAAAAACCGTATGAACCGCGTGAACGGGATTACGCCTTTGCAGGCTCGTTTTACGCATTTGCTATTTGGATTGGATTGGGAGTATTGGCAATTTATGATTTTTTAGAAAAGAAAATGAACCCCACAACGGGAGCCATTGCTACAACTGCCTTGTGTTTATTAGCAGTACCAACCATTATGGCAAAAGAAGGTTGGGATGATCACAACCGTTCGGGTAGAACAATTGCTCGTGATTTTGCAGCTAATTACCTGAACTCCTGCGCTCCTAACGCCATATTATTCACCAATGGTGATAACGATACCTTCCCGCTTTGGTACGCTCAGGATGTGGAAGGTATACGTACCGATGTGCGTGTAGTATGTTTGGAACTTTTGAATACAGATTGGTACATCGATCAAATGGTGCGTAAAGCATATGATTCCGACCCTGTGCCTTTTTCATTAACACAATCGCAATACCGTCAGGGAACACGTGATATAGTTTTGTTTCACGATTATCACGATATGAAAGTACAAGGCAATATTCCTGTTAAAGAGTTGATAGACTTTGTAAAATTAGACGATAGCGACCACCGTGTGCAGGTTGCCCGCGATACGTATTACAATTATTTTCCTACAAAAAATATGCGTGTGCCTGTGGATAGTGCTACTGTTGTAAATAATGGGACTGTTCCTAAAGCCCTTGCAAGCAGAATTGTAAAAAATATCGATTGGACAATGTCTGGTTCTTACGTTCAAAAAAACGACCTGATGGTGATTGATTTATTGGCACAAAATAATTGGAAACGCCCCATTTATTTTGCCGCTACAGCCCCAGCAAGTTCGTATTTGAATTTAGCATCTTATTTACAATTAGAAGGTTTAGCTTATCGTTTAGTGCCAATCAAACAAAATGAGCAGGAAGGTCAGGAAACCCGCATTGCAAGCGACATTATGTATGATAAAGTAATGAAATTTACTTGGGGCGGAATGGATAAACCCGGTGCAAATTTAGACGATGTGTTTATTCGTTCATGCGCATTAAATGTGCGTCAGCGCTTGGGTTCATTGGCAAATGTTTTAATTGCTGAAGGCAAAAAGGATAAAGCGATTAAAGTACTTGATAAAGTGATAAAAATAACACCGAAAGAAAACGTGCCTTATGATGCAACCATTTATTCCATCATCATGGGTTATTATCAGGCTGGAGCTAACGAAAAAGCAAATAAACTGGCGGTAGAATTATTTGATAATTATGAAAAAAATATCACGTATTATCATTCGTTAGATAGAAGAGACATGGCTGCTTACGGTGGAGATATGGATCAGGCGCAAGATATTTGTGAACGTTTAATTTATTTTAGCAATAATTTTAAACAGGAAAAAGTATCTAAACAATTGGAAGCACGTTATACGCAATTGCTTCAATCGCTGGGCATGACAGCTAAAATGCAACAACAATAAAAATAAATGACATGAATTTCACTGATTAAGAAATGAATTAAAAATGTATAATTCGTGAAATTCGTGTCAAAAATATAAACTGTGTACTTGGTTCGTCCTCCATATCTCTTAAAAAAGCTGTATTCAAAAGCTATTTGGAGGATGGACAGCACACAAAATAAAATCTATCTTACCTTTGACGACGGTCCAATTTCCCAAATTACACCTTGGGTGTTGGATGTTTTAAAACAAAATAACATCAAAGCAACTTTTTTTTGTGTTGGCGAAAATATTATAAAACATCCTGAGGTTTATCAACGCATTTTAACAGAAAATCACGCTGTAGGAAACCATACCTACAACCATTTAAACGGTTGGAATACGCATATAAATAATTATATGGACAATATAGTTATGTGTGATAAGATAATGGAAGTAGGCGAAAGAAAGCAACGAGTATTGTTTCGTCCCCCTTACGGAAAAATAAAAAAATCGCAAATTGCTCAACTTCTCAAAAATAAAACATGTAGTTATTCTATTATTATGTGGGATGTTTTGAGTGGTGATTACGATCGCAAAACCAGTCCCGAAAAATGTTTAAGCAAGGCAATTAACAATGTTAGAAATGGCTCCATCATTGTTTTTCACGACAGTATTAAATCACAAAAAAACTTGGAATATGCCTTGCCACGCTTTATTGAACAAGCAAAAGCAAAAGGTTTTGAGTTTGAAAAACTAATTTAACAAGATCAAATGAAAAATAAACACTCCTTTATTAGTATAGTTTTTATAGTCATAGCGCTTAGCGCTTGCTCTATTCAAAAAAGAGTTTATATGCCTGGCAACTATGTTTGTTGGAATAAAAAAACAACACTTAATCAACCTAAATTGAATACTAAATTAGCACAGAAAACAGAAAAAAAAAATTCAATAGCATTAAACAGCTTATATAAATGGGATACCGTTAGTTTAAATTCGGCAGAAAATTTAAGTGCCTCCTTAAATAAAAATAAAGTAAACACATTGCCAATATGTAAAACAAGCATACTTGCTAAGCAACTTTTAAAGCCAGCAATACAATCATTAAAAAAAACAGAACCGATACCTCCAACTAAAAAAAACAAAGCCGAAAAAAACCCTTTTTTTTCTCTTTTTGTTTTGTGTTTATTATTGGCAATACTTACAAGCTATACTGTTGTTGGATTATTGCTTTTTGGCTTGCTCGCTTTTATTTTTCATAAAATTAGTAAAGTTAAAAAAGAGCCCAAAGCACTAGCAAAACACGGTTTTGGGGTAGCAAGTTTTATATTAGGTCTTTCATCACCAATACTCTGTTTTGTTTTTTTTGCTGCTGCGTATCCTTTACTATATTTAGGGTTGTATGTTTTTTTAGCCACAATAGGCTTAACAGCGTTAATCGCATCAATACTTTCCATTGTTTTAGGAATTGTTGCAATTAAACGAAATAAAATTAATCCAAAAGAACAACAAGGAAAAGGTTTGGCTGGTGCGGGGATATTTTTTGGAAGTATTACGCTTATATTTTTTCTTATTTTAGCAACAGTTTTGTTGCTTGTACTAACAATATTAATTTAATAAAAAAACAGACAATCTTGAGCATCAAAATTGCCTGTTTTTTTATTATCCTATTTTTTATTTAGTGCTGATGTCCATGTTCGCCATGAACGTGTCCATGCGCCAATTCATCTTCTGTAGCCGGTCTAACTTCCAAAATTTCTCCTTTAAAGTGCAAATCATGTCCTGCTAAAGGATGATTAAAATCCATTTTGATGTGATTCTCTGCAATCTCCAATACGGTACCGTATAAAGGATTTCCTTCGTTATCAACCATTGGAAGTGTTACTCCAACTTTTACATTTTCATCATCAAATTTACCATCTTCACCCATAAAGGCTTCCATTGGAATATTTACAAGGTATTGTTCGTCTCTCACACCGTAACCGCGTTGGTGGTCAACAAAAAAATCGAACGCATCGCCAGCTTTTTTATTGATCAAATTTTGTTCAAAGTCTTCCAACAAACCACCTGTACCAAAAATAAATACAAAAGGTTGTTCTTTACTTGTTTGTTCAACGTGTTCGCCGTTAGCTTTTTTAGTTAAAAGGTAGTTTACAGAAACTACTTTGTTGTTTTCAATTATCATTATTTGTCGCTTTTAGTTAATAATTGCCGCCAAAAGTAAATTAAATCGTGTAAACCAAAAGCAAAAACCTTATTTTATTTTTAAAATAAGCGATACAGTTTAGGTATATACTGTATTTTTGTATTGCTAAATCTCTGTTTTTAATTGTATGAATTATCCCAATTTTATCAATAGTAAATTACCAAATATTGGCACCAACATATTTACCGTTATGGGTAAATTGGCAAATGAACACAATGCCATTAACCTTTCTCAGGGTTTCCCGGATTTTAGCTGTAATGAAGAATTGGTAGGACTTGTAAATAAATACATGAAGCTTGGCCACAATCAATATGCACCAATGGAAGGTTTAATAAGCCTTAGGAAGGTATTGGCACAAAAAACAGAAGAAATCTATTCAGCAAAATACGACCCTGAAACAGAAATTACAATTACCTCTGGTGCTACACAGGCTATTTATACTGCTATTTCAGCAATAATTAAGGAAAACGATGAGGTAATTGTTTTTGAACCGGCTTACGATTGTTATCAACCTGCCATTGAAATGAATGGCGGTAAAACCATTTATTTATCGCTCAAAGCACCTACTTATGCTATTGATTGGGAAGAAGTAAAAAAAATAATCAATCATCGTACTAAGATGATTATCATTAATACACCTCATAATCCTACCGGAAGCATTATGTCGGCAAGAGACATGAGTAAATTGGAAAAACTTACACAAGGCACCGACATTGTAATTTTAAGTGATGAGGTTTACGAACATATTATTTTTGATGGCTTTGAACACCAAAGTGTGGCACGTTTCCCAAAATTGGCGGAACGTAGTATTATTGTGTCATCATTTGGCAAAACATTTCATACAACTGGTTGGAAAATGGGCTATTGTGTGGCACCTGAAAATTTAATGGCTGAATTTAGAAAAGTACATCAGTTTTTGGTGTTTTCCTGCAATACACCTATACAACATGCTTTGGCAGAATTTTTAATAAACAAAGATAATTACCTGGAACTGGGTAGTTTTTATCAGACAAAAAGAGATTATTTTGTAAAATTGATAAAAAACTCAAAGTTTGAGTTTGAACCTTCTTCAGGCACCTACTTTCAGTTGCTTCGTTACAAAGCCATCAGCAAAGAAAAAGACACTGATTATGCTGTAAAATTAATCAAAGAGTTTGGTATAGCATCCATTCCTATTTCAGTGTTTTATCACGAAGGGCTGGACAATAAAGTACTCCGTTTTTGTTTTGCTAAAAAAGAGGAAACACTTGAAAAAGCTGCGGTGATATTAAACGGCATTTAAAAAAATACAACCTAAATATATTAAAAAATTGCCTGCGTTTTAAAATTGCTTAGTTGTTGGTTGTGGGCATGGCAAATACATCTAAAGTTGTGTCAAAATGTTTACTAAAACACCAAATGTTTTTTAGTAAACACCCTTACTGGATACCAGGCTGCAAAAAATCCAATCAACAATACAACTCCTAAAACCATAATAAAATCCATTACTTGCATCTTTATAGGATAGGCATCCACTACATAACCTTCGGTAAACCTAACCAACGAAAATTTAATTTGAAGCCAACAAATTAAAGTACCCAACAATATGCCCAATGCTGCACCAACAAATGTAATGAGCATGCCTTCTATTAAAAATATTTTACGTATCAACTGACTATCGGCTCCCATGTTATGCAAAATACCAATGTCCTTTTTCTTTTCTATTATCAACATGGTTAATGAACCAATTACGTTAAATGTGGCTATTATTAATATAAAAACAAGAATTATAAAAGTCCATAATTTTTCTGACTTTAATGTTTTATACAACAAAGCATTTTGTTGTTGGCGGTTTTTTATTTCATATTTACTCCCCATCACCATTGCAACGCTTTTTTGAACTGCTTCAACATCTATATTGGGTTTTAAACTCATTTCAATAGCAGTAACTTCATTGGTATAATCAAATAGCTTACGAGCTTTATCAATATCTGTAAGTACATATTTATAATCAAATTCATCGTTAATTGAAAACGCTCCTGCGGCATACACTTTTTGTTCATTTAATCCGCCTTCGGCATCAAAGGTACTCACATTGCCACGCTTGGGTGCGTATACCGAAATGGCTGTAAACACTTCGCCTGGACCAGTTTGTAATATATTACCTAGTCCTTTACCTATAACAACATTGTTATTTTTGAGATTAAATACCCCATCACTTACTAGGGTATCAAAACTGCTCATCTTCACAAAATTGCTATCCACACCTTTTATGGTGGCAACGCATTGTTTTTCGCCGTATTTTAATAGCGCATTACCTTCCATAATTTCGGAATAATAGGCAATGCCGTTTATTTTTTTTAAGGCCTGTAATTGCTGAGTGGTAGTAATAAATGTTTTTCCTTGTTTTGCGGTAATTTCAATATCGGCATCAAAGGAATTGTATAGCGAGGATACTAAATCAGATAATCCATTAAAAGCGGACAGCACAATAATAAGCGCCATGGTTCCTATACAAACTCCCACTACCGAAATGCCCGAAATAATATTAATGGCATTGTGCGATTTTTTTGAAATCAGGTAACGCTTTGCTATAAAAAAAGGGAAAGATAGCCCAGTAAAGCCCCCAACCCCTAAAGGGGAGCTCGTAATAGGTTTACTATTTGTATTTTCTTTTTTAATTTTCAATTGTTGATGTATGGATATTACTCCCCTTTAGGGGTTAGGGGCTTTAATAATTCATCAATCCGCATCGCATAATCTAAGGAATCATCTACAAAAAATACAAGGTTGGGAATAATGCGTACCTGCTTTTTTATCCTGTCGGATAATTTGGAACGTATATCCTTGGTATGCACCTGTATCAGCTTATGCAACGCCTGTACATCGGGCACATTAAATAAACTTACATAAATTTTTGCTACGCCCAAATCGGGGCTAACCCTTACCTGTGTTACAGTAATTAGCGCATTGCCAAAAAATACGCGCGTTTCCCGTTGAAATATTTCACCAAGTTCTTTTTGTATCAATCGCGAAACCTTTAACTGACGTGTTGAATCCATAATTTTTAATTCAAAGTTTTAAAGTTCAAAGTTAGTAAATAAAGGGAGATTGATTAAAGGCTAAAGCAAAACTTTGAACTTTGAACTTTAAAACTTTGAACTTTAAAGTTACCTTTGCCGCATGAAAAACATTTTTGGCATACTCCAATACGTAAAAGGTTACTGGCGATTTGCTATTTTAAATATACTATTCAACTTGTTATCAGCCGTTTTTGGGTTGTTTTCTATTGCCATGCTATTTCCGTTTTTACAGGTTTTGTTTTCGGACGATAGTAAAAAACTTCAAGACATTTTATTAAAAGGGAAACCCCAATTCCATCTTTCGCCTGCATCGATTATGGAAAATATTAATTATTTTTTAGCGTCCGATATTCAAGCGCACGACTCATTGCATGTACTTATTGGAATTTGTTTGTTTATTATTGTTACTATATTTTTAAAAAATTTATTTCGCTATTTAGGTATGTTTTTTATTGCCCCTATTCGCAACGGTGTTGTAAAAGATATGCGTAACAATATTTTTAAAAAAATATTGGTATTGCCTTTAAGTTATTACTCCGATGAGCGTAAAGGGGATATTATGTCGCGCATGACGGCAGATGTGCGGGAAATAGAATGGAGTGTATTGAGCTCGTTAGAAATGGTGTTTCGTGAACCGGTTACTATTTTTATTTATTTATTATCCATGTTTTTAATGAGCTGGCAATTAACTACCCTGGCGCTTGTTCTGCTTCCCATTGCAGGATTGGTAATCGGTCGAATTGGTAAATCATTAAAAAAAACCTCCACCGAAGAAAAAGAAAAAACAGGAATTTTAATGTCCATAATGGACGAAACCCTTGGCGGATTACGCATTGTAAAAGCTTTTAATGCAGAAAAAAATGTTAAACAAAAATTTGAAAAAATAAATAACGATTACACCAATTTAATGGTAAAAGCCTACCGCCGTGTGGATTTATCGTCGCCCTTGAGCGAGTTTATGGGCATTACTGTATTTGTAATTATTTTATACGTAGGTGGCAAAATGGTACTGGGCAATCATCCTGCCATGAGTGGTGCTGTTTTTATTACCTACCTTGCTTTGTTCTCCCAATTGATTGCACCTGCCAAATCCTTTACCACCGCATATTACAACATACAAAAAGGATTGGCAAGTACCGAAAGGGTAAATAAAATATTAAATGCCGAAGTAGCTATACAAGATCCTAAAAGCCCTAAAACACTTATTAATTTTGAAAAACAAATAGAATATAAAAATGTATCTTTTGCTTATCGCGAAGCAGAAATAGGCTGGGTATTAAACAACATTAACTTAAAAGTTGAAAAAGGCAAAACCATTGCGCTTGTTGGTCAATCGGGCTCAGGAAAAACTACCATGGCCGATATGTTACCCCGCTTTTATGACCCATCGCAAGGCGAAATTTTGATTGACGGAATAGGAATAAAGGATATTACGCTTGCCGATTTGCGAAGCCTTATGGGCATTGTAACACAGGAATCTATTTTATTTAACGATACGCTTTTTAACAACATTGCTTTTGGTATGGAAAACGTTACCGAAGCCCAAGTGATAGAAGCCGCAAAAATTGCGAATGCACACGAATTTATTTCGCAAATGCCCCAAGGCTACCAAACAAATATTGGAGATAGAGGTAATAAACTTTCGGGCGGACAAAGACAACGTGTAAGCATTGCCCGCGCCGTTTTAAAAAATCCACCTATTTTGATATTGGATGAAGCCACCTCGGCTTTAGATACCGAAAGTGAACGTTTGGTACAGGATGCCCTCAATAAACTCATGAAAAACCGCACTTCGCTTGTTATTGCCCACCGTTTATCAACCATACAACATGCCGATGAAATTATTGTAATGCAAAAAGGTGAAATTATTGAACAAGGAACCCATACTGTTTTACTTGCCAAAAATGGTGCATATCGTAAATTACACGATTTACAATCGTTTGTATAATAACGCCACCCACCCAACCTTTCATTTTTTATTTTCGTATTCAGATACAAGGGTATATAATACTACATTTTGTTTCAGCTATCTTTAGTAGTATATTTGCCAAAATCATTAAAAAAAATTAATCATTAAAATAAAACCTATATCATGAAAAAATCGCTACTTTTTATTTCCATTTTAGTTACAGGGGCTAATGCAGGCTTTGCACAATCAACTCCAAAGGCAGCATGCACCCCTGATCCATTAATTAACACAACCGCTACTACCATTCAATTTTTACCAGATAGCAATGTGGTAATTACCGCTAACATTAATGCTTTGTTTACCCAAGTAGTTACTGTTTTTGCTACTAAAAATATTACCTTAGCTTCTCCAAAAGCAATTGCGGCATTTATACCAAGTATTAACGCAACGGTTGATAGTATTAAAATTGATACCATTACTGGCTTACCAGCAGGTGTTAGCTATAATTGTGGTAAATGCGTTATATATGCCAACCAACCGTATTGCTTAACCATTTCGGGAACAATGCCAAACGTAAACAATATACTTTATAAATTAAGTATTAAAGGTAGCCCATACGGACAATTAGATTCTGCAATTGTAAATCAATCCCAAGGGTTTTTAAAACCCAATATTGAGGACAATGGAACATTTACTAAAAAACTTCCACTTGCAGGTTACAAAGTTAAAGTTGGTAACCCTGTTATTACTGGTATTAATAACTTTAGCCTTAACGGATCATTTAATGTAAGCCAAAATATCCCAAACCCATTTGATGGTAGCACTACTATTAACTTT
This sequence comes from Bacteroidota bacterium, assembly GCA_947447995.1. Lineage (GTDB taxonomy): Bacteria > Bacteroidota > Bacteroidia > 2-12-FULL-35-15 > 2-12-FULL-35-15 > 2-12-FULL-35-15. The sequence goes on along the minus strand of CANFLQ010000036.1, from coordinate 11,402 downwards.
AATGCTACTGGAAATGGGAATATTGATTTTACAGTTACCGATGTTTTAGGTCGTAATGTATACGATACCAATATCAATGCTACTTTAGGTGCTAACACATTTGTATTTACTACAGATTTAGCAAATGGTACTTATTTTTTCTCTTTATCTGACGGAAAAAATGCGGTAACACGTAAAATGGTGATTACTCAATAGCATTAACTACAAATACCTAACAAAAACAAACAAAACCCAACAGGTTTTAAAAACCTGTTGGGTTTATCAACTCCACTTTAATGAACACTAATTGTTAAATTTTTTTTCAGTTAAAAAAAGTAACACACGCCTGAAAACGCCTTTAAATAGTATGTATTAAAAATATTTAATAACTAAAAACAAACACGCTAAACATTTGTTTTCTGCCTTGTATTTAGGTGCATCTGCGTTTGCGCAGTATTTTAAAGAGGAATAGATTTTAAAAGGTCTTCTAATTCTTTGTCAGAAAGATTTTCTTTTTCAGATTTATCATAAATAGAAAGGAGATAAACAGTAGCATGTGTAACCACAAAATTAGCAATAACCCTTGCACCACCCGATTTTCCTTTTCCTTTTGAAGCAATCGAAATACGAATTTTGAAACAATTTTTACCAATGGCAATACCTTGTTCAGGATTATTTTTAAGATCCTGCACTAGTTCCAAAAGCAATCGTTTTTACATCATAACTCATTTAGGAAATCCTCCGCATTGCGAGCCTTTTTTTTACCTGCCCTAATTTGTTTCATCTCTTCCACCGCTTCCCTAATTTCTTCCATTAACTGAGCCTTTGTATCAGTAAGTGTTTTAGCCTTTACATAGGAAATACTTCTTAATACATCCATCAAAGACGCAGCTTTACTGTCGGGTATTTCCAATAATATTTTCATGATATACATTATTTTAATTAGCAAACCGCTATCACTGTAAGCGTAAATACAAATTTACGCAAATAACAGCTATAAAAATGTTGTTGGATATAAAAATTTGGGAGCGGCGCTTTAGACTAAGTACAACTACAAATACCTAACAAAACAAACAAAACCTGTTGGGTTTATCAACTCCACTTTAATGAACACTAATTGTTAAAAACTTTTTCAGTTAAAAAAAGTAACACACGCCTGAAAATGCCTTTAAATAGTATGTATTAAAGATATTTAATAACTAAAAAACAAACACGCTAAACATTTGTTTTTACAGTATGTTTAAATTATATTTGTAACCACGAAAAATTTAAACTAAAATAAATAATTAAATTAAAAATTAAAAAAACATGAAAAAAACGTTACTTTTTGTATCTGCCTTGTGTTTAGGTGCATCTGCGTTTGCGCAGTTGGATTCTTTACCCAATGCAAATTTTGATTATTGGACTAATAGCATTGGGCAACAAGAGCCTAACAACTGGGGCACATTAAATGGAAAATCATTTACAGCAAACGTACCTCCATTTGGTAATGTAACTATTAACGTACCTAAAAATTCTGTTACAAGAGCAAAAGGAGTTGATAGCTTAGGCACAGGAACAATACAAGTAAATACAACTGCACAAAGTGGGCAAGCAATACCAGGTTTTGCAATTTCTAATGTTGCAAAAAATGATATTACTTTTAGTGGAACACCAGCAAGACCAACCTTTTTAGGAGGTTTTCCTTTCAGACAACGTGCACTTGCGTTAACAGGTGTATGTAAATACGTACCTGGAGGTATAACCGATACAGCTGTAATTGCTGTTGTGCTTACAAAATGGATTCCTGTAAAAGGTGCTGTTGCAGCTCACAGAGATACCATTGGTGCTGGTAATGTAATGTTATTTGGTAACACTGATATCGATACTGTTTGGCAAAATTTTGCAGCAGATATTACTTATAGAGGTGGTGCAGTTGCTCCAGATACCGCTTTAATTGTACTAATATCTTCGGCAACAGTAGTACGTGCTAATTCAAAAATTGGCTCTAAATTATTAGTTGATAGCTTAGATTTTGATTACGGTTGCACACTTGATCCAAATATTTTAGCGAGTGATACGGTACTTACACCAAAATTTTTACCAGGATTGGATGATACACTAAAATTTACTGCAGGTGGTGTTTATACTAAATCTTGGACTTTTTATATTCCTAGAAACAATGTAACTACATCAGGAACAGCAACACTCGACAGCATATTAGTTGCTGAAAGACAAGTGAAAATTACTGGAATGGGTACTACACCATCTTATACTGTTACTTCTAATTGGCCAAGAGGTATGTTTGGAACAAACACAATTGCTTGTGTTTCTGTTACATTTAATGTGCCTGCAACACCAAAAGATGCAGATGGCACTATTACTTTAACTCCAGGATTATTTGGGTACAGTTCGTTATTAACTGGAGGTTCATTGCAAAGTTTTGTTAGTCCTAAAACTGATAGCATATATGGTTACCCAACACCTAGTGTAAAACCAACACCAATTAAAATTGGGAAAGGTAAAATTACAGGTATCGAAAACTTTAGTATAGGCGGAAGTTTTAATGTTGCTCAAAACATTCCTAACCCATTTGATGGCAGCACTAGCATCAACTTTAATGCTGTTGGAAATGGAAACATTGACTTTACGGTTACAGATGTATTAGGTCGTCAGGTATACGATACAAACATTAACGCAACTTTAGGTGCTAACACATTTGTATTTACTACTGATTTAGCTAACGGTACTTATTTCTTCTCTTTATCGGACGGAAAAAACACTGTTACTAAAAAAATGGTGGTTACTAAGTAGTATTTTGTAGTATTTGGTACAAAGTATATAGTATTAAGATGAAAAAAGCAGCCCTTCCAATATGGAAGGGCTGCTTTTTTTGTAGCCTCACCACCGATAGCAATCTAGATTAATAGACCTGACAGGTTTTCAAAACCTGTTAGGTCTTTAATATTTATGCCAAATGGTATTCACGAAAAAAAACTTTTCCAAAGTTTAAAACTTCGGAAAAGGTAACAGAGAATTACCCACGCCTACAACCATTTTTATTACTACTTTTGGTATCTTTTAAAAATCAATTTTATGACCAAACAAGCCCATACCAACCCATTTAACATTGTTGTAATAGTAGCCGCATTGGGCTATTTTGTTGACGTGTACGACTTAATTATATTTGGCATAGTTAAGGACAGCAGCTTAATGGCTATTGGTATTACTGGAGCTGCCCAAATTAAAGCAGCAGGCGTATATTTATTAAACTTACAATTAATAGGATTAATATTAGGTGGTATTGTTTGGGGCATTTTGGGCGATAAAAAAGGACGAATGTCTACCCTATTTTTAACCATTTTACTTTATTCACTGGCAAATATAGCCAATGGTTTTGTTCAAAACATTGATCAATATGCTGTATTGCGTTTTATTGCAGGCTTTGGTTTGGCTGGTGAATTGGGAGTAAGCATTACACTTGTATCCGAAGTAATGACCAAAGAAACCCGCGCCTACGGCTCCGGACTAGTTTCTTTTATTGGAATAATGGGCGCTGCATTGGCTTTTTATGTTTCGGAATTTGGATGGAAACAAGCCTATTGGTTTGGTGGTACTTTAGGGCTTTTATTATTAGCTTTACGCGTATACGTGCATGAATCGGGTATGTTTGATAAACTAAAAACATCGGAGGTAAAACGTGGTAATTTTATGAGTTTATTTACTAATAAAAAACGTTTTTTTAAATACATCAGTTGTATTTTTATTGGTTTACCAACCTGGTTTACCATTGGTATACTTGTTTTTTTTGCTAAAGATTTTGCACTAAAATTAGGCATTACCCAACCTGTTACCAACGGACGCGCCATTTTATATCATTATATTGGTGCATCCATAGGCAGTATGGTTATTAGCCTTATCAGCCAACAACTTAAATCACGCAAAAAAGCCATTATTATTGCATTAACAGCACTTTTTTCATTTAGCGCATGGTATTTTATGTCGGAAGGCGTATCTGCCAACAGGTTTTATTTTATCATTTTTGTACTGGGCATTGCCATGGGTTATTGGTCTATTTTTGTAACCGTAGCATCCGAACAATTTGGTACAAATATCCGCTCCACCGTAACCACTTCTGTACCTAATTTTGTAAGAGGTTCGGCGGTTTTAATGCTATTGGCATGGCAATATTTGGAGCCTCAAATGGGCATTGTCCATTCTGCCATTACTGTTGGCTGTGTTGCCTTAATATTGGCACTGATTGGTGTTTTTTATATTGAAGAAAGCTACGGCAAAGATATTGATTATGTGGAGGTGGAGTAGCTGCGCATTGGTATATAAAGTAGGAATGTTTAAGTATTATTAGTTGTTTGCGTTCTTTTATTCACTTATATTTGTAAAAAAGCAACGCTTTACTATAATTTATGGATGCATTATTTGCTAAATATAAATTACCATCACTCCTAAAATAATTTTAAAATGGAAACTGTTCTCGTACAAATAAATAACAATAAAGCTTATAAACTCTTAGAGGATTTGGAAGACTTGCATATAATAAAAGTGCTAAAAAAAAGCATACAGTCGAAACAAAAACTTTCTGAAAAATATGCTGGGAAACTTCCTTCTGATATTGCAACCGAACTTCAAAACTATGTAACTCAAAGCCGTAACGAATGGAACAACCGCAATATTTAATTGACACCAATGCGGTTATTGATTATCTGGGAAAAAACCTCCCTGATACAGGTATGAATTTTATGAACAGCATTATTGATGCACTCCCTAATATATCCGTTGTTACCAAAATAGAAGTACTTGGCTTTAATGCTCCTGATGAACATTATGTTATGCTTACCGATTTTATGAATGATGCGAATGTATTCGACTTAACTGACAATATTGTTGATGAGAGTATTATCATACGTAAAAAACATAAAACCAAACTCCCCGATGCTATTATTGCCGCTACTGCCATTGTTTACGACCTTACGTTGATTACACGTAACTCTAAAGATTTTGAAAATATTTCAAATCTTAAAATTATTAACCCTCATAAACAATAATTTTTGCTTTACAAACAAAACCTAATATGGAATTATTTGGAATCTGATTCCAAATAATTCCATATATTTGTTGTATGATTCAACGCATTGCAAAAGATAAATTAAAGGATTTAGCCAATAAATTTAAGGCAGTTGCAGTTACCGGTGCTAGGCAAACCGGCAAAACTACTTTAGTTAAACAAGTATTTAAAGGTAAGCCTTATCTATCATTAGAAAACCCCGACACACGTAACTTTGCTTTAGAAGATCCACGCGGTTTTTTAGAATCGTATCCCAATGGAGCAATTTTAGATGAAGTACAACGTGCCCCCGACTTATTCTCCTATTTGCAAGAGATCTTAGATAATTCTAAAACAAAAGGTTTGTTTGTACTTTCGGGTTCAAACAATTTTTTATTACAACAATCTATATCACAAACGCTTGCAGGCAGAGTGGGTTATATTAATTTACTACCGTTTTCAATAGCTGAATTAAGCAAAGCAAAATTATTACCCCTTGATGATGATAGTATGATGCTTAAAGGGTTTTATCCACCTGTTTATGATCAACACATTCCTCCTGCCGACTGGTGCCCCAATTATATCAGAACATACATTGAAAAAGATGTACGACAAATAAAAAACATAACGGATTTGATTGTTTTTGAACGTTTCATAAAATTACTTGCCGGCAGATCGGGGCAGGAATTAAATAATAGCTCACTAGCAGTAGAAACGGGAGTAGATGTAAAAACCATTCAGTCCTGGATTGGAATATTAGAAAGCAGTTTTATCATTTATCTGTTGAAACCACATTATAAAAATTTTAATAAAACACTTGTTAAACGCCCTAAAGTCTATTTTTACGACACCGCATTAACATGTTATTTGTTGGGAATAAGAAACACCACACAACTTAAAACGCATCCCTTGCGAGGTTCAATTTTTGAAAGCATGGTGGTAACTGAATTAGTAAAAAAAAGAACAAATGCCGGACAGCCTGTTAATTTATATTATTGGAGAGATAAAACAGGGCACGAAATTGATATTATAATTGACAACGGAAACGAACTGTTACCAATAGAAATTAAATCAGGGAAAACTTTTAATTCCGAATTTTTTAAAAATATTGATTATTGGTGTAAACTAAGTGGGTATGAAAAATCGGTTTTATTATACGCAGGTGATCAAAACCAGAAAAGAAGCAATGGTAAAGAGGTTTTAAATTGGAAAAAAATTATGTCTTATAATTTATAAAATAGAAGACCTTTAGAGTTAGTTTTTTTTCATTCCTTTAAACAAAAAAGCCAATTGAATTTGTTCAATTGGTTTTTCATTAAAATATGCTGCAATTGGTATAAATAAGCGCAGCACATTTGCAGGGAGGAGGCCCGCATGTTTGGCAGTTATAGCCTTTTTGTAAACTATCTTTTTGCCAATAGTTTTCAATTTTTAGTTTGAGTGATAATCCGCATTTTTCTAAAATTTTTGTATTAGCAGCATTTTGCTTGTGTTCCCAGCTAATAGCCAAAATGGTATCACATTTTTTATTTAAAATGTTTATCCGGTATTTTGTTAAAGCTGTTCCAATTCCCAAGTTTAAAAACGTTGGATCAACAGCAATTGTTTTTAAAATGCCAATTGTATGATAGTTTGAAAATTGTTTTTTAAACCAATTGTGTTCCGTTAAAATAAGTTTCATCAACTCATCCAAATCACCAATCTGCGCCAAAGCAAAACCTGCTATTTGGTTATTTACGGTAGCAACTAACCCAATTTTATTGTTGATAGTAAGATAGGAATGTAGTTCAGCTAAAATAATATAGTTATTGCCCAAACTATTGTTAGCAATGGATATTATATCTGCAAAGTCGGCTTTGGTAAATGGGCGTATTGATAAAAATTTAGACATAACAAAAAGTTATTCTTTTTTAAAATCAGCAACTCAACTTATTTTATAATCGGTTTAATAGGATATTGTTTTAAAATTTTTATTATAGCAGGATGTATAGCATCTTTTAAATGTTTAGGATCATAAATATCACCTTCGCCCAAACCTGTCCATACCAATTTGCTTGCTTTTCTATCAATTATATTAATAGTAATGGTTCCTTTCATATATTCTACTGTTGTATTGTTATACCCTTGGTAGTAGGAATATGGGCCATTAAAATAGGGATAATTGTTATAATACGGATTTCCATAGTAGGGGTTATCATTATAACGTCGGTTGTAGGGGTAATTGTAATACGTATAATTGTTGTAATTGTACGGGTTATATACGGGTTGATTATTTTGAATTACCTCTTTCTTTTTTTCATTTTTTAAAACTAGTTCAAGTAAAATGTCGGGTGCTATTGTATCTGAGGTATATCCTCTGTCTGTAAATTCATGGTCGATATAACTTTTAGCATTATTTTCAATTACGTCGTTATCATAAGGGCTTGGTTCATGAGGCTTTTTTGAATTTATCCATGCAAACGTTTTATATTTTGTAAAATCAATGTTTTTGTCAAAGTCGGAATAAAAATGGTTATAGGTTTTGCATCCCATAATGGTTATAATTCCAATAAATAAAATGATGGGAATAGTTGCTTTTGTTTTCATGGTGTTAAAATAATTAAAAGTGCTTTTATTCAATTTATATTACTTGATTTTGTAAATAAAACTTACTTGATTTTTATTTACAGGATTTAACCAGTGCATAAGTTTATCTATAAAACTAGGTTCAATAGTAGTTTCATAACTGAGTGAAGGTATATATATTTTTAAAGCGGCAACTCGTTTATAAATATTATCTTCTTGCATAAATACTACATAATTGGGTCTGTCCTTTGGTAATAACTTCACATATTCATTCTGATAATAGGCTTCAGCATTATTAAGCTGCGTGATGCCAGCCACACGACCCCATTTTTTTAAATAAAATAAAGGAGGCATTAGAATATTGTCTCTATTGCTATCTTCCACTATAATGGAATGTACATTGCCTTTGCTGGCTATATAGCTCATAGCTTCTACTCTGTTTTTTTTTGAATAAGCAACGGATACAACCAGTAATGGAATTGTATTGAGTATCCAAAAAAAGATCCAAAACTTTGTTAATAGTTGTTTGTGAGATAACCAATAGTTAGAAGTTTTAATAAAATTGGACCAACCAATATAACCAAGCATAATTATGAATGGGATGATTGGTAAAATAAAACGTTCTTGTTTATTTGGAAAATAGGAGTGTAGCACTAAAAAAGCAAAACTTGGTAAAAATAATAATAAATGTTTTTTCCAGCTACGCAAAAATCCAAAAAATAAAAATAAACTAATAGGAGGTATTAATATTCCAACAATTAAAATAAGATACATATACCATTGCTGAACAAAATAGGTATTTGCATTTTCTATGTTGTAACGTACATATTCGGTAAATTCTACAAACGGTTTTCCCCAAATAATGTAATCCGTTCCACCTTGTATTATTACAGCCATTAGTAAAAAAGAAAAACCAAGAATAAGTGCTTGTTTTATCTGTTTCATAAATAACAAGGCTAATCCAAAACCGCCTGTAAACATAATAGTTTGAAACCGTATTGAAAATGCGACTCCTAAAAATATACCTGCTATGATGTAAGGATAACTTTTTTGATTATTTTCATTTTTTATTACAATCCAGGTTGCATAAATTAGTGGGGTTATACATGCAAATTCAACAAGATTTCTTACACTCATAAACGGCATGAACCAAAATAATCCAAGTAAAATGCCCACCATTTTTGCTTCTTGTTTCCCTGCTACTTTTTCTGAAATTTTATATCCAAAATAAATGATTAACAATGAAAGAGAGGCGTGGATAAACCGTACAACATACATTTTAGATTGCGGATTGTCCATTCCAATTGCTTTGAGAAACGTGAATAAGAAGTAATGTAATCCAGAATAAAAAAAGCTATGACCTGTAGGTGTGGGAGCGTTTCCTAATTGCGAACTTGGTAACCAATTATTATAATCAAAACCATCTACCCATGATTGTGCTGGTTCTATTACCAAAAAATGGTCATCGTGCATGCCGTATCCTTTAGAAAACAAAACAGCAAATAGTCTGATAAATGCAGAAGCAAATAGTATTAATAGTAAAGGCTTTTCGGCCCACATTTTTTTGATTAGGTTCATAATAGATAGTTTTTGGTAAATGTACTATTTAATTAAATTTTGGAGTAATATGTAATAAATGATACAATAATCTGCAATTTTTCGGAAATAAAAAAAACGCTGTAAATTTTAAATTTACAGCGTTTAATGCCTCTTTTATTTGGCTTTGGCGGAGAAATAGGGATTCGAACCCCAGGAGGTGTAACCCTCAACAGTTTTCAAGACTGCCGCAATCGACCACTCTGCCATTTCTCCAGATTGCAAAAGTAATGTTTTTTTGATTGCGCCAACAAAAAAGATGAAAATTAAATTAGATCCAGCCCAGTAAGTACACAAATTCATTTACATTTGCCTATATGAAGGTGGCAGTAGTTATATTAAATTGGAACGGTAAAAATTTTTTAGAGAAGTTTTTACCATCCGTTATTATGCACAATTCTGCTTATGCTCAGGTAGTTGTGGCGGATAACGCATCAACGGATGATTCGGTTTTTTTTATTAAAAATAATTACCCTCAAGTTACAATTGTTCAAAATGCAATAAACGGAGGCTTTGCAAAAGGCTATAACGATGCTTTAAAATATGTAGAAGCAGAATATTATGTATTGCTAAATTCCGATGTAGAAGTTACTAAAGGCTGGTTGGATAGCATTATTAAATTGATGGATAGTGATAGAGCCATAGCTGTTTGCCAGCCTAAAATAAAAGATTTTAACAATAAAAAGTTGTTTGAATATGCTGGTGCTGCTGGAGGTTTTATTGATAAATATGGCTATCCTTTTTGCAGAGGTAGGATATTGGATTGTATAGAAGAAGATAAAGGGCAATATAATGATACCCGTGAGGTATTTTGGGCAACTGGAGCCTGTATGTTTGTTAGAGCAAGCTATTTTAATTTAGTGGGGGGATTTGACCCTGATTTTTTTGCTCACATGGAAGAGATTGATTTATGCTGGCGATTAAAAAATTTGGGCTATAAAGTTATGTATTGTTGGGAAGCCGAAGTTTATCACGTAGGCGGCGGAACGCTTAATAAAACAAGTCCACATAAAACATTTTTAAATTTTAGGAATAACTTACTATTATTGTGTAAAAACCATGCACATAAATATTTTATTGTAAAAATGCTTATTCGTTTAATATTAGATGGCATAGCAGGGGTAAAGTTTTTATTGACCGGAGAGTTTCAACATTCCATTGCTGTGATTAAAGCAAATTTTAGTTTTTACTCCAACTTAGGGGAAACATTAAAAAAGCGCAGGCAATTAAAAACGCAAATTACAGCGTATACAACTTCAGCCGTTTATTTACATAGCATTATTGCCGATTATTACATCAGAGGTAAAAGAACATTTACGGAGATTGATTTGAAGAATAGATTTCTTTAATTTTTTTATAATAACAGGGAAACTAAATTGTTAGTTGTTCAAAAGTGCTATGTTATGCAAAAAAGAGTGTATGCGAAGCAACGTTTTTTTGTTTCAAAATTAGAGTTGGTGTTTGTAATAAAAGAGGCTGCTTCACTTGTGAAACAACCTCTTTTATTATTATTTTAAAGGGTAATTATAAATTTTATTTCTTTCCATTTAACAACAACATTTTATTCACTTCTACCTCTGTAACATAGCGTTTTACGCCTTCTTTATCCGTATAATTGCTGTTTACTAATTTACCTTCAATAGCAACTTCGCTGCCTTTTGTTAAATATTTTTCGATAATGTCTGCCGTTTTCCCCCATGCTTTAAGGTTATGCCATGTAGTTTCTTTTACCAATTCACCTTTAGTGTTTTTGTACGACTCATTAGTAGCGATGCTAAACTTTGCTAACTTTTTTCCACCATCTAAATTTTTAATTTCCGGGTTCATACCTAAGTGTCCGATCAATTGTACTTTGTTTTTTAATGCGTTCATGATTTTAGTTTTTAATTGTTAGTATATTTTTTTAATTACTGTCAAAAACGGTTTGTTGTTTTTTGACGATGCAAAGGTGAGGAGCAACTCTATTCCTATTCGGTTATTAAGTATTTATAGGCGGATATAGTTATTTGTAAGTATTTGTTGTTGATTAATTTTTGACTGATATTTGGAGTTTATTATATTAGACTTTATACAAGTTAAGGTATTATAGCTGTTCTTTTTTATTCATTTACTAATTACATAACTCGTCATTGCGAGGAACGAAGCAATCTCAACCAAAGTATTGTATTAGATTGCTTCGTTCCTCGCAATGACGTACTAAATTTGCATAACATTTTAACTT
>CANFLQ010000035.1 GCA_947447995.1 Bacteroidota bacterium | reverse complement strand
CCCGACAATTTTTTGAACATTTCCTTTATGAACAACGATGTTGATAATATTATTTTTTTCAGAATTTTCGATGCTGTTTTCATAACTCCAATCATCTATATCTATTGCCATTACTGGAGTTGCCCCCATCATGGAAGCCAATATTGCCAATACTCCTGTACCGCATCCCATGTCCAACAACGATTTATTTTTTATATCTAATTCCATCATTTTCTGAATCATCAATTGAGTGGTATGATGGTGCCCAGTACCAAACGACATTTTAGGTTCTATAATAATATCATATATAAATCCTTTTTTTGCTTCATGAAAAGGTGCACGTATATAACACTTACCCTTCACTTCAATGGGTTGAAAATTACTTTCCCATTCCTTATTCCAGTTTTGTTGAGGAATAATTTTTGACGTAGTTTCTATTTTTAAAATACTAACATATTCCAAAAACAGTTCTTTTATTTGTTCTTCGGCAAAATTATCTTCATTTATAAATGCAGAAAAACCTTCCTCTGAGTCAACAAAGCTTTCAAAACCAAGTTCAGCCAATTTGGCTATTAATAAATCGCTACCAAGTTCTTTTGGTTCAACCGAAACGGAAAGTTCAATATAATTCATTATTTGAAATTAATAGATCTAAACGACAAGTTAAAGAGGAAATTTAAACAACACCTATTAGAGTGTTATAAAAATGAATTAATTATTTTAATAAAATCAACAGCCTTTAAAGAGGCTCCTCCAATTAATCCACCATCTACATCGGCGCAAGCAAATAACTCCTTTGCATTTTGAGCATTGCAACTGCCACCGTACAATATGGAAAAACGAGATGAAATTTCGACACCGTATTTTTTTTCAACTTCCAAACGAATAAAACTATGTATTTCCTGCACCTGCTCGCTACTTGCTGTATTTCCTGTACCTATAGCCCAAACAGGTTCATAAGCAACAATCAATTTACTAAAATCATTTGCAGATAAATGAAACAATGATTTTTGCAATTGCTCCTTTATAACATCAAAATGCTGATTAATATTACGTTGACTCAAGTTTTCACCAATACAAAATATTGGAATTAAACCGTTTGCCATTGCTGTATCTACTTTTTTAGCCAACAGTTCATTGCTTTCTAAAAAATATTGCCTGCGTTCGGAATGTCCTATAATTACATATTTACACCCCGTAGATACGAGCATTTTAGCCGAAACCTCTCCTGTATATGCACCAAGTTCTGCCTGATGGCAATCTTGTGCCGCCAACTCCAAATTTTTAATGCCACTTATTTTATTAGAAATGGAGTTTAAATGAATAAATGAAGGGGCTATTATTTTTAAAACATCACTTTCCTGATTTTCTGATAAACCCTTTAAAATTTCATCAACAAGTAATAATCCCTCATTAATGGTATTGTTCATTTTCCAATTTCCTGCTACTATTTTTTTTCTCATATCCCTCATCCGCTTCGTCACCTTCTCCTAGAGGAGAAGGATTGTTAGCGAGTTTATTTTACTTTATTAATATTACTACCACTTTTTTTAGTTTCGCCCCTTCCCCATTTGGAGAGAGGATTAAGGGTTAGGCTACTGAACCCTAACTCTTGGATCTAAAATACCATATACTATATCTACCCCTATATTTATTAATACGAATACCATTGCAAATACAAGTGTTGCCCCCATTACCACCGGAAGGTCGTTTTTATTTAAAGCATCAACTACTTCATACCCAATCCCTTTCCAGTTAAAAATAATTTCAACAAATACAGCCCCTGCCATTAAACCTGCAAACCAACCTGATATTGCTGTTATTACAGGGTTTAAAGAGTTTTTTAAAGCGTGTTTAAATACAACAACGCGATAACTTAAGCCTTTTGCCATTGCTGTTCTTATATAATCTTGCGTGAGTTCTTCCAGTAAAGAAGCGCGCATTAACTGAATAATAATTGCCAAAGGACGGAGCCCAAGGGTTAATGCAGGTAAAATTAAGTTTTTCAATTCCAGATGTTCGTCCCCAAAATCGTCGGTAGCAAACAAGGAACCAACATGATTGAGACCGGTATAATCCCTTAAAATAAAACCAAAGAACCATGCCAGAATAAGTCCGATAAAAAAGGAAGGTAAGGCCATACCAAAAATGGCAAATACCAATGAAAATTTATCCATCCAAGTATTCTTTTTAACTGCCGTAAAGATACCTATCAAAATACCCATAATAGCTGCAAAGGTTATGGCGGTAAATGCAAGCACGGCTGTTTCAGGAAAAGTTTCAACAATAATGTCCATAACCTTTCGCTTGGTAATATAAGATCGACGTAAATATGGATATTTAAGTACCACCACATTGGTACTTGTTATTGAAAATAACTCTTTATAGGATGAATATTTTTCAGGGTCAAGATATAGGTAGTTATCTTTATCTTTTGAATTATGAATGGATATTGGCGAAAGATCGTTGATATACATTAAAAACTGGGTACTCAAAGGTTTATCTCTACCCAAATCCTTATTTATTGCATCAATCGAAGCTTGATCAGCACGTTGCCCCAACATAATACGGGCAGGATCACCTGGCAAAACATTGAACAATAAAAATACCAAGGTGTTAACACCCAGCAGTACAAGTAATCCGTAAAATAAACGCTTCAGTATGAATTTAATCACGTTCTATTTTTTAAAATATTTTTCCTTAACATCATTAAATGCCGGCAACGAATGGTAATGCCACATATCAATAACAGTCCCACCTTTTAACATCATTAAACCTGGATTGGAACGAATCATTGTTTTTAAAACAGTTCCGTCGGTATTATAAAACTCGATATTTGTTTTTACCTCTTGTTTAAAAACTTCAATTGTTTCTTTTGGGGATGATGTAAGAATAATGAAAGGTACACTATCCTGTTTACAAAGTGCTGCAAAATCATTTATTTTTCCAAACACATCTTTCTCTGCTTTTTCTAAATCATAGCAGATTAGCAAAAAATTATAATTTGGATATTCTATAATATCCTGAGTATAATCTGAACCGTCAAGATTGGTAATTGTAAAATCCTTAACCTTTGCTTCAACACCTTTTTTAGTTACATCGGTACGATTGGTCACATAATCGTATTTTTGATCCCAATTCTCCGGCCATTTATCCACTTCAATTGATTCACCTGTTTTTTTATCTTTTAAAGTATAAAAGAACTTAACTTCATCCGGAATGCCTTTCGTTTGTTCGGGAATATTTTTACCAATGGCATAAGGTCGAAAATCAATAACGGGTAAAAAGTTATAGGTGTAAATTGGGAATATTGTGGAAGCTATAATGATAATTACAAGTAAAAAATTCTCAAATTTTGGACCTACGATAGGATTAATATATTGCTTACCAATAAAAAGCACAATTATCAAAACCAATAAAACAAGGTCTTTGGTGAATGATTGCCAAGGGGTAAGTGGAATTGCATCTCCAAAACAGCCACAGCTCAACACTTTTTGAAAATAGGCCGAATAAAAAGTTAGAAAGGTAAAAAACACAATCATCAGCAACAGCAGCCATAAGGTTAATTTAACCCTTGCCCCTAAAAGTAAAGTAAATCCTAATACTATCTCAAAAATACAAATGAACATAGCTAAAGGCAAAGCAATTGGAATAAAAAAATGAGTATTAAACACTTCAAAATACTCAACAAGTTTGTAAGAAAAACCTACGGCATCATTTGCCTTAATGAAGCCAGAAAAGATGAATAAAACACCTACAAGGATACGGGAAATTGTTGTTGTTATTTTCATGCTAATTTATTTTAAATGGAACGCTGATTTTTATGATTATTCAGAGTTAAATTCATTATTAAAAAAAACTTAATTTCTAATTTTTTGATCTTAATTGATCCAAAAAAATCAAAATGATTTGCTTCTAATCTTTACCCTCACTTAACTTGATCAAAGCAAAAATAGCATAATTAATCATATCATGAAAATTGGCATCAACACCTTCTGATATAAGAGTTTCACCCTTATTATCTTCAATTTGTTTAATACGTAATAATTTCATTAAAATAAGGTCAGTTAATGAACTAACTCTCATATCTCGCCAAGCCTCACCATAATCATGATTTTTGTTCTCCATCAAATTCTTTGCCTCATTTGCATATTTATCAAATAAAGTACTTACTTCGTTTGCGGGCAACTCCATTCGGCTATCATTTTTTAAGTCGAGCTGAATTAGCCCAATGATGGAATAATTAATGATACCAATGTATTCGGAGCGAATATCCTCTGAAATTTTTTGAGTACCTTTGTCCTCAATATTTCGGATGCGTTGGGCTTTAATAAAAATTTGGTCGGTTATAGAACTTGTCCGTAAAATACGCCAGGCTGTTCCATAATCCTTCATCTTTTTTATAAAGATATCTTTGCACGTTGTAATGGCGGTATCGTATTGTTTTGAAGTATTATTCATAAATAGATGAAAAATTACAAATTAAAAGATTAAAAATTGGTAAAATTAAATACAAACGATTAAACGTAATTTAACAATTTTCAATCTTCCAATTTTACAATCAATAATTAGATTAAATGAGCCCACAAGATACAATTTTTTATGAAAAAATAGAGCAGATTTTCAGTCCAAATTCTTCGGCTTTAATAATGGGTATATTAAATGTTACCAAGGATTCTTTTTATGATGGAGGGAGATATATTACTGAAGAAAAATGGCTGAATCAAACAAAATTAATGATTGAGCAAGGTGCTGACATTATTGATATAGGCGCCTGCTCTACCCGCCCAGGAGCAATGGAAATTACAGAGGAAGATGAAGTTGAGCAACTTATACCTTGCATCACCTCCATTAGAAAAAAATTCCCAGAAATACTTATTTCGGCAGATACCTTTAGAGCTTCAGTAGCTGAAAAGGCATTTATAGCAGGGGCAAATATCATTAATGATATTTCTGGCGGAACAATGGATGAACGAATGTTTGATACTGTTTCAAAACTGAAAGCGCCTTATATTTTAATGCATATTCAAGGTAAGCCACAAACCATGCAGGAAAACCCTCAGTATAAAAATGTGGTAGAGGATGTGCTTGATTTTTTCAAAAAAAAAATAAATGAATTAAAAAAATTGGGGGTAGAAAAAGTTATTCTCGACCCAGGATTTGGGTTCGGAAAAACAGTTGAACAAAATTATCAACTGCTGAATAATTTAGAAAAATTCCAACAACTTGCGCACCCTATTCTTGTCGGAATTTCAAGAAAATCAATGATAAATAAACTACTGAATATCAATAATAAAGAATCACTTAACGGAACAACAACTTTAAATACAATTGCCTTAATAAAAGGCTGCAAAATTTTAAGGGTACATGATGTAAAGGAAGCAAAAGAAGTGCTGAAGATTGTTGAGTATTTGAAGGCATTGAAATAGAGGCTGATTACAACTCTATCTTTAAACCATCATAAGCCATAAAAATAGTTGAGGGTAATTCTTTTTGAACATCAGCATGCAAACCTAATTGATGACTGGCATGCGTTAAGTAAGCTTTTTCGGGTTTCAACTCTTTAACTAATTCAATGGCTTGTTGTAAGGTAAAATGTGAAATATGAGGTTCGCGCCTCAAAGCATTGATAACAATTACTTTTGATCCCTTTATTTTTTCTTTTTCTTCTTCTGAAATAAAGTTAGCATCCGTTATGTATGTAAAATCACCCACCCGGAAGGCAAATACCGGCAATTTATAATGCATTACTTCAATTGGCAAAAAGTCTACACCTTCTATGGTAAACAGCTTGTTTTCCAATAAATGTAAGTTTATTTCGGGAATACCCGGATATTTAAAATCGCTGAATATATATGCAAACTCCCTATGAATAGCTTGCTGAACACGCTGGGAAGCAAAAACTTCCATCTTTTTTTTAGTCACAAAATTAAAAGCTCTAACATCGTCAAAACCTGCAGTATGATCCTTGTGTTCATGTGTAAAAATAACGGCATCCAATTGTTTTACATCAGCAAGTAACATTTGTTGACGAAAATCAGGACCGGTATCGATTACGAAGGTTTTGCCATTTTCCTCTATAAGTATAGAGGTACGCAATCGCTTATCCCTTGCGTCTGTCGATTGACAAACTACACACGGACAAGCAATTACGGGTACGCCTTGAGATGTCCCTGTTCCTAAAAATGTTATTTGCACTGTATATTATTTTGCTTTAATGAACAAATCTTTTTCCATTACTTCCTTTAATCCTTTTTTATATGAATCTTTAATCATTATTTTCTTGATCATATTAAAGGGAAGAAGTAATATACCTATATATGCTTCCAATGCTCTTTCTCCATCCACAATCCTAAATTTTTTCTTTTGAACTCCCTTAATAATAGATTTTGCCATTGTTTCCGGAGTAGTTTTAAGGTAAGCCGAATGAAACTTGTCACCTAGTTCTAAATTCATTTTTGTACCATCGTTTGCAACCAAACCAATATTGGTTTTTATTCCTCCAGGGTGAACTGAATGTACTGTTACATTGGTTTTATGCAATTCAAAAGCGATAGATTCATTAAAACCGCGAACAGCAAATTTTGCACTTGCATAACTTACATGCCCATGGTTACCAACAAGTCCGAACAAGCTTGAAATATTAATAATAGCTGCTTCTTTGTTGTTTTCTAACAACTGAGGAGTAAAAGATCTGGTACCGTAAACAACACCCCAAAAGTTAATATTCATCATTTTTTCAAAATACTCAATTGGTTCATTTAAAAAATTTGCTCCCATGGGAGCAATTCCTGCATTGTTCATAATCACATCGGTTGAACCTAAATTCTTCTTCACATTTTCGGCAAATTGTTCCATTGCATTTTTATCTGAAACATCAAAAGCTTCAGCATAATATGCTATTCCCATCCTTTTTAACTCTGCTATCAACTCAGCTAAATTTTCAATTTTATAGTCATTCACAGCCAACTTAGCGCCATGTTTAGCAAATTCAATTGCTGTAGCTTTGCCAATGCCTGAACCGGCTCCAGTAATTGCAACTACTTTATTTTTAAAGTTTTTCAAGTTTTTATTATTTTACGATTAAAACTATTTCTTTTTTGATTTATAATATAGTGTCGAACAATTTTCTACTCTAAGTATTTTATTTGCCTGCTCCTTAATTTGTTCTGCCGTTACTGCAAGGTATTTTTCTACTTCTTTATTAATGATATCAGCATTACCCAACAATTCCGAAATTGCCAGATTGGTGGCTTTGCTTAAAATATCCACCTCACCAAAAGTATGGGTAGCTTCTGATTTATTTTTCACTTTGGTTAATTCATCAACAGAAACTAATTCTGATTGTATCTTTTTAATCTCTTCATTTATTGCCAATTCAGCCTGCTCCATACTGACTCCCTTGGAAAGCTTACCGGAAATAACAAACAATCCTTTATCAAAATCGCCCATCACATAGGCATGTATATCGCTAAACATTTCTTTATCTTTAATCAATGTTTTATGTAAACGCGATGAATTACCTTGTGATAAAACATCGGAAATCAAATCTATTGCATAATATTCCTTATCGTAGCGGGAACACATGTGATATGCTTTATAAATAGCATCAACCGGAACATCGCGCTCTACAGTTAAACTGCGTGCTTCTGTTTGTTCCGGCTCTACAGGTAAATTGCGTTTATTATCAGGCCCTTTAAGGATATGTCCAAACCATTTTTCAGATAAAGATTTTACTTCATCTAAATCCACATTACCTGCCACTACCATTATCGCATTATTTGGACAATAGAATTTTTTGAAAAAGTTTTTTACATCTTCAGTTTTTGCATTCTCGATATGTGATATTTCCTTACCTATGGTATCCCATAAATACGGATGAACTTTGTATGCCATTGGTCGTAACAACAACCAAACATCGCCATAAGGCTGATTCAGATAACGTTGTTTAAACTCCTCAATAACAACGCTGCGCTGTACTTCCAAGCTTTTTTCAGAAAAAGCTAAACTTAACATTCTATCGGATTCCAACCAAAAACCGGTTTCTAAATTTTCGGCAGGAAGCGATAAATGGTAATTAGTTATATCGTTGGTAGTAAATGCATTGTTCTCTCCTCCTACCCTTTGTAAAGGCTCATCATAATTGGGAATATTTACAGAACCTCCAAACATTAAATGTTCAAAAAGATGAGCAAAGCCAGTTTGTTCAGGGTTTTCATCGCGGGAACCTACATCATATAAAATATTTATACACGCCATAGGTGTAGACTTATCCTGATGTACAATTACTTTTAAACCATTATCTAATATAAACTTTTCAAATTGTATCATATTTCATCAAGTCTTCTTTTGCTTGTTTATATTCGTTAATAATTTCTTCTATTATATCCTTGGCAGGTTTTATTTCCCTTATCAATGCAGCTATTTGACCAACTTCTAGTTCTCCATCATTTAAGTCGCCCTCAAACATTCCTTTTTTCGCACGACCTTTTCCTAGTAATTTTGTAAGTTCTTCGTTTGAAACGCATTTATTTTCAGCATCCTGCACAGAATCAAAAAAAATATTTTTCAACAAACGAACAGGAGTTAATTGTTTCATCATCAACTTAGTATCACCTTCGGCTGATGTTATTATTTTATTGATAAAATTGATATGAGCCGACGATTCGTTGGAAGCAATAAATCTGCTACCAACTTGAACGCCATTGGCTCCCAAAGCCATTGCTGCAAGCATTGCTCTTCCGGTTGCTATTCCACCCGCTGCTATAACAGGGATTTTAACAGCTTGTTTTACTAGTGGTATTAAACAAAATGTTGTTGTTTCTTCTCGTCCGTTATGCCCTCCGGCCTCAAAGCCTTCGGCAACAATAGCATCCACACCAGCATCTTCCGATTTTTTTGCAAATGAGGAATTGGAAACAACATGAACAACCGTTATCCCATTATCTTTCAGCTTTTTAGTCCATATTTTAGGGCTGCCTGCCGAAGTAAATACAATTTTAACACCTTCGGAAATAATAACCTCCATGTGTTTTTCAATATCGGGATAAAAGATTGGAACATTAACACCAAAAGGTTTATTGGTTGCTTTTTTACATTTTTGAATGTGCTCTCTTAATACTTCGGGATACATACTGCCGCTGCCTATCAAGCCTAAACCACCTGCATTACTAACAGCAGATGCTAATTCCCAACCGCTGCACCACACCATACCTGCTTGAATGATGGGGTATTTTATTTGGAACAGTTGGGTTATAGTATTATTCATAAATATATTTTTGATTTAAAAACACACGAAGATAAGTATATTATTTATCTCGTCCGATTTAACATTTAAACCCTTTATTCACAATATTTATTGATTTATAAACCAATCTTTATTACCTTAGTTGTTGCGTTAAAATTAAATTTGTAAAGAGGATGAAAAAGACTGTTGTTATTGGAGCTTCAGAGGACAGTTCCAGATATGCATATAAAGCAACTATTGCTTTGCAAAAAAAGGAGCATGAGGTAATTCCTGTTGGATTAAATGAAGGAACAATAAATGGTATTAAAATACAAACCGGGAAGCCCGAAATAAAGGATGTGGACACCGTAACTATGTACGTTAATCCGATTCGCCAAGCCCATTGGTACGATTATGTAATTGAACTACACCCAAAACGGGTTATTTTTAATCCCGGTGCCGAAAACCCTGAGTTTGAAAAAATGCTACATCAAAATAAAATTGAAACCATTGAGGCTTGTACCTTAGTGATGTTATCAATAGGCAATTATTAAAATCAAAATCGCCCCAACCATTGGTAGGGGCGATTTGAAAAATTTTAATATAAAAAAACGCTTAATCAACAAACAATAACGATTTAAACAAAACAAATCGCTGGTAAAATATTACAAGAATAATGCCACATATTGTAAACCTACAATTATTTTGTTCTGTTAGCTAATTACCTCATTCACACTCTCAACAATAATCTCACAAGCCTTCCTAATTTGTTCTTCGGTAATAATTAATGGAGGAGCTATGCGCATACTATTAGAATTAAACAGAAACCAATCGGTAATAAGACCTTTTTCTATGCACTTGTCAATAATTGTTTTATTTTGTTCATAGCTTTCGAACTCAATAGAAAGCAATAAACCTTTGCCTTTTAAAGGCTTTATATTAGGGTATTTTAACAGTGCACGGAATAAATATTCTTTAGCTTCAACCCCTTCTGCTAAATTTTCCTCCACTATTATTTTCAGATTGGCTAATGCAGCTGCGCAACATACAGGGTGACCACCAAAAGTAGTAATATGTCCTAAAATGGGATTATTTGTTAGAGTATTCATTATTTCCTTTGAAGAGATAAATGCACCTATCGGCATTCCGCCACCCATACCTTTTGCCAAACATAAAATATCCGGAACAAAACCGTAGTGCTCAAAAGCAAATAATTTTCCTGTACGTCCAAAACCACATTGAATCTCATCTACCACCAACAATGCTCCCACCTGGGTGCAACGTTCACGCAAATATTTCAAAAAATTATTTTCGGGAATAATAGCCCCTGCTTCCCCCTGTATGGTTTCAACAACCACACAAGCTGTTTGTTCGGTAATATATTTTAAATGCTCAAGATTGTTGAATTCAATTTGTCGTGTATCGGGTAATAATGGACGAAAAGCATTTTTAAATTCTTCACTACCCATAATGCTTAAACTGCCCTGTGTACTGCCATGATATGCATTTTTAAAGGACATTAATTCTGTTCTACCTGTAGCTCGTTTTGCTAATTTAAGAGCACCTTCAATGGCTTCGCTACCTGAATTTACAAAATAAACCGAACTTAAATTGGGAGGTAAGTTATCAGCGAGAAGCTTTGCTAATTGAACTTGTGGACTTTGAATAAACTCACCATACACCATCAAGTGCATGTATTTATCCAACTGATCCTTTATAGCAGCAACTACTTTGGGATGCCGATGACCTACATTACTAACCGATATTCCTGAGATAAGATCGATATATTGTTTACCCGAAGTATCAAATAAATAAACACCTTCAGCTTTTTCTATTTCTAGCGCCAAAGGTGTTTCTGTAGTTTGAGCTACATGGTTGAAAAAAAGCTGGCGTTGATTTAACATGCGCCAAAGGTAGAAACTTTAAAGTTCTTTAAAGTGTATTCGCCAAAAAACGGTTAAATTCAACTTTTAACTCAGCATAAATTTTACGAAAAGCATCCATACGCTCATGCATTGTTTTATGGTCGGCAAACAATTGATGATCAATTGCAACAGGATGATTTTTCGCTTGTTTTGCCAGCCATTGTTCGTGAACTGTTACTTCATGATTTAAAATATCCAACTGTTCTTTTTGAATAATAAATTTATTTTGGAAGTGCTCTACTTGCTTTAAAATATCCTGAGAAGTGTTTTTTGAAGCAACTTCTTCTAACCTTTTTTGATAAATTTTTAATTCATCTGAAAAAAAATTTGCTTCCGAAGACCATAATTGATGTTCAAAATGCAAATCATCGATGTGTTTATTTTTTGCCGTTGTTGCGCTCATAATTTTTAGTTTTAAATTTATGATGCAAAGGAATCTAAAAAAGGAAAATTAATTAATGATTAGCATCATTGTGAAATATGATTGAAATCATATTTTTAAGCTAGCTATTAGGTATCAAACACTTGCCTTACAAGTGCTATATCTATTTTAATCCTTTTTCCTGTTCGTAAACTCATCTGTAAAATGCTCTTTATGTTTTGGTTGTGAAAACTTATCGGCATTATAAGTTCCGGAATTTCCTTTTGGAATGGATAAAGACTTCCATTTATTGTCAGCCGCCATTTTCCCTATAAAAACTATTTGTCCGATATGGTATGGATAATGAGCCAATTGCCTGTTAATGGCTTCTGTAACAGTATGCCCTTGATTGCGAATAAATATTTCCTTTTGCAAATCGTCTGTTGTTAAAGTGTTAAGTGTCTTTAGAAAGCAATCCCAACCTGCATTCCATTTTTCTAACAATTCTACTCTGGAAGTAATATCGTTATCAAATTCAGCATCTCTGTTTCTCCAATCCTTCTCTCCATCGCTGCTTAAAAAGTCAGTCCAGCGCGAAAGCATATTCCCACTCAAGTGTTTTACAATAGTAGCTATGCTATTACTATCTTCATTAAACTGCCAAAATAATTTTTCATCAGACAATTGATAAAATGTTTTTTCGCCTAGCAATTTGTAGTATTCAAATTGTTTTTTTACGCTATCAAGATAATCGTTTGTCATTTGATTAGGTTTTTGGTTGATACAAGTATATTGTTTTTTTTGATTAAATTCGTAGCAAATATACACACTATGGCACTTTGGTTTAAACCGTATACACTTTCCGACATTCAATGGATGGAAAAAGACACCATGGTGGAAACACTTGGTATTGAAATTACTGACATAACAGAAGACTCTGTAAAGGGGCGAATGCCTGTTGACCGTAGGACATTTCAACCGCATAAAATTTTACATGGTGGAGCTTCGGTTGCTTTGGCAGAAACATTAGGAAGCATTGCATCCAACCTAATTGTTGATAACACAAAATATGTTTGTGTTGGATTAGATATTAATGCCAATCATTTGCGCCCTGCAAAAAGCGGTTTTGTTTATGGCGAAGCCAAACCCATTCACATTGGTAAAAAAACACATGTATGGAACATTGAAATTAAAACCGACGAAGGAAAAATGGTTTGTATTAGCCGATTAACAATGGCGATAATTGACTTAGTTTAAGTTTTTAAAGCTCAAAATTTAAAGTTGGGTTCATTGTAACAGATTAAATTCAGCTAAAATAAATGATGAACATTTTTAAAACAAAACACCTTAACTTCTATTAAGAGTAAAACTTTAAACTTTCTAACTTCAAACTTTAAACTAAACAATATGTGGAAAGAAGAAAACAATCAATTAAAACGCAGTTTTGAATTTGCTAATTTTATTGAAGCATTTGGTTTTATGACCAAAGTAGCTATGCTTGCCGAAAAAATGAACCACCACCCCACCTGGAGCAACACATATAATAAAGTGGATATTACACTTTGTACTCACGATGAAGGCAATACCATTTCCGATAAAGATTATAAATTAGCATCTGCCATTGATGGTATTTATAAAGGAGGCAATACGCTTTTTAAAAGGTAAGCCCCCCAGCCCCTAAAGGGAAGACTATGTAAGAAATACACTTATGAAAAGTAAAAACATTATTCACACACGAGCAATCTCCCCTTCAGGGGCCGGGGGCTTACTCCTACTCTATTTTATCCTCTACTCTTTTTTTACTTTTTCTCAAAACACAACAAAGCTAAAAGCTGAAATCGAAAAATTAAAAACCGACAAAGCCCTGAAACATTCAATTTTAAGTGTTTGTGTAATGCCTGTAAAAACCGACAATGTATTATTTGAATTCAATAGTGAAATAAGTGTAGTGCCTGCCAGCACCTTAAAAATTGTAACTACTGGGACTGCTTTATCCATGCTTGGCAGCGACTTTAAATTTGAAACCAAACTAGCATACGATGGTATTTTTGATTCCATTTTAGGAACATTAAAAGGCAACCTGTACATTGTTGGTGGTGGAGATCCATCCTTGGATTCGGAATATTTCAGGGATACGAAAGACAGTTTAAGCACCACCGACAAATGGGCTGCTATTCTAAAAAACAAAGGAATAAAAAAAATATCTGGAGCCATTATCGGCGATGCAAGTGTTTTTGATGACAACATGATTTCTCCTCAATGGATCTGGTCCGACATGGGGAATTATTTTGGAGCCGGAGCATGTGGTCTAACTTATCACGACAACAAATATTCGGTGTTTTTAAAGTCGGGTGAAGCAGGCAGCAAAACTACCATTATCAAAACAAAACCTAACATTGACGGAATGCAACTAATAAACAGCGTTACCGCCAATGGAAAAACTGATAGCGCTTTTATTTATGGGGCTCCCTACTCCAATTACAGAACCATGGAAGGAACGATACCAGCCAATAAAAATAATTATGAAGTAGAAGGTTCTATCCCTGATCCTGCTTTGTTTTGCGCAAAATCATTGACTATATCTTTAAAAAATATTGGAATTGCTATTTCAGAAAAACCAACAACAGTAAGGCAATTAAAGGAGGTCAATAAATACGCATCTCCCAATAAAATAACACTTTACAAACATTATTCTCCAACGCTTGAAAAGATAGTGTACTGGACCAATTTAAAAAGTTTGAACCTGTATGCCGAACATTTACTAAAATACATTGCTTATAAAAACAATGGAATTGGTAAGGAACAAGAAGGCTCCGATATTATAAAAAACTTTTGGAAAAAGAAGGGCATTGATATTAGTGGTTTTTATATGTACGATGGCAGCGGCTTATCCCGCGCCAATGTTATTACAACCAAAACACAAACTCAGATTTTACGCTTAATGGCAAAAGACAAAAACTATAAGGCATTTTACAACTCCTTGCCTGTTGCCGGCAAATCAGGTTCTTTAGGCAGTTTGTGCGAAGGCACTTGTGCCGAAAATAATTTATGTGCCAAAAGCGGATACATTACAATGGCGCGTGGTTATGCGGGCTATGTAAAAAATAAAAAAGGGGATATGCTTTGTTTTTCGGTGCTGGCAAATAACTATGAATGCAGTTCTACCGAAATGAAAAAAAAACTAGAAAAAATTTTAGTAGCAATTGCTGAGAGTGATTAGATAAATCAAATCCGATATATCAATTCCGTTAGAAGGATGCAAAATTGTATTGCAGGTAATAATTTTATAAACACCTTGCTCCTTTAACTGCTCATAAGCATTACCTGCAAAAACGGCATGTACACCAATACAAACGGCTGGACTCATCTTTAAAACAGTAAGATGTTTAACCGTTTCGATCATTGTTTTGGCGGTTGAAATAATATCATCTACTAAAACGGGAGTGTGAGTTAAATATTTTTCGAGATTCGGTACAGAAACCTCTACATCCTTATCTCCGATTCTATTTTTTTGAAGTATAATGTAAGGGGCATTGGCATTTTTCGCCACCTCAGCAACCCATTGTTCACTTTCACTATCTGGACCAACCAATACCGGATTAATAACATTTGTTTTTATCCAATTACTTATAAGTTCATCGGCGTGTAAAACCGTGCAAGGTATTGTATAGATTTCCGACAAACTTTTTCGGCGATGCAAGTGCGGATCGATAGTAATTAAACTATCCACTACAGATGACATTAAAGATGCAAAGTGCTGAGATGTAATAGATTCACCTGGATGAAAACTTTTATCCTGACGCATATACGCAAGATACGGTGCAATTAAATGAACCTGCTTTGCGCCTTGCTCCTTTGCCGTTTTTGCTAAAAAATAAAGTGGCATAATTTTATCGTTAGGAGTATTTAAGGCACAAACGATATACACTTCTTTATCCTTTACACTGGAAAGTATTCTCAAATAGGTTTCACCATCAGGAAACTGACGAATACTTATTTCTCCCATTTCGGCATTTAATTTACCAGCTATGGGAATTGCTAATTGTTCGTTTCCTGAAATCGCAAAAAATATTTTTTCCATGTTACTCAATTATAATAATTGGATTACTCGAATTTATATACTCCAACGCATAATTTAATTCGCCTTCTGCTTCGGAATAAACGGTATATAAAACCTGATTTTCACTAACCTTGGTTCCAATAGGCGCACAAAAATAAATGCCTGATGATGGTGTTTTAGGTGCTCCAGCCAATTTAGCAACCTTAGCCAAGCGTCTGTTATCTATCTCTTTTACTACTCCACTATTACTAGCTAAAATATCCATTTTATATTGGGCGTGAACAGGCGTCATAAATCCACCTTGAGCCAAACATATATTGTGAAATTTATCCCAAGCTTTTCCGCTTTCCAAAATTTGTTTCGCCAATAAAACACCTTCACCCTGTTTCGATGCTTCGCACAGTTCAAACATAGCTCCAGCAATTATTTCTGCTTTTTCTTTCAAATCTTTAGGTGCATCTTTTTCATTTTTTAAAACTGCAATAATATCCATTGCTTCCAGTGATGGGCCTATACCTCTACCCACAGGTTGAGAACCATCAGTTATAAGTACTTCAATATTCAAACCTAATGATTTCCCAACTGCCGTAAAATAGTATTGTAGTTTCAAGGCATCTTTTTCTGTTCTTACTTTTGCTGTTTTGCCAACTGGCATATCTATTACTACATGAGTAGAACCTGCTGCTGCTTTTTTAGAAAGTACAGAAGCTATCATTTGTCCTTCACTATCTATATCAAGTGCTTTTTCAACTGAAATTAAAATATCATCCGACGGACTCAAATTAACAATTCCTCCCCAGGCAATACATCCGCCTTCTTTTTGCACTACTTCTTTCAACTTATCTATAGTCAGATTAACATTTGTAATTGTTTCCATAGTATCTGCTGTTCCTGCCGGCGATGTAATGGCTCTTGAAGATGTTTTAGGAATGGTCAATCCTGCTGCTGCAATTATGGAAACAACAATAGGTGTAGTACGGTTGCCGGGCAAACCGCCTATACAATGTTTATCCAACACCTTATCTGTATTCCAGTTAAGTTTACTGCCGGTGTTTACCATAGCTTTTGTTAAGCCTGTAATTTCATCCAAATCAAGATTATCACCAGCACAGGCAGAAATAAATGCTGATAACTCTATATCGGAATAATAACCTTTGTTGATGTCGCTTATGATCCTGTAAAATGCAGAATCATCCAATTTTTTACCGTAAATTTTTGCTCTAACATCACTTAACGACACGATAGGATCAAGATGGGTAACCGTTATTTCATCTCCTTCAAAGGCATCCAATCTTTTAAAAGCTATTTCGGAAAGAGCAGCTTGTCCGTGAGCAATTAAATCGGAATGTACCACATCAAGCGTAGCAACAATGGTTTTACCTTTATGGCTTATAAGTAATCTTGTAAGTGCTGTAAATCCTTCTGAAATACAAATATCGCAATCCGACCGCATGAAAATAATATTTTCACGATAAGTATCTATACCTAACCATTTTAATTTTAATGTATTTCCTTTGTGATCGTGTGTCATAAATTCAAGATGCTATTTTATTTCCACAATATCATATAGTTTAGGTATTGTGCTATCCCAACCATATACTTCCTTCATTTTATTTTGTAACCCTTCGGCACCTTTTTTCTCGCCATGCACCACAAATATTTGCTCGGGCTTTTGTTTTATTTTGCTCATCCAGTCAATTAATTCACTTTGGTCGGCGTGTGCCGAAAGCCCTTCAATATTTTCAACTGTTGCTTTTACTTCATATACTTTACCATACAACTTCACTTCGGTTGCTCCTTCTAGCATTTTTCTTCCTCTGGTGCCTTCGGCCTGATAACCTGCCAGTAATATAGTAGCAGTTGGGTTAGCCAGATAAAATTGAAAATAGGTTAAAACTCTTCCTCCCGAGGCCATCCCGCTACCTGCTATTATAATTTTAGGATGCGTTTTTGCGGCGAGTGCGTAGGTTTCTTCCATTTTTTGAACAAGAGTAATGTCCTTACACATGCTATCACATTCATTCATAGTAAGCTTATGCCATTCCATATTGTTTTTAAAAGTATCCAGTATATTTCGTCCCATTGGGCTATCCATATAAATGGGAATGTCTGGAATTGATTTTTCCTTTTTCAATCTCCAAAGCATAAACATAAGTAACTGAATACGTTCCACAGCAAACCCCGGAATAATGATGGTGCCAAATTTTTTATGTGCTTCCTGAATGATGCTGATTAGTTTTTCTTCCAAATTTTTAGAATGTATACGGTCGCCATAAGTAGATTCTATGAACAAAATATCAGCCTTTTCGGGTTGTTCTGGACTGCGCATCAAGGGATCGTTTTTACGACCAATATCTCCGGAGAATACCAATGTTTTATCTCCGATAACCAGTTCAATAAAAGTAGCTCCAATAATGTGACCGTTATAACGAAACCTGACTTTTATCCTATCAAATAATTCTATCCATTTATCCAGTTGTTGAGGATAAAAATGAGCCAGCGTTTTTTCTACATCATCTAAATCATAAAGTGGTAAAGCTGGTTTATGTTTTGAATACCCTCCTCTGTTTGCTCGTTCAGCATCTTCCTCCTGAATTCGGGCACTATCTTCTAAAATGATTTTTGCTACTTCCAATGTTGGTTTCACAGCCATTATCTTTTTATTAAAACCGCCTTTCACTAATCTTGGTAAATAACCAACATGATCCAAATGACCATGAGTAAGCAATACCACATCAATATCCGGAATATTTATTGGAGGATAATCCCAATTCTGCAAACGAAGTTCCTTCAAACCTTGGAACATGCCACAATCAATTAATATGTTTTTACCAAATGCCGTAATAAGGTATTTAGATCCTGTAACAGTTTCGGCAGCGCCTAAAAAGTGAATGGTTATTTCATTTCCCTTGTCCATATAGTTTAGTAATTAATTAAAAATAAAAGATAAAAGATAAAAATGCTTTGCAAAGGACAGCAACCTAAACTTAATTACTTAAGGCTGGATGAATTGAGTGCAATGTGTTTTTGGCAAAGTAATTGAGTCTCATTTAATATCGATTCACTTCTGGTTTCACCAACACCTATAGAAAACAATAATTGGGGATTATTTAAAATTTCCACAGCCAAAACAATATTTTTATCAAGCAATTTCTGTTTTTCAATCATAGATATCGTTGTCAAACAAGTTATAGGATATAATCCTAAATCATCTATCTGTTCTTTTAAACTCCCAATTTTAGGAAAATTCCAACCAATTAAATTAAGCCCTACACACGTTCCATATTGAATAGCATCTTCAGAGAATGTTGTATTTGTAACCACCCAGCCTTGATGCACTTTTTCAGCATGGCCAGGAAGACTTTTCCAGTTTATTTCAATATCCTTAAAACGAGCCTGAATATATAAAGGAATCTTTACATTACAGATAATACCACGGGTATTGTGATATTTACATTCTATCATAAAATGTTTTTCATCTTTTTCAGCAATTACATCTATCTCATGTTTCACACAATTGCCTTGTACAATTTGCCCTACAGTTGTTTTAAATCCCTGTTGTTTCAATATTTCTGAAATGTACTTTTCAAAAGGAAACCCCGAAGGACCCAATTCCATGATAGCTTCTTTTAATTTGTATTTTGCAGCAATTGGGCGGTCTCTTTTTTTCAAAAGATTAAATGCCATTCTGAAAATTTTTTTTGTGTTGATCCCTTCAAACAATTGAGGTTCTACTTCGCTAATAACCTGCTCAATAGTATCTTCGTCAGCGCCCGACCTTTTTAAGGAATCGTGCAGCTTTTGTTTTGAGAACCGAACTCTTTCACCTGATGATTTTACAATACTAACTTGTTGTTTTTCCATAAAATACATCAATTTACATAGGCAAAAATAACCGAATTAAACTATTTGAAAGTTTATTTCAAAACTACAGATTTTCGGATGGATAAAATTGGCTTGTTAATATTAATAACAGTTTTTTCGGTAATGCTTGGTAGAAATATTTTTTCAAAAAAGTTTTTATCTTCAGGAAACATCGCTAAAATAACGGCATCATGTTTTCTTAAGTAATTTTTAATATGTTCCGCCAACGTTTTTTCAATGGTGGCTTTTTTAATAACCAGATTTACATTTTTTAATTGGTTTTTGGAATAGACCTTATCGAAAAGTAATTGTTTTTCTTCCGCTTGATTCCAATAATCAAAAAATACAATTTCAATGGCAGCCTGCAACGGCTCTGCAATAAATGCTAACTCCTTAATTTCCTTTGTAAGATTTTTTAAATCGGTTGAACAAATAATCATTTCAACTTTTTTAAAATCAAAACCTTGAGGAATAGCTAACACAGGTATTTTTGACTTTGCTACCAAACCTGTAGTTGTGCTACCAAACAATACTTTTTTTATAGCCGTAATACCATGAGTTCCAACAACTATTATATCCGCCTTATTTTTTTTTGCGGAGGACAATATATTATCAATATTGGAATCACCGCACTTTGAATCATAAATAACAATTTCAGGTTTTTCCAAATGATGTTTTCTACACAACTCAGTTACAGAATATTCAATTGTTACTTGTTTGATAGCTTCTTCTCTGGAAACAATATTTTTATGATCCTTGACCGATAAAGACTGGATGATATTGAAGGAGTGAAATACTACTAGTTGGCTTTTTGTTTGATTTGCTATCTGAATTGCATAAATAATAGCATTGTCAGCATTTTTAGAAAAATCGGTAGAAACGAATATTATTTTCATTAAAAAAATTGAATTAGCGAGATTATAAAAAAGGAAATATTATTAAAAGAGAAAAACGCTATGAATTAACGATTATAACGATCTTTATGAAAAAGCAAATATAGAATAGGAAGAATTCCAGCAGAATTAATCAATGCAATAGCTACAAACCAAAATTTATTGTTGTTTCTAGCCGCTCTCCACAGAGCTAATAATTTCCAAACTAACTCCCAAACAACAAAACAAATAACCAAAGGTAAAAACCATACAAATGAATCCTGCCAAAATTGAAATTGTTCCATTATGTTTATGTTTTATTTAATGAATGAATGAATATGATTCATAGTATTAATTATTCCTGTTCGTGGTAATCGTTCTCTTCAGGTAAAGTGGTATCAACAGTATTTATTTCCTTACCATTTTGATTTTGCTTCTCTAACGACCAATTATCGGTAATCGTTGTTTGCAACCACATATTATTTGATTTCCTAAACACCTGAATATTAAGCCCGAACGCATTAGCAAATGCTTTTTCTAATTCAGACACTTTCATTGATTTTTCAATTTCAATTGTACTGTCCTTTTTAAATTGAGGTGTTTCCCCTACAGTGAGATTATTATTTAATGCCTGCTTTTTTGAAGAACCTTCGCCCACCCTATGTGAATTTGAATAAAATTCAAGTTTCAAAAATGGAAAACACTTTTGAAACTCTTCTTGAATCGTTTTTAACATTTTTGTTTTATTGACAACTATTTCCATGAATCAATGTATTTTTCTATTTTTTTGAAAAAAGATTTTTTAACAGGCCTAATCCGGCAGCTTTTATTTCATCCGAATTTTTTGAAGCTAAACCGGTTACACCAACCTGAATTAAACTACCTAACATATTTTTTAAAGGATTATTATCTCCACCGCTTAGCAATAATTTTTTGGAAACATATCCAATAGCTAAACTCAATAAACTATCTATTAAATTTCCCTTGAGATGTCCAGACTGTAAACCATGCTGAATTGTGTTTCTAATAAGATTTTCAGGCTTTAATTTATCTAGTAATGTACGAGCCTCTGTTTTAAGCAATTCTAACTCATTTACTTTTTGTATTTCAAGTAAACGAATAGCCTCTTTTAATTCTGTGGATGAAGAAATCTTTTTCATAATCTACTCGTTAAAGGCTTTTTTAATGATTGAATTAGCGATGTTTTGCTTTATTTTTTCACGCATAATAAACAATATGATTGCCACTATGCCATAAAAACCGCTCACTACAAATATTCCGTAATATACTTTACCTAAAATTTCTCCAAGCCATAATGAAACACCAGCACTAAAAACAAGAAAGAATAAAGTGAAAGCGACAATTAAAACCAACCGAGAAATTGAAAACGATACTATTTCAGCAGTTTTATCAATCGTTTTTAGTTTTAATAACTCAATATTGGTGTTAGTATAATTCTCCAATCTCTTAAAAAGATCTTCAAATTTAACCGAATTATCCTCCATAGCTTCTGATTTAATTATATTATTTATACCTTATCTTTCAGGTCAGAAGCTTTGGTTTTTGCCTCTTCAAATTTATCTTTTACGCCTTCCACAAAATCATTTAACTTCTCAGCAAAATCATCTTTCAAATCCTCTCCTGTCTTTATTATTTTTTTTCTTGTTTCCGAACCTTTGTCGGGAGCAAACAACATTCCCAAGCCTACACCTACAGCGGCACCTAACAAAAGTGCTCCTAGTATTTTTATATTATCGTTGGATGAAGATGATTCGGATGATTTTGGTTCATTTTCCATTTGGTATAATTTATTTAATTTTTAAAATCAAACCCAAAACAAAGTTAAAAATATAACTAGACTGAAAATATGACGCTAATCATATTATAGTATGATTTGCGTCAGTCCTTAAAGCCTTTAGATACTAATTATTAATTGGTTTCAAATTTTATATGCCTTAGCAGACTAATCCGTAGCTTGATTTTTTAGCTTAAGTTGAGATAATTGTTCAAACAACTCTATTTCTTTAACCGTCAGTTTTTTAGGTATGATGATTTTAACTTTAGCATAGAGATCACCAAATTCATTTTCTTTTCCAAATTTAGGCATCCCCATTCCTTTTAATCTTAAAGTTTTCCCATTATCCATTTCTTTGGCAATATCAATTTTAATAATGCCTTTCATGGTTCTAACTGGTGATTTACCGCCAAGTATTGCTGTATATAACTCAACGGGAGCTTCACAATATAAATCATCCCCTTTTCTCTCAAAGTGAGGGTGTGGCGCTATGTGAACATTTACGTAAATATCTCCCCTAGTTCCACCATTAAGGCCTTGCCCCCCCTTACCTTTTATTCTAAGCTTTTGCCCCTCCTGTACTCCTTTAAATTTCATTTGAAGTTTTTCACCGTTCACTTCCATCATTCGGGATGTACCCGCATAGGCTTCCTCTAACGACAATTGCACTTCAGCTTCATAATCCGAACCGGATTGAGAACGCCTACCCCTTTGCCCCCCTTGCGAACCAAAGTTTCCACCAAAATAAGATTCAAAAAAATCAGAGAAATTTTCTGATCCTTCAAACCCTTCGTTTCCAGAACTATAATAACGTTGCCCGCCTTGTTGTTGATTGCGACCTTGATTATATCCTTGTCCTCCTTGGTTTTCGTATTGTTTCCAATTCGCACCTAACTCATCATATTTTTTTCGCTTTTCAGGATTACCCAAAATTTCATTCGCTTCATTCGCTTCTTTAAATTTTTCTTCGGCCTGTTTATTTCCTTGATTTTTATCCGGATGATATTTAACGGCTAGTTTACGATACGCTTTTTTTATATCGTCAGCACTAGCAGTTTTATCTACGCCTAGTATTTTATAATAGTCCTTAAAATCCATTCGGTGTAGTTTATTTTATTATTAAACTTTTAAATTATATAAACTAATTAAAAAATTGATATACAATAATTTAATTAAAATATTATTTTTTATTTTTTTGTGCTTCTTTTTCTTTTTTCTTAAAATATTGTCTCAAAAAAACACTGTGTTTCAATGCCTGCATATTATCATCTAAACCCTGTGAACCATTTTTAATATTCAACATACTCCTATTCAAATTATGAACAAAGGACGTATCCATTAAAATAGTTCCGATTGCTCCTTCTCCATTTTTAATTCTTTTAGAAACAGAGCTAAAATCACCTGATATATAAGCCAAAGTATCGGAAATAAGCTTAATATTAACAATCGTTTGATTGATTTTTTTCATGATAGTAGTATCGGTAAGTAAGGCACCAACAGTTCCTTTACCTGCTTTTACATTTTTTACAATTTCACTTAAATCACCTGTAATAATAGCTGTGCGGTTTGTTGTAACTTTTATATTGACTATTGCATTTTTAACATTTTCGGCGATAACAGTATCCATTAAAATACTCCACAAAGTATTAGGGCTATTTACCTTTTGAGTGATTAATTTAAGATTTTGTACAATTACCGCCACATCTTCATTGGTTCTATCCAATGTACGTATTATTTCATCTGTTTCAATGGGGTGAAGGCTTTTTATTACATCCCCTTCTTCTATCATAGCTGAATTTTCGTTAACTACACTAAGGTTAACCAATTTGTTTCCCATTAAACCATCAGTTCCAACACTAGCCAGTGTGTTTTTTTTTATGAATTTTTGAGTATTCTTTTCAATCATCATAACTACGGTAATGGTAGAATCGTTTACCAATTCAATATCCCTAATGGTACCAATATTAATTCCTCCAAATCTAACATTGTTTCCAACCATTAATCCATTCACATTGTGAAAATTAGCACTTATTTTAAATGTAGAACCGAAAAGATTTTGTTTGGCTCCGATAAGGTACATTGCCATTATAAATAAAACTCCACCAATGGTCACAAACAATCCTACTCTAATATTTTTTGATATATCCTCTGCCATATTATTACTATATATTTTTATTTGGGGTTCATTAGTATGCTCAAAATTAACTCCTTTATTCAAAAAATGCTTTGATCCTGCTATCTTCCGAATTTTTTAATGTATCATAATCTCCTTCCTTATAATTTGTTCCATCAATAAGCATCACTATTCTATTAGATACAATTTTCACGCAACTCATATCATGAGAAATGATGATGGAAGAAGTTTTATACTTTTCCTGAATGCTAACAATAAGATTACTTATTTCTTTCGCCGTTATAGGGTCTAATCCGGTTGTTGGCTCATCGTACAAAATTATCTTTGGTTTTAATATCAATGTACGCGCAAGCGCTATCCGCTTTTTCATTCCACCCGAAAGCTCTGCAGGCATCATTTCCTCTGTTTCCGGAAGACCAACATTGTTAAGCGCTTCTTTCACCAAACTATTTACTTCATCTTTTGATTTTTTTATTCCGTGTCGTCTTAATGGAAATTCTAAATTTTCTCTAACCGTCATGGAGTCATACAAAGCATTACTTTGAAATAAAAATCCAATTTCCATCCTAATTTTATCTAATTCATCGATGGATAAATCTGCAATGTTATTCTCCAACACATTAATACTTCCAGAATCTGGTTTTATTAAACCTATGATACATTTTATTAAAACAGATTTACCTGAACCTGATTTGCCTAGAACAACTACATTTTCACCTTTTTTTAAAGCAAAATTAAAATTACGAAGCACATGATTATCTCCAAAAGATTTATTTAAGTTACTAATCTTAATCATGTTACTTTCATTTGTATATTCTACGGATTGAGTGTCGATAGTAGCCATTACGTCAACCCTAAAATATCAATAATTTGTACCGCAATTAGGTCTAAAATAAATACAATTAAAGATGAAATAACAACCGCAGAATTGGCTGATTGCCCTACACCTTCTGTTCCTTTTTTAGAATTAAACCCTTTATAACAACCTACTATACCAATTGCAAAACCGAAAAAAAACGTTTTAGTAAACGCAGGAACAAAATCGCTATATGAAAGAGTATCAAATACTTGATTCCAATAAAGATCCCAACTTACTACACCTCGAATATTTGTCCCAAGATAGCCACCATAAAGAGAAATTGCATTGGCAAGAATGGATAATACCGGAATCATTAATGTTGTTCCCATTACCCTGGTAACTACCAAGTACTTATATGGATTGGTTCCAGAAACTTCCATTGCATCAATCTGTTCAGTTACTTTCATGGAGCCTAATTCGGCGCCAATCCCTGAACCTATTTTTCCGGCACAAATTAAAGCCGTAATCATTGGAGCTATTTCTCGAGTAAGGGATATTGAAACCATTTTAGGTAACCAATCCTGAGCGCCAAACTCTGCCAAAGTTGGACGAGATTGAATGGTAATAACCAAACCCATAATAAAAGCGGTAATTGCAACAAGTGGTAAAGATCTATTACCAATATAAAAACATTG
>CANFLQ010000034.1 GCA_947447995.1 Bacteroidota bacterium | reverse complement strand
TTTGCCTGTATTCATTCAACCAATTTACTCTTAAGTAAATTGAAATCGTTTGAAGTCAAATTTTAACCAAAACGCTTTACTATCAATATTTTCAAAGAACTTTAAATTCCGTCTTTAGGACGGTTATGAGTTAATAGTTATTAGTTATTAGTTAAATCAGGTGTTTTTGGTTTGTTGCACCCATTGAAGTCCCTGTTTATAAAGTTTCGATGCACATTTTACTCTGTTATCAAAATCAAAATTTCCAGTTTTACCTTTAGCAATGTATTGGTTTATATATTCTATGTTTTGTTGTAAAGAAAGGTTGTCAATAATGGCATCTGTATCTGTTTTATATTGTAAAAAATCATCACTACTTGCATCAATACTTTTGGATAGTATTGAACCATTTGCTTTTTTTACAGCACATAAAATACCCGTGGCTTTTGTTAAAGATGGCGCTAAAGAACCTTCTAAACCACGTTTTAAAACAATAACAGCATCAAAGCCTGCCATTATACCCAGTTCTACCATTTTTTCCAGATAAGGGATATGAAATACAGAGGTAATTAAAATATTCGCTTTTATGGGATTTAGCACTTTTTCTAGGGTAGATAAAAAAGGTCGTTTCATAATAATTCTTCTTTTACTCACCCATTTATCTAGTTGTGGGTAAAATGTTTGTTGATCCAAACCATAACCAAATGGATGAAAGGAATTGCCTAAATCTGAATCTCCTTTAATAAATGGAACATTTAAACCTTTATATAAATCCCACGTATTCAAGGTTGTTTTTGGTCCTGAATTGTTGCCGCAAGTAGCCATCACTTCATAATTTTGATTTTGCAGTGCATTAGCAATTAATGGGGTTATTAAATAGGAATGTTCTACTCCATCAAACGGCTCAGCTAATTGTATTACCGTTTTATTTTTAAAACGATTTAATGTATGAATGGCTGAATTTTCAATGGCATTGTATAAGCCTTTGTATTCTTCGTCAGATTCATACCTTATCCTTAAAATACTCACAGCCATTCCGCGAAAGGATTCTCCGGGCAAGTCAGAGAACAAAAAATTTCCTAATTCAGACGATTCTTCTAAAGTAAGAGTTTGTTTGTTAATTAATTTTACGCCAATATTTTTAAGATTAGTAGGAGCGTCGGCACACAAATTATTCCATAAAATAGATGCGTTTGTTAAACCGCCTTTACCAAAATATTCCTCCAATAATAAATAAGAAGGTTCTATCTCTTTCATCATCAATGCACCAACAAAAGCACCTATCAATATAGGTTGAGATTTACCTTGTTTGAGTTCATTGTTAATTTCAACAATAAGTTGGTCAGGTAGTTTTTTGCTGCCATGTTTGCCAATGCCAATTAGTTTAACGCCTTGTTGTAATGGGGTAAAAGGGATTATTTCCATGGTTTTTAATGTTAAATAGTTTTTAAAATATAACCGTTTATTAAAGCTTACACATATTGAGAACTAGGCTGTTTTGAAATTAAAATTTAAAATGAAAATTGCAAACCTATTTTAACTCCCCAATTACTGATTGTATTGCCAGGAT
The DNA here is from genome assembly GCA_947447995.1 of Bacteroidota bacterium. Taxonomy (GTDB): domain Bacteria; phylum Bacteroidota; class Bacteroidia; order 2-12-FULL-35-15; family 2-12-FULL-35-15; genus 2-12-FULL-35-15. The sequence continues at coordinate 24,199 of CANFLQ010000034.1, read as the reverse complement.
TATTAAGTGCGTAGTTGGTTTTGTAATTACTGTCAACATACGTTAAACGATAAATAAAATCAATTTTGATTATATCTAAAATATTTTCAATTCCGCAACTGGCCTCAGCGTAAGGAGTATTTGTTATAACAGTAAAAACATTTTTACTGTTATAACTTTTATTTTTATTGCTCAATGTTCCGTAAACTGCACTAATACCAATCACTTCGCGTAAGTTCATTTTTTTGATAATAGGAATGCGGTTAAATAATAATCCCATAAAATGATGTTGCCAAAATGCTTGTAAATACTGATCACTCACAAATTCAAAATAATTCATTTGGTTGAATGCGTTGTTGGTATAAAAAAATGTTTGATTGCCACGTGGTATTTCAAGTGATGTAAAAGGTATTTCCGAAAATACTTTCCCTGCCCTTAGCATAATTTGAGAATAACCGAACGTTGCCATTCTGATTCGGTGAGATAAAGATATGCTTACTTTATGATAATTAAAATCGCCATTGAGCACATGTTTTAAACCAACCGTATAATTGAGTGTGATGATGGGAGATTTTTTATTTCCCAAACTGATGCGTTCAGTTCCGTTTTGTACGTATCGCTCCTTTGCAGAAAGGCGAGCATCAAAAGCAATTTCGGTGAAGGTGTATTTGCTTTGTTGAAATATAGTGAAAGCATCGCCAAAAGCTACAGGAAACAATGGCGTGGTGTTAATGTTTTGGAAAGTAATTTTGGTATTGAAACCTGCATTAAAATCTTTTTCATACCAAATTCTATATTCTTCCTTGCGTACCAATTTGTATACATTTCCAATTTGAGAAAACGTGGTATATAAAAAATTGGGCGATTGGGATAAATTCATAGTGCGTGAAAAGTCGTTATTAAAGCCTATTTGATCAATATCGTTTCGGTATTGAACTCCCATTTTGCTCCAAGGGTAGCGTGTTAAAATGCGTTCTACTTGTAAATTGTATTTGAATTTTTCATCACGAAATCCATAAGCTCCATAACCTCTTATAATCCAGTTTTTGCTGAACTTTGCATTGGTTCTAAATCCCAAACGCAGTCGTGTTCCCTCATATTTGTTGTAACCGTATACTTGCATATAATGTCCAACATCAATAGCCCCAATATCTTTATATCCCGAAAATAAAAAGTACAAGGTATTAACCGATTTTTTTACAATTGGCATTTGCCGAATGGTGTCAATCATTTTATACGATTGTATCTCAATAGGAGTGAGCTGTTGGGGACGTTCCTTTATCCAGTAGCTTGAATCCTTGGTGATAGCATCTTCGGCAAACTGTATGCGGGTATCATAAAAATCTTTTTCCTTGGGTTTGTTCACTATAAAATAACGGTTGCTGTTATATGTATTGGTAACAACGCTTACCAGTTTTTTAGTGATATTAGTATAATCTATCATTACTCGTATTTGCGAGGGAACCCACGGCCCGGCTTCGGTAGGTATTAATTGCTCCTGAATGCGCGCCCTGTCCACTAAATTAAAATTTACCTCTTTAGTGATTTCTAAGTCCAGTTGCTTAATAGCGAAGCTGCTATCGGTTATCCATAATGTTCCTGTGTATACTAAATCTTTTTTATTTTTGGGACGTACATCAACCTGATAGCATTTTATACTGTCGATAAACATACTATCTGCCAAATAATAATTATAAAATAACATCGCATCATCGGCTATGGGCGACAAAAAATCTTTTCCTAAAATAGCAACATTATTATTGCAAAAATTGTAATTCTGAAAATCGGTTCCGGTAAGTTGAGAAACGGCGCTTCCGTCCTTCATTCCAATAAATTTGATTAGTACAGCGTTTACATTTTCATGCTTTTTTTTAGCATCTTTAAACGAATAAATTTCTGATACAACCTCGCTTCTTATAACTGGTATTCTTGTTTCATGACCATCTCCAGCAATGCGATCTATGCTGTCCCACATATTCGTGATGGGGCGAAATATTTTCCAATCCCTCATTTTGTCCGAAATGTTATCAACGTCTGTTTCCTGCTTGGTGTAACTAATATATTGCACCGATTGAAGATTATCTCTATTGTATTTATCTTTATTTTTTATTGCGTTTTTAATAATGCGTAAAGCAGGGTTTACACCTGGAAGTATTTCAACTGTACGTAAATTAAGTGCTTGCTGACTTAATTGAAAATTGATAGTTTGTATTTTGTTTTTTTGAACCGCTTTGGCATTTGATTTATATCCAATCATTGAAACGTAAATAGAATCGGATGGAGTGGAAGTACTGAGATTGAAATTTCCATCAAAATCGGTAGTAGTACCTTTTAGGTTACCTTTAAAATAAATGTTTACAAAAGGTATCCCGCTGTTGCTGCCAAGCTCTGTAACGCGACCATTGATAATGGTTTCCTGCGCTTGGGCGGATGTGCTTATAAGTAAAAAAAAGAAAATAGAACGCAGGTGACGAAGACCTTTAAGATTTTTTAAGATTTTTTTTTTATCCCTTTTTATCATAACAATCAGCGTCATCAGCGTTCCATTCATTTTAACTCCAGTAAAACAACATTTTCCACATGGTGCGTTTGCGGGAACATATCAACAGGTTGCACTTTTGTAACTTTGTATTTGGCATCCAATAATTGCAGGTCGCGGGCTTGTGTTGCCGGATTGCAGCTTACATACACAATACGATTGGGTTCTATTTCCAAAATTTTATTGGTAACATCATCGTGCATTCCAGCTCGTGGCGGATCTGTGATTATCACATCCGGCTTACCGTTGGCATTTATAAAATCGTTGTTCAATACATCTTTCATATCACCTGCATAAAAAACGGTATTGCTAATGTTGTTGATTTGTGAATTTATTTTAGCATCGTCAATAGCCGCAGGAACATATTCAACACCTACTACTTTTTTTGCCTGATGTGCAATAAAGTTGGCAATAGTGCCAGTTCCTGTGTATAAATCGTATACTACTTCGTTACTTTTTATGGCAGCAAAATCGCGGGTTATTTTATATAATTCATACGCTTGATCCGAATTAGTTTGATAAAAACTTTTAGGACCTATTTTAAATTTTAGTCCTTCCATGTTTTCATAAATACTGTCGTTGCCTTTGAATAATTGAATATCTAAATCACCAATGGTATCGTTACGTTTGGTGTTGATAACGTATTGTAAAGATGTTATCTGCGGGAATTTGCCTGCTATATGATTCAACAGTTTTGCAATTGCTTCTTTGTCATCATAATGAAAAGATACAATCAGCATCCATTCACCGGTAGAAGTGCTGCGGATAATAATGTTGCGAAGAAATCCAATTTGCTCTTTCAGATCGAAAAAAGTTAAACTATTTCCGCTTACATATTTTTTTATTTCGTTGCGAATGGCATTAGACGGCTCTTCCTGCAAATAGCAAGTGTCTATTTCCAATATTTTATCAAAAGAACCAGGAATGTGAAAGCCCAATGCATTGCGGGAAATTTCACCTTCTCCTTCGCCAAAGGCAAGCGATTTATCTTTTATCTGTTCTTCGGTTAACCATTTTTTATTAGAAAAAGTAAACTCTAATTTATTACGGTAATTGTATGTTTTTTTTGAAGGGATAATTTTTTGTATCTCTGGAAGTTCAATCTTTATAAGGCGTGTAAGCGCATCATTCACTTGTTTTTGTTTGTAGAATAATTGCCAGGTATAATCCATATTTTGCCATTTACATCCTCCACATACACCAAAATGACTGCAAACGGATTCTACCCTTTTGTCTGAATATTGATGAATTGCTATTGCTTTACCTTCTCGGTACTTGCTTTTTTTACGTGTTATTTGAACATCTACTATATCTCCGGGAACGGCACCTTTGATGAATATTACATATTCTTCGGTTCGTGCTACTGATTGCCCGTCGGAACTTGCATCCATTACAGTTACATTCTCTAGTATAGGTAATGTTTTTTTGTTGTTATTTCTCATAAGCTGCAAATTTAACTCAAATTCTTGTTATTTGGTTAATAGAACGCGGATTGGACGAATCAGACGAATTATCGTAAATTTTTTATTTTTGTTTTATCCATGTTAATCCGCCGAATTCGTCTAATCTGTGTTCTATATTTCTTTAAATAATTAGATTAAATTCATAAATTTGCGCCTTAATAATTTTATTATGGAAGCAACTATGACCAATACATCTGCATCAAAAATAGCCATTGAGTTGGAAGATAAATACGGAGCGCACAATTATCACCCATTACCGGTAGTATTGGAGCGTGGCGAAGGCGTTTTTCTGTGGGATGTAGATGGTAAAAAGTATTACGATTTTTTAGCCGCTTATAGTGCCGTAAATCAAGGTCACTGCCATCCTACAATAGTAAATACCTTAATAGAACAAGCAAAAAAATTAACACTTACTTCCCGTGCATTTTATAACGATTCGCTGGGTGAATACGAACAATTTATCACATCTTATTTTGGATACGATAAAGTGTTACCAATGAATACAGGTGCCGAAGGTGTAGAAACAGCTTTGAAATTAGCTCGTAAATGGGGCTATGAGAAAAAAGGTATAGCTGAGAACCAAGCAAAAATAGTTGTTTGCGAAAATAATTTTCACGGTCGTACCATTACCATTGTATCTGCAAGTAATGATGACGATGCAAAGAAAAATTTTGGTCCGTTTACACCGGGAATAATTTCTGTTCCTTATAATGATGCTAACGCTTTGGCGGAATTATTGGCAAAAGATAAAAATATAACAGCTTTTTTAATGGAGCCTATACAAGGCGAAGCGGGTGTGTATGTACCCGATGAAGGCTATTTAAAAAAATGTTTCAACATCTGTAAAGCAAACAATGTATTGTTTATTGCCGATGAGATTCAATCAGGATTGGGGCGTTCAGGTAAAATGCTAGCATGTGATCACGAAGAAGTTCACGCTGATATTTTAATATTAGGGAAAGCGCTTTCCGGCGGAACATACCCTGTTTCTGCGGTATTGGCTTCTAATGAAATTATGCTTTGCATTAAGCCGGGGCAACATGGTTCTACTTATGGAGGAAACCCTATTGCCTGTAAAGTAGGCATTGCAGCACTTACGGTGTTAAAAGAAGAGAAGTTGGTAGAAAATTCAGAACGTTTAGGTAAAATATTATTAAATGAATTTAAAAAAATACAAGCCGCAAATCCCGAATTGGTAAAAACGGTTAGAGGAAAAGGTTTATTTTGTGCCATGGTAATTGCCGAACGCAATGGTAAAACAGCCTGGGATGTGTGTATTGAACTAATGAAAGCAGGATTATTAGCAAAACCTACACATGGTGATACTATACGTTTTGCACCACCATTGGTTATTACTGAAGAACAGGTAATGGAGTGTGTGGAAATTGTAAAAGCGGTGTTGAAGAAGTTTTAATATTTCACTTTAAAAGGAAAGTCGTTTCATATTTGGAACGGCTTTTTTGTTTCTGTGAAATGAATTAGTAGTAAAAAAATGGATAGATTTACTACTTTAGGTGAAGTCAGTTCGGCAAAGACTCAAGGATTAAAGAATGTTTTCATTTTGATAACGAATCATGTTCAAATCATATTATATCTGCTCATAGCATCCAGCGAAGTCATGTGTTGAATTTAATCGAAGATGAAGTACATGGTAATCTCTCCGTGTATTCATTTCTGCATCTTAAATATGATAAAAATGCCAATCCTATTGGATTTGAACCTTTAGGAAAAAAAGCGGCATCTACATTTTTTGGATTTTGTGGCTATCACGATAGTGAAATATTCAAGTCGATAGAAAATAATTATGTTGATATAGAAACTGATGAACATTGTTTTTCGCTTTCCTATAGGGCATTTGCAAAAGATTATCACGCAAAACAAGAAACTCTAAAAGGCTTTAAATCTAATGCTTTTTATCAGCATGATTTAGATCAAAATCTTACCGGGGAATTAGTAACAGGAAGTGAAATAGGGTTAAGAGATGGTAAATTTGTCAAAGATCGATTAAACGAAATATTAAAAAATAAAAAATTTGAAGAACTTGAAATATTGACATATACATTAGACTATATGGTACCAATTGCATTGTCCGCATCATTTAATCCAGAATATTCTTATAGCAATTTAAAGCTTAATAAGTCTGGAGATCCGAATGTAATTTATGAATTTGTAAATTTTGTAATTCAGCCAATGGAATCAGGGCAAACATTAATATTGCTATCGTGTTTGCCAGAACATGATAAATCGGTAAAATTTATGGATCAGCTTGCAAACTTAAAACCTCTTCTATTCGAAAGAGCAATTAGTTCGCTGGCAATTGCATATATCGAGAATACTTTTTTTTCTCCAAATATTTGGAAAAAACTACTTCGCAAAGAACAAATTCAGTTGATTCATGAGTTACATCTGACAACACCAATGGCTCGAAATACATTAAATGGTTTTTTTCATAGTAAAATAAATTTGCTTGATAGACGATTTAAAAAATAAGGAAGCCGTTGAACGGTAAATGCTTAACCGATCGAAACTCAGCAGTATTTGCAATTCTGCATTCAAAACCGTATTGTTTATTTCCATCCAAATTTTGTACATTTGCACTATGACCATTGATAACTCCAAAATAGAAACAATAAAAAGCTACTTTAAAACACGCCCTGTTTTAAAAGCCTATTTATTCGGTTCCTATGTTCGTGGTGAAGCAGATAATCAAAGTGATATTGATATTCTGGTTGATTTGGATTATACTCAACGAATTGGCTTGCAATTTATTCAAATGAAACTGGATCTTGAAAAATTGCTAAATAAAAAAGTAGATCTGGTTTCGTCAAACGGTTTATCAAAATATATCAAACCTTTAGTAGATAAAGAAAAGCAATTGATATATGCGAAGTAATTTGGGCGATAAAATCAGGTTACAACATATTCTTGATGCTATTCAGGAGATTGAAACCTATATCGTTGGAATTGATTTTTCGGGTTTTATAGAAAATTCCATGATGCGATTTGCATGCATTAAACAAATGGAAATTATTGGCGAAGCCAGTAATCATATTTCTGAAGAAACTAAATCGAAATTTTCTGGTATTGAATGGACTCAAATTGTTGGGATGAGAAATGTTTTTGTTCATGAATATTTTGGTGTAGATTCAGGTTTAGTATGGGAAATCATAGAAAATGACCTGCCTGAGCTAAAAGAAAAAGTAATAGAAATTCTAGATTTAATAAAATAAATTGCACCCGAGTTTAAGGAATTTTAAAACAACAAAGCCGCTTCAAATTTTTGAAGCGGCTTTGTTGTTTTATCTTATCGTTAACTTATAGCTCTAATAAGCCATCTGTTTTCCATTTAGTAACCGAATCAATATCGGCTTGAACCTTAGAACCACCCAGAGGCATAAAATACGGAGATGTGGTACTTAAATTCATACGACCTAAAATTCCAGTAATGTCTCCTTTTGTTGCAGTATAAGATGTTAAGTCTGGAGATTGTCCTCCTGGTGTATGGCAGCCAGATGTGGCGCACTTTGCAGCAAGTATTGGTTTTATTCTTAAATTAAATGTTGTTTTCCCTAGAGAAGAAGTTGGAGTCGTTGTTGTAGTTGTTACTGTAGTAGTTGTTGTTGTAGGAGCTGCATCTTCCTTTTTTTTACATGCTGCTACCATAATCATTAAACCACTTGCTAATAATATTATTTTTTTCATAGTATAAATTTTAAGGTTTATTCGTTTCATAAATATACGTATAAAAATAAAATAGGTTTGGTGTTTTTTTTAATTTTTCAAAATCATGTTTAATTTAATGCTTAAATAAATATATAATTTTTAGTAGAAAGTTGTAAATTGTTGTATTGATATGCGATTAAATTTAATCTTTGTAACATAGCATTTATAGGCTTATTAGTGCTAATTTAGTGTTTAAATTAATTTATTTAAAAAAATAATAATGGGGAGTTTAAAGAGATTGTTTATTGTAGTAGGACTTATTAATTTAATGTTTTTTTCGTCTTGCTTTGTTACTGAAAATTGGAAAACTAGCTATAAAGCACCGGATTATTCTACAAAAAAGAACTGGGCTGCTTTGCCTACAAAAAAAGATAAAGCAGATAAGGTGCCTCATACATTTGGTGCGGATTTGAAAAATAAACAGGATTCGGCAAAAGTGGATGTGTTTTTTGTTCACAATACTACATTTTGGTTAACTCCTTTTCATACAAGAGCTTTGTTATGGGACCCTCTTACCAACATACTTACAAATCATTTAACTATTAAACAGCAGGCAAGTGTATTTAATGGCTCGTGTAAAATATATGCACCACGATACCGTCAGGCATCTTTAATATCATTCACAGGTAAGGAAGGCGGAAAAGGTAAACTACCATTTGAGTTTGCTTATGAAGATGTTAAAAATGCGTTTGAATATTATTTAAAAAATTATAATAAAGGCCGACCTTTTATAATAGCTTCGCATAGTCAGGGTAGTTTTATTACTCAGCGATTAATTAAAGAATACATTGAAACAAATTCTGAATTATACAAAAAACTGGTAGCTGCTTATTTAGTTGGTTGGGCTAATAATGATACATACACTTTGGTTTCACCTTGCTATTCGGCATCACAAACAGGTTGTATGATGACCTGGCAAACGGTACGTTGGGGTGCTAAACGTACGCATGTATTTCCCGGGAAACATTTATTTAAACCAACAAAATTTTGCACCAATCCGCTTACATGGACTACCGATACGGTATACGCAGGTAAAGAAAAGAATTTAGGCAGTACACAGTTTTTTGTGAATAAAGTGCGTAAGCAAAAATTTGACGCTCAAGTGCATGATAATTTACTTTGGGTGCATAACCCTCATAAATCAGGGTATTTGCGTTATGTAATTCACTACCATTTGGCAGATTATAACTTGTTTTATATGAATATTCGTGAAAACGTGGCCTTGAGAGTAAATACGTATTTAAAAGATCCTAAAAATAAGTAGGAATTACTTTGCTAAATGCGCTGCAATTGCCATTCTAATATCACCATAGCTGTATTCATCGCCCAATACCTGTTTGATTGGACTTAACTGTAAAGTATCTAATTTTTTAGATGCCGCTATGATGTCGTCCATTTTTGCCTGACTAACAAATTGTTTGGCATCCAATTCGCCTTTGGTGATGTAATATGCTAAATGCCCTTCAATGGTTGTATTTGCCATTTCCCGTATTTTTGCAATGGCTTCAATATCTTTACCTTGTTTAAATAACTTAAACGTTTCCAACTTGGTATCAATTTTTACCGTTTTTTCAGATGGATTTTTTTCTGGTTTTTTCTTTTTTTCTTTTATGTTTTCGTAAACTTTTTCTTCGGTACTTTCTTTAACAGGGCTAGAAAATATACTGTTTAGTTGTTCTTGGCGGTGAGCGTCGAAACAAATTTTAGCAACCTCTGCTTTTGTAATTTCGGTATTGGTAATCGTCGACTGTATCAATAAGGTTGCTTTGTTCACCAGCTTTATTTGTTCGTTAATTGCTACTTCCAAAGCAAGTAATTCGTTCAGGTAATTTTTTATTTTTTTCTCCGGTTTTACAATTTCAATATGTCTAAAAATTTTGTTGGAGATGCCTTTAAATATAGGCGAAAAGTAAGCCGCGGCAGCAGCTAATCGTTTTTGTAAAAACTCTAAATGACCATCTTCTTTTTTATCAATAATGGAAACTAATTGGCGTTTGAATGCATCGGCGTGGGGGTGTATAGCTTTTATTTCTTTTTCAATTTCTTTTGCCCATTCGTGATGACGTTGTTTTGTTGATTTTTTTTCATCTTTAACATAACTGTCGGTATGTTCTTCAATGCTTTTGATGAGTGTATCAAACTGAAAACATTTTACAGAATAATCTTTTAAAAATTGATAGGTTTCATTACTTAGTAACTCATTCAGGTTTTGTTGTTCCGATTCGGTTTTAGAATACGTATTTATTTTTTCATCCTGATTGATGTTGTGAAAATTGATGCGTGATGTTAGTATCAAGCCATCTAAGCTTCTTAAACGGGAAAGAGCAACATATACTTGTCCGGCAGCAAAAGCGTCGCTAACATCAATAATGGCTTTGTCAAATGTTAAGCCCTGGCTTTTATGTACAGTAATTGCCCAAGCCAATTTAATGGGGAATTGCGTGAACGTGCCTGTAACATTTTCGTCTATTTCATTCGTGCTTTCATTCAGCTTGTATTTTACATTTTGCCAAACATACAATTCCACTTTAATTGGTGTTGCTGAGTCGCTAAATTTCACTTCAATTTCCTTGTTGTTGATGTTAGTTACAATACCAATTTTACCATTAAAAAAACGCTGTGCGCCGCTGCTGTCGTTTTTAACAAACATTACTTGCGCACCTGTTTTAAGTTCCAGTCTTTTTTCGATAGGATACGCATATTCATTAAAATCACCGTCAATGCTGGCATCAAAAAAATACGATTGACCAGATAATCTGCTAAGGAAATTTTTGTTTATTTCCGCTGCTTTGTAATTATGTGTGGTAAGTGTGATGTAATTATCGGTAGCGCTGGGTTTAAAATCAGGTTTGTAATACGTGTTTAGTAATGCGGTATCATCCGCATTAATTTCATTGTTACGCAAATGGTTTAATAAGTCTACAAAACGTTGATCAGTTTGGCGGTATATTTTATCCAGTTCAATATATACAGGTTTGTTTTGTTGAAGTACACGTGCATCAAAAAAATAAATACTATTATAAAAAGGTTTGAGTAAAGCCCATTCTTCATTTTTTACTACTGGTGGAAGTTGTAACAAATCACCAATAAATAAAACCTGAACGCCGCCAAAAGGCAGGTTGTTTCGCCTTCTTACATGTCGCAAAACCCAATCAATGGCATCTAGCAAATCGGCACGTAACATACTTACTTCATCAATAATGAGCAGTTCCATTTCGCGCAATAGTTTACGTTTGCTATCATACATCTGAAGATTTTTAATAACTGAAAACGGGTCATTTATTTTCACACCGCCTTCAAAGCTTTGCGGCGATTGCTTTTCGGGAATAAAGCTGCCAAAGGGTAATTGAAAAAGCGAATGGATAGTAACGCCTCCGGCATTAATAGCAGCTATACCCGTAGGGGCTACTATCAAACATTTTTTGTAAGTATTGTTTACTATTTGACGTAAAAATGTAGTTTTTCCGGTACCGGCTTTTCCGGTTAAAAAAACATTTTTGTTTGTTTGGTTTATGAATTTTGATGCGTAAACCGCTTGTTCTACTATGGTTGTCACAACTTATGCTTTATGGGATGGATTATTGGATGCAGTATTGGTTTTCTTTTCGGGCATTGGGCCTCGCTTAAAAATAATTAATCCGTTCAGAAAATTACGTAATAATTGATCGCCACACTCCTTGTAATTTTCATGTTCGGGATTGCGATAAAGTGCATTTACTTCACTTTTGGTGATGTCAAAATCAACTAGTTTAAGAATCTTTACTATATCTTCATCTCTAAGTTCAAGAGCTACGCGTAGTTTTTTAAGTATATCGTTATTGGTAAGCATTATTGTTCAATTGAAATGTTTAGATACAAATATAAGCATTCTTAAATTACCACTTAGGCTCTTAGGACACTTAGATTCATTAAGTTTTTCTTAGTGTTCCTCTGTGAACTCCGCGTCTTAGTGGTAAATTTGTTCGTACCTTTGTATTTCAAAAAAATAAAATGATACAAAAAGTACTGAAAAATTTAAAGATTACATCCTTGAATCCAATGCAGTTAGCTGCCATTGAAGCTGCTAATAAGCCGAATGATGTAATTCTGCTATCTCCAACAGGTTCGGGAAAAACATTGGGGTTTTTATTACCTGTTCTAACAAATTTAGATAGTAGTAAAAAAGGTGTGCAAGCATTGATATTAGTGCCTTCTCGTGAATTAGCCATACAAATTGAACAGGTATTCAAATCCATGAGTACAGGTTTTAAAGTGAATGTTTGTTATGGCGGACATTCAACTAAAACTGAAAAAAATAATCTGGAACATCCCCCTGCTATTCTTGTTGGAACACCCGGCAGAATAGCATTTCACATCCGAAATAAAAGTTTTGATACAAATACTGTAACTACTTTGGTGCTAGATGAATTTGATAAATCATTGGAATTTGGCTTTCAGGAAGATATGTCGTACATCATTCAATTTTTAAAAAAATTGGATAAACGTATTTTAACTTCCGCTACGCAAATGGATGTAATACCTGATTTTACAGGTGTAAAAGAGCCTATTCAACTTAATTATTTAAGTAATACGCCCACTAAACTTCAAGGATTAAAATTAAAGTCGGTTAATTCTCCTGACAAAGACAAACTGAATACGCTGTATTCATTAATCTGTAAATTGGGTAACAAAGCAACTTTAGTATTTTGTAATCACAGGGAATCGGTTGACAGGATAAGCGAATTACTTTGGAATAAAGGTTTAGCTCATGGTGTTTTTCATGGAGGAATGGAGCAAGAAGACAGAGAACGCGCATTGATAAAGTTCAGGAACGGAAGTCATAAAATTTTAATTACTACAGATCTTGCTTCACGCGGATTGGATATTCCTGAAATTGAATTTGTAATCCATTATCAATTACCATTTACTGAAGACAGTTTTATTCACCGAAACGGACGTACAGCACGTATGAATGCAAAGGGTACATCGTATCTGATACTATCGGAGGGGGAAAAACAACCATCGTTCATTAAAGAATCCGCAGAAGTTGAAACCTTGCCAAATAAAAACACATTGCCCGAAAAGTCGGAATGGGTAACGGTTTACATTGGTTCAGGCAAAAAAGATAAAATAAATAAGGTGGATATTGTAGGATTGCTATTGCAAAAAGGCAATTTACAAAAAGAAGAATTGGGCTTGATAGAAGTATTGGATTATTCTTCGTACGCAGCGGTAAACATCAATAAAGCAGAGGCGCTTGTTTATTTAATAAAAAATGAAAAAATCAAAAATAAAAAAGTGAAAATTGAAATTTCAAAGTAATATTTGATGCTCTTGTTCAGTAATAAATTTTGAACTTTATTAAAAATGGCATAATATTGCACGTAAAATTATTTTTTTTACATTTAAAATGTTTCGTTGAAGGCTTATGGTGGTGGAGATTGAAGAGGCAATAGTTAGTTTGAGGGAAGATGGAATAGTACATGTTCATTTTAAGAAATACGTTGAGATAACGGTAGAACTGCAGGGTAGGATGTATGATATTTATAATGAGATTTGTGGTAATGGTCATAAACCTTTTCTTTTTACAGCCGATGAATTTTTTTCTATAACCAAAGAAGCCAGAGATAATGCCATTATTATGGAAGGTTTGTATCCTGGTTCTGCTAGCGCGGTTTTGGCAACCTCACTTGCCTATAAATTGGTTGCCAATTTTTATTTGATAGTTAATAAACCTAAGTCACCTTATAAGGTTTTTAATAATGAAGAGGATGCCGTTGAATGGTTGAAAACGTATCTTTAGTTTTATACACTAATATCTTTGAATAACTCGTTTAGTTCCTCTTCTGTTAAAATTCGCCACTCTCCTGTTTTTAATTTTCCAAGTTTAATGTGCATAATTCTTACCCTTTGTAATGTTATTACCTGATAATCCAAGGCATTGCACATACGACGTATTTGCCTGTTAAGTCCTTGTTTTAAAATAATTCGGAACACTCTTTTTGTATTTGGCTCGGCTTTTATGGTGCAAGCTTTTGTTATTGCATCTCCAATATTAACGCCAGTAGTCATGTGTTTTAAAAATTGATTGCGTAGTGGTAAGTTAAGAGTTACAACGTATTCTTTTTCATGTTCAAAATCAGGATGGATAATTTTGTTGATGATACTTCCATCGTTGGTTAGTAATATCAAACCTTCCGACTCTTTATCCAATCTGCCAACAGGCAAAATTTTTTCGGCATGTCCAATTGCATCAATGATATTACCTTCAATTTTTTCGGTAGTGCAAATCACGCCAACAGGCTTGTTATAGGCAATGTAAAGGAAATTATTGTTTTGTAACATGTGCTTTAATTTTTGCAAAGGTAAAGTGTAAAAGCTGTATTTAAAATAATTGTTTACATTTGTACCGCTTTTGGTTCCTTCATTGCGAAGGATTAAAAGGGAATTAGGTGTAAATCCTAAACATTTCCCGATGCTGTAAGTTCTTATTTAGTTTTTAACATTCATTGCCACTGATCTTTTTTTGAGAACGGGAAGGCGTTAAAAACAGAACGAGTCAGAAGACCTGCCATTTGCAATACATTTGTAGCTTTCGGAGAAAAGGCGAAGAATAGATGAATTGTTTACACTTTTTCTATCCTTACAATTTTACCGTTTGTTGCCAATGATTGTACCCTTCCTGTTTTAGGGAACGGTTAATCGTTTGTAATAAAGATGAATTTGTTTAAAATTAGTTTATTTGTTTGTTTGTGCGTGCGTGCTTCTTTTTGTCAGGCACAATTGCCTGTGGATTCTATTAAGCATTTGCCTGCAATTGAAGTATTTTCTTCCCGTCTTTCAAATTTTTCTGTTGGTTCAAAAATTCAAGTAATTGATAGCGCTTCGCTTCGTCAATATAATTCAACCAATCTGGCTACTATTTTAGATAATGAAAGCTCATTATTTATTAAATCGTATGGTTTGGGTAGTTTAGCAACAACATCTTTTAGAGGAGGCAGCGCAAGCCATACGGCCATTTTATGGAACGGTTTTAATTTGAATAGCCCCATGAATGGGCAGTTGGATTTGTCACTTGTACCAAACAGTTTTATAAACAATATTAGCATTCAATATGGCGGTGCGGGTGCTTTATGGGGCAGTGGCGCAGTTGGGGGAACAATTCATTTGAATAACGATGTGCAATTTAATAAAGGAATAACAGTTTTGGCTGGAGGTTTATTGGGGAGTTTTGAAAATTACGGACAAAATTTTCAAATAGAAATAAGCAAACCGCGATGGGTTACATCCATTAAATTAGTAAATACATCAGCTAAAAATAATTTTGAGTATTATAATATTCAGCTCCCTTTATCTCCTAAAGTAAATCAAAGCAATGCCCAACTAAAACAAAATGGATTGCTTGTAGAAAATTATTTTCGCATCAACCAAAGTCAAAAAATAAATGTTCGTTTTTGGTATCAATATAACAATCGAAACATTCCACCAACAATGCTTCAAATTGTTAATACCTCAAATCAAAAAGATAAAACGTGTCGGATAACTTCGGAATGGCAAAAGATTGTAGAGCAAATTAATTATTTTGTCCGTGTTGCTTACTTTAACGAAAATCTAAATTATTCAAATGATGCGTATGATTACCAAGCATTAAATAGCGCTCAAACAATTATTGCTGAAACAGAAGCTAAAATAAATGCAAACAAAAATCATTTTTTTAATGTAGGTATTAATAATACATACACTCAGGCTAAATCAGCTGGATATCAAGGCAAAACAAGGCAAAACAGATTGGCTTTATTTGCTTCATACAAATTTAATTCAACTAATAATAAATTCCTAACAACATTATCTGCTCGTCAACAAATAATAGGCAATACGTTAACGCCATTTACATTCTCTGCAGGATCGGAGTATCTATTTTTAAAATGGTTATCTGCAAAAGTTAATGGATCTAAAGTATATCGTGTACCAACGTTAAACGATATGTATTGGAATCCCGGGGGTAATATTAATTTGCTTCCCGAAAGTGGATACAGCGAAGAAATGGGGTTGCTGCTTAAATTAAATTCATCCAAGTTTAAAATAAATTTTGAATTTGAACCAACTGTATTTAATAGAAATATGGATAATTGGATTATTTGGTTGCCCGGACAAAATTATTGGACACCACAAAATATTATGAAAGTATGGAGTAGAGGAATGGAAACACGTAGCGAATTAAAAATTAAAATACATAACATAAAAATTAAATTAGCCGCACTTACCAATTATGTGGTATCTACAAGTGAAAAATCGACAACCGAAAACGATGGTTCGGTTAATAAACAATTAATTTATGTGCCAATGTACAGTGGTACCGGAAAAATATCATTTGAGTATAAAAATATGATACTTACTTGTAACCAAAAATATACAGGTTATCGCTATACAGCAACCGATAATTCGGAGTTTTTAAAGCCTTATAGGCTAACAAGTATTTACGCATCTTATAAAATTACATTTAATAAATACGCAATACATTTATTTGTACAGGCACATAATATATTTAATACGCAATACCAAGTATTGCTAAATCGCGCAATGCCATTGAGGAATTATCAAGCAGGACTTTCAATTCAATTTAACCAACCAAATAATAATTAACAATTTAAAATTATGAAAACAAAATTACTAAAGTTATTTACCGTTGCCGGATTATTAACGGTTCAAAGCAACGTATCGTTGAATGCACAAACTATTTCAACTGTTGAAACATTAACGCTTTCACCCAACAGTTATTGGAATGGTTCCAGTAAGCCATTTGGTACAACATTTAGTAATGGCAATGCCATTTTTCAAAATAAGTATGACACAGCTTATAGCGGAATTTGGTCAGCTGGATGGGCGTATAGCAATAAAAAAGACAGTACCACAGCAGGCTATTCAAATATGTACAGTGCACGCACAGCAGTTGGATATAAAGGTTCAGCAAATTACCTTGTAGGTCAGCAAAATGCTAAAATTATTTTAAACCCAACAGCTGCCGGAAAAGTTGTTAGCGGATTTTATGTAACCAATAGTACGTATGCTGCTATCAGTATGAAAAATGGAGATGCGTATGGTAAAAAATTTGGAGGTACTTCAACAAATGATAAGGATTGGTTTAAACTAACTGTTTATAAATGGTTGGCAGGAGTTAAAACAAACGATAGCGTAGATTTTTATCTTGCCGATTATCGTTTCACAAACAACGCACAAGATTATATTGTTACTACATGGCAATGGGTAGATCTTACTTCGCTTGGCAATGTAGATAGTTTATTATTTAAGCTGTCTTCAAGCGATGTTGGAAAATACGGAATGAATACTCCCGCTTTTTTTTGTATGGATAATTTTACCACGGCCGCAGGAACAGTATCTGTTCCGGAAATAAATTCGGATAATTCTTTTTATTCCATTTACCCTAATCCAGCAACGGATATTGTAAACATTGATATATCTAAATTAATAGATAAAAATGTATTTTTAAATATTACGGATATTACAGGCAAGGTTATTTATTCACAAAAATCAACAACATCAAACTTAATTTCAATTGATTTGAATGCCTTTTCAAGCGGAATTTATTTTGTTACCATAACAGGGGATAATACATTTATTAATAAAAAATTAATTATAAAATAATGAAATATTATAGTCTGTTTATTTTAATACACTTAATAGGCTTTAGATGTTTTGCTCAATTTGCCCCCCCAGTGGGGCAAATTGGCACTACTGCTATTAATGCCGATAGTGCAGCCTTTAGCGGATGGGCTACCGGATGTAGCATTAAAAGAGGGTATAAGAATGTTGCTAATCCAATATTGGGATATGCTACCGTTGGCGATAGCACAATGGCTTTGGGAATGGCGGGCAGCAATGGCGTTGTTAGCTTAGGCGATGGAGGCGTTGCAATTGTAACGTTTGCTAATCCTATAAAAAATATACTTGGGAATGATTTTGCAGTATTTGAAAATGGATTTAGTGATACCTTTTTAGAGTTAGCGTTTGTAGAAGTGAGCTCCGATGGTATTCAGTTTTTTCGTTTTCAAGCAACTTCAAATATCCCAATAACAAAACAACTTGGCAACGATGCGGTAATAGATGCTACACAAATTAATAATCTTGCTGGTAAATATCGAGCATTATATGGTACACCATTCGATTTGCAGGAATTAGCGGGAAAAAGCGGATTGGACGTAAATAATATTACACATGTAAAAATTGTTGACGTTGTTGGAAGTATTCAAAACATATATGCAACGTATGATAAAAATAATAATAAAATAAACGATCCCTGGCCCACAGATTTTGCTTCAAGCGGCTTTGATTTGGACGCAGTAGGCATTATTAATCAGGCAACAGCAACCACAATAAATGATTGTAACGCAAGTGTAATTAAATTAAGTGTATTCCCCAATCCTGTGCAGGATAAAGCAATAATTCAATATTATTTAGATAAAAATTCAGATGTTGATATTACAATAATTAGTATTGCCGGAGAAATTGTTTATACCGATCAAAAGAGTAATCAATCGCAAGGATTACAAACTATACCACTTATAAATTTTAATTTGAACAATGGCATTTATTTTTTAAAAGTAGAAAACACTACTGCAATTGCCGTACAAAAAATAATTATTAGCAAATGAAAATAATTTTTAAACAGCTGTTGTTTCTTTCAATTTTACTAACTGTTGCTTGCCGTAAGGATAAGCCAGAAGACACTATTCAACCTAAAGTAACTGTAGGAAACAGTGCTGGAGTTTATATTACTGATGAAGGTAATTTTCAATTTGGGAATTCCAAAGTGAGTTATTATGATATTGCAAATGCTATAGTAGCAGAGGATTTATTTAAACCTGCCAACAATGTTTCTTTAGGTGATGTGTGTCAATCCATGTATTTGTTAACTGGTAAAGCGTATCTTGTAGTAAATAATTCAGGGAAAGTGGTAGTTGTTAATCCTTTAAATTTTATAACAATAGCAACCATAACAGGGTTTACATCGCCACGTTATTTTTTGCCAGTAAGTAATAACAAAGCGTATGTTACCGATTTATATTCAAACGCCATAACCATAGTTAATTTAAGTACCAATACCATAAGTGGCAATATACCTTGTACTGGCTGGACAGAGGAATTAACACTTGTATACGGTAAAGCCTTTATAACCAATATAAGAAGAAACAAAGTATACGTTGTAAATACCGCAACCGATGTTATTGATGATAGCATAGCCGTTAGTTATGGTACATCATCAATAAAACAAGATAAAAATGGTAAGTTATGGGTGCTTTGTTCAGGTGATAAAGCTACAAATAAGTATCCTGGTTTACATCGGATTAATCCCATTACCAATGAAGTGGAGCTAAGTTTGCCATTTTTAAATGCGGCGGATAGCCCTTCCCGATTAACTATTAATGGCAATGCTGATGTATTGTATTATCTTTTATCGGATGGCGTTCATCAATTAAACATAACTGACATTGCATTAAACCCCGTGGCATTAATTTCAAAAGCAACACGTAATTTTTATGGCTTAGGAGTTGATCCAAAGGATGGAGTAATATACGTATCCGATGCCATTGATTATGTGCAACGTGGTATTATTTATAGGTACCAGCCTAACGGAACACTCATCAACTCATTTAAAGCAGGAATAACACCCAATAATTTTTATTTTAATTAACTAAAAAAACTATCAAATGAAAAAAATAAACCTTCGTTTTGCTACCATTGTACTTATGATATTAGTAGCCGTATTTAGCCGGTTAATTCCGCATCCTCCCAATTTTGCTCCAATTGGAGCCATTGCATTATTTGGTGGGGCATACTTTGCCAACCGTTTTTTTTCATTTTTTATTCCGCTTTTTGCAATTTGGCTATCCGATTTGGTAATAAACAATACCATCTATGCTAAGTATTACAATGGCTTTACATGGTTTCATAGTGGTTTTTATTGGACTTATGGTGCTATTGCATTAACAGTTATTATAGGGTTTTTTATTTCAAAAAAAATAAAAATAAGCACCATTTTTTTATCAGCAACGGCTGCATCCATTTTATTTTTTCTTATTTCCAATTTTAGTTGTTGGCCAGGCAACCCATTGTATGCACAAAATTTTAATGGATTATTAAATTGTTATGCTGCGGGCATTCCATTTTTTAATGGAACATTGATGGGCAATATATTTTATTCGGCACTACTGTTTGCTGCATTTGAGTGGAGTCAGCAAAAATTTCCTCAACTCGGTTTGCAAACAAATTAATTAGTAGCATTAAAATTTTTTAAAAATAAAAATATGACATTAGACGAACGTATTAAAAATTCAGAAACACATATTTTTAAAGCCGTGTTTCCAAACACCACCAATCATTACGATACATTATTTGGAGGTACTGCCATGCACATGATGGACGAAGTAGCTTTTATAGCCGCAACACGTTTTACACGTAAACGCATGGTAACCGTTTCTAGCGATAAAATTGATTTTAAAAAATCCATTCCCGCAGGTACATTTATCGAGTTAATTGCCAAAGTAACTTACATTGGCAATACAAGTTTAAAAGTAAATGTAGAAATTTATGTAGAACAAATGTATTCCGAAACCCGCGAAAAAGCTATCGCTGGCGATTTTACATTTGTTGCCTTGGATGAAAATAAAAAACCAACTAAAATAAATGATTAGTAGTACTAAACCAAAAGCAATATTTTGCTGGAGCGGAGGTAAAGATTCCGCTCTTGCTTTATACAAGGTATTACAGCAAAATAAGTATGAAATTGTTGCTTTACTTACCACACTTAATGCACAGTTTAAACGTATTTCCATGCACGGTGTTCGTGAAGAGTTGTTGGATTTACAAGCTGTTGAAATTGGCTTGCCTTTAATTAAAATGTATGTAAGTGAAGGCACAAACTCCGAATACGAAAAAACAATGGAAGCCTTACTTTTGCAATACAAAGCACAAGGAGTAACAAAAATTATTTTTGGGGATATTTTTTTGGAAAATCTTCGGGCTTATCGCGAAAATAATTTATTAAAAGTAGGCTTGTCTGCCGAATTTCCGTTATGGAAAAAAGATACTCAAAAATTAATTGCTGAATTTTTAGAACTTGGGTTTAAAACAATTACCTGTTGTACAAACGATGGTTACTTGGGCGAAGATAAAGTAGGGGTAGAGATTACAAAAGAATTTATAAAACACCTGCCTATAAATGTAGATCCTTGTGGTGAAAACGGTGAGTTTCACACTTTTTGTTACGACGGCCCCATATTTAAAAAAGCTATAAAATTTAAGATCGCAGAAAAAGTATATCGCCCTTTGGAAATTAAAATAAGCAATGATGATGTTTGTGTTGGAAATAGCATTACCAAAGGTTTTTGGTTTTGTGAATTGTTGCCTAAATAATAAATATTGAACATAGTGATTTCGGTCACTAGGTTTTAAGTTTTATTGTACTACCATTGCCCCGAAAAATTAATTCTCAGAATTTTAACCCTTAAAAACTTTTTAAAATGAAAAACAATAAACGATACCTAATGGCGTTGTTCTTATTTGCAACACTAAATACAGTGTTTGCACAAATGAATAACTGGATAATGCCACCAAAAAATTTAACATGACAACCGCAACACCAACTGCAACAACCCTCTCTAGCGGGCCATACTCTGTTGCCAATGAAGCTTATGATAATGCCGGCAATCTTTTATTTTACGTTGTAGATCGTAACATATATAGTTCAACTCATACGTTTATTGATTTTTTACCAACCTATGGTGGCTTTGCCTGCGGCGAAAGAAAGTCAATTTTAATGTCTGAAATAGCAATTGTACCAATACCAGGTACTTGCAAGCAGTATTATGTTATTTATGCAATGGATAATCCTGTAGGTAATTGCGTAATGCTATACATAAAAGTAAATTGTTCGGGAGCTATTCCTGTTATAACTTACAACGGAACATTTACTACCGATTGCTCTGTTCCAAATCAAAAACAAGCATTTCCCATTGGTGGCGGAGGGTCCGACAACAGCGCTTTTGCTGTTTCAAAAGTGTACACAGGTAGCGGTTCTACTGCAAAACGTTTTTTGTATGTAGTGGGAGGCGGAGTAATAAAATACGAAATCTCTGCATCCGGAATAGGAGTTCCGGTTACTGTTATTTCTAGCACAAATGCAGGTTTACAAGGGAATGGAGACTTTGAAGGGTACGAAGCGGAACTTTCTTGGGCTTCTAATATGTTGGCGTGGTCGTCTATCAACGGTAGTGTATATACAATTGGACTTAATTCCTCTGATGGCGGCTATGCACAAAATTCTCTTCAAAACTATTCATTAGCTGGAGCAAAAGGCATTGAGTTTGATAATTCACTAACAGCTAACCCAAAATTATACGTGTCGTGTACGGCAGGTGTAAAACAAATTTCAACACTTACTCAAGCCATATCCGCAGTGGCAACACCTACTTTTGATTTAACCAATACGTATTTAGAGTATGGTAAAAACAATAAAATATATGGTATATCACCTGTATATAATACCGATGGTACCGTAGCAAGCTCCAGTTTGGTAGGTATTGATGTAGCCACCAATGCAATTACATCCATTAGTACAGGTACGGGTTCAAGTGCTGTAGATTCTCGTTTTACAATGGGTAACACAGGAGTTGTTGTATTTACTATGCCCAATCAAATTGATGGTGAAAATTACAACGATTTTAATGGAATACCTGCCCTCAAAATAAGTAATTTTAAATTAAACGGTAATTTACAAACAGGTACTTGTAGTGCAGGTGGTTTAAGCAATTATTGTCAAAATGCTGCCATTACTTTTATACCAACATATACAGGTGGCACACCAACAAAATATAAGTTTGATATACAAGCATTGGGCGGTTGTGTACTTACAACAGCAACAGGCAAAATTAACTATCACGGTGCTTGGACTACCGGAGCGCCAGCTACAAACTTAGACTTGCGTACACTATCCGATGCTGCTGGTAAAAATTTGAGTAACTCAACTGCCGGATATGTAAGAGTTACCTATAGTGTGCAAGATGCTTGCGGTAATATAACTACCTATACCCACGATATTAATATGTATGTGCCAGTGCCTCCGGTACTGGTTTTGGAAATATATGATTATGTTACTCCTCAAATATATAAACCTGCGCAAAACAATATAGCTACTGCTGTTAATGTTGGTGCCGCCTCTATTGGTTACCGTGTTAATAACAGCACTGGAACCATTACGTATATAACGGTAGTAGTGGATGAGGTAACTAGTACAGGTACATTGGTTAAAAATATTTACAACCGTACCACACCTGTAAGCGGTGTGAGTACATTAACGTACGAAAATTTGAATAATTATTGTATCAATCAAACTGTATGTGGTACCGATACAGGCTTTGATGCGTGCAATGTTGGTTACGCAGGCTGGGAAGGTTATTTTAGTTATACAAATGGTTTATTTTCATACAATAAATATTTTAAATTAACTGTAACTGTTGGTAATTCATGTAGTTTTAGTACTAACTATAGCTACTTAAAGGGTGCATCCCGAACTAAATCTTTAGTAGAAACTACTCCTGCTATTTTTGAAAGTGGAAATGTAGCTCCGGATGTTGCGGTATATCCCAATCCAGCGACTGATAATTTAACCATTGAAATTAATGCCGCCATTGACGATTATTATACCATAACAATTATTGATGTGTTAGGTAATCAGGTATTATCAATGTCATCAACAAAAGTAAATCAAGGTAGTTTTAAAAAAGTTTTTGATATTTCAACATTATCACTAGGTGTTTATACCTATCACATAAAATCAGGTACAGTAAACCGTACCGGAACAATTATTAAAAATTAAAATTATAAAATCCTATTGTTGCAGCATTTGTAACAATAGGATTTTTCTTTTGTATAGAATGCGAAATTGGATTTTTAAATTTTATTTATTATTTATAATCTCCTTTATTATAAAAGCAGGTAATAATAAATTATACGCACAAAATTTAGTAAAAAATCCCTCCTTCGAAAATTATTTACACTGCCCAATTGGAAATCATTTTGATACATCTTTAGTTGATTGGGGATTTTCATCGCAAAATGCTGGTGTTTCCTATTACAATTCATGCGCGCCTTCATCACTATATGGTGTAGTTGGTGTTCCTCAAAATATGTGTGGATACCAATTAGCTCATACTGGCAATGGCTACGCGGAGGTATTAGTTTATTATTATAATTATAATAATCCAAGTCAGAGAAGTTATCTTACAGGGAGTTTTTTATCTATATTAAAAAAAGATTCCTTGTATTGCGTTTCATACTATGTAAGTAATTGTGATTCATGTTCAAACGGCGCCATAAAAAATGTGGATGCCCACATAAGTGACACCCTGTTAAATTGGAGTAATGGATGGGGCTATAATTTGAAAGATATTAATCCTCAAATAAAATCCAAGCAATTGTTAACGGACAGGATCGGTTGGAC
>CANFLQ010000033.1 GCA_947447995.1 Bacteroidota bacterium | reverse complement strand
ATAGTTGCAAAGTTGGTAAGCATACCACCTGGCCAACGCTCAGTAACATAAGGCATACCCAACGATTTTACTTTATCGGAAACAATATCTTTTGCTTGTTTTTTAGTAGCAACAAATAATATTTTTTTACCTGATTTTGCAATTTGTTTCAAAGCTTCAGCAGCTTCGTTCACTTTAACTACAGTTTTGTTTAAGTCGATGATATGGATACCGTTTTTTTCGGTGAAAATATAGGGTGCCATTGCTGGATTCCATTTTCTTTTTAAGTGACCAAAGTGAGATCCGGCCTCTAATAATTCATTAAAATTTGTTCTTGATGACATTGAGTCTTTATTTGATTTATGAATACTTTATTTTATCCTTCGACTACGCTCAGGATTACTTGGAAACGTTTAACGTTTACTGAATTGGAAACGTTTACGAGCTTTTTTCTGACCCGGTTTTTTACGTTCAACCATTTTAGGATTACGCGTCATTAAACCATCAGCTTTTAAAAGTGGTTTGTGATTTGCATCCATTTCTACTAAAGCACGGGCAATTGCTAAACGAACAGCTTCTGCCTGACCTGTTACCCCGCCCCCTTTTACATTAATAGTAACATCATATTCACCCAATGTTTTTGTAACAGAGAATGCTTGATTTACTTTGTATTGTAAAGTGGATGTTGTGAAATAGGCTTTGTAGTCTTTGTGATTAACTACAATGTTCCCAGTTCCTTTTTGCACGTAAGCACGTGCTACAGCGGTTTTTCTTCTACCAAGAGTATTTACTAATTCCATTGTTTTTATTTAGTTGTATTTAATTTGATTACTTTAGGTTGTTGTGCTGCGTGAGGATGTTCAGCACCTGCATAAATATAAACATTGCGTCTTAACGCATCGCCTAATTTATTTTTAGGTAACATACCGCTAACAGCCATTCTAACAATTTCTGTTGGTTTGGTGATTAACAATTGTTTTGGAGTGGCAAAACGTTGTCCGCCCGGATAACCTGTATGACGAACGTATTCTTTTTCCGCAACTTTGTTGCCTGTTAATTTTATTTTTTCTGCATTGATAATGATAACATTATCACCAGTATCCACGTGAGGTGTGAAGTTTGTTTTATCTTTTCCTCTTAAGATAAAGGCAACTTGAGAGCTCAAACGACCTAATATTTCGTCTTCCGCATCTATTAAAACCCATCCTTTGTTTACCGTTTCTTTACTTGCTGAAACTGTTTTGTAACTTAATGCTTCCACTGTATTTTAGTATTAATTTATATTCTTTTTACCCGTAATTTTTTGTAAATTGGGATGCGAAGATAAATAGATTTTTTCTCTTCAACAAACTAATTCACAAATAAATTGTTGAAAACTATTGAAATGGGGTGTTTATCGTGTATTTTTTATTTTTTTCGGAATTGAGACGATTTTTTAGTGATTTTACTACTTTTTAACATTTAATCGGTGCCCCAATGCGTAATGCAATCAAACCGAGCATTGCTTGCTCTATACTAAAACAGTGATTATTATCATATAGATAAAACTAAAACTTTGATAATTAATTAGTTATGCAATAAATATTATTTAGAATAACTCTAAATAAGATAACCGACAATTCTATGACAATTAACCCTCTATTATGTGAGAACTTTGCTAAAAGTTAAAAAGCCGACAGGTGAACAAAATTAAAATCATAGCATTTACTCATAAAAATACGGATGTGAACGACATCGGTAAATTACATATTGAGGAAAGTGAACTAAAGCAATGTTTGGAGTTTTTAAAAAAAACTACTGGTGTTGATGAGTTATTATATCTTTCTACCTGCAACCGTGTTGAGTTTATGATTTCGAACGACGATAAATTAAACAATACATTCCTTAAAAAATTCTTTACCGCTTTTAATACCAACTGGACAGATTCCGAAATAAATTGGGCTATTAACGATGCTCAATTATTTGAAGGCGATGCCGCTTTGCAGCATTTGTTCAGTGTTGCTTCGTCTATTGATTCATTAGTTGTTGGTGAACGCGAAATTATTACCCAAGTGCGTAACTCTTACGAAAAGTGCAATGAACTTGGTCTTACTGGTGATATAATTCGCCTAGCTATAAAAAAAACAATTGAAACTGCAAAGGAAGTATACACACATACAGGTATTGCAAATAATCCTGTTTCGGTTGTATCACTTGCATACCGCAAGCTTCGCGCTTTAAATGTGAAGCAGGATGCACGCTTCCTTATCATTGGTTCGGGTATTACCAATACCACTATGGCTAAGTATTTGAACAAACATAAATTTGCCAATTTTACTATATTTAACCGCACCCTTGCTAATGCCCAAAAGCTGGCTGTGGAGCTGAATGGAAAAGCTTATCCTTTATCTGACTTAAACAATTATAAAGGTGGTTTTGATATTATTGTAACCTGTACTGGTTCTGCCGAAAGCATTATCACTCCTGCCATTTATAAAAGTTTGGTTGGCGATGATAAATCTAAAAAAGTAGTGATAGACCTTGCTATACCTAACGACCTTGATGCAGAAATATTAAATAACTACGATGTAAATTTAATTGCCATCAACAATTTACAGGAAGTTGCAAAAGAAAATTTAAAAGCACGTGAAAAGGAAATGCAAGCATGCCATTCCATCATTGAAAAAAACATTGATGAATTTAAACAAGAATTAAAAGCACGCAAAGTAGTATTGGCAATGAGCGAAGTACCTAATAAAGTAAAGGAGATTAGAGAAACTGCTAATCAGGTATTTGCAAAGGAATTGAATGGTTTAGATGCTGAATCAAAAGAAGTATTGGATAAAATACTTGCTTACATGGAAAAGAAGTACATCAGCGTGCCAATGAAAATGGCGAAGGACATTTTAATAGAAGGCACAAAAGTTAAATAGTTACGAAGCCCGAAAGGGCTTTTATTTTGAATAAATAGCTAATACTTGACGTCATTGCGAGCGTAGCGAAGCAATCTTATTTAAAGCAGTATAAACCTATATTTGAGATTGCTTCGTCGTACCTCCTCGCAATGACGTACTGATAAATAAATCATTTTTGACCAACAACATATCCTGATAACTATCGGGACTGCGTTCCGTCACACATAGAACTAAGATAATGGATAGAAAAATAATAATAGGATCAAGAGGTAGCGACTTAGCACTTTGGCAAGCAAATCACATTTTACGTAAAGTTCAAAAGCTTGGACTTACCGCTGAAATAAAAATTATTGTAACGCAAGGCGACGCAATCCAAAATTTAAGTTTTGAAAAATTGGAAGGCAAAGGTTTTTTTACCAAAGAAATTGAAGAAGCGCTTTTGAAAAAAGAAATTGACTTAGCTGTTCATTCTCAAAAAGATTTGCCAACTACATCTCCGGCAGGACTTAAAATTGCGGCTGTTTCGGAACGTGAAGACCCTGCTGATATGTTGGTGATTCGTAAAGATTGTGTTGATACTGCTTTAAAACTTGCATTCAAAAAAAATGCAATTGTTGGAACTTCTTCGCCTCGCAGAAAATCACAATTATTGGCATTTCGCAATGATATTAAAATTGCTGATTTGCGTGGTAATGTGCCTACGCGCATTCAAAAATTACGTGATAAAAAATATGATGCCATTATGCTTGCAATGGCTGGTGTGGAGCGTTTAAAAATAGATTTATCGGAATTTAAAGTAATACGTTTAGATCCTAAAGAATTTATTCCTGCTCCTGCACAAGGCGTGTTGGGCTTGCAAATTCGTGAAGACGATCATGAGTTGTTTGAATACATCAATAAATTAAACTCAGAAAAAGTAGAAGATATTATCGGTATTGAACGTAAGGTATTAAACCTGCTGGATGGCGGCTGTCAGTTACCTTTGGGCGTATATTGTATCAAAGAAGAAAATAAATTTAAAGTATGGACATCAAAAGCTGAAAAGTGGGATGCTATGCCTAAACGTATTTATCGTGAATCGTATTCGGAAAATGGTTTTGCAGAAAAAATTGTACAAGAGTTAAATGCCATTAAACCTTCGTCTGTATTGATAACGCGCGACTTGAAAGACGATTCATTTTTCAAGAATGTGTTGGAAGGTAATGGTTATAAGGTAAACGGAATATCGTTCATCGAAACGAAAAAAGTAGCCATTCAAAATGTTCCTCAAACGGACTGGATATTTTTTGCAAGTTCTAGCGCTGTTGGTCACTTTTTTGAACAAAATGCGGAACTAAAACCAAAAATAAAATTTGGAGTTATTGGTAAATCAACAGAACAGGAATTGAAAAAACACAATAAAAATGCTGCTTTTGTAGGTTCTATTCCAGATACAAAAGTAGTTGGGAAAAAATTTGCGAAAACGGTTGGTGAAGAAACTGTATTATTTCCGCAAGCAAAAGGAGGTTTACGTACCATTCAGCAACAGTTTGAAGATGCAGGTAAATTAACCGATTTGGTAGTTTACGAAACTGTAAAAAAAGAAAATGCCAAAATGCCAAAAGCTGAGATACTTGTTTTTACAAGTCCTTCCAACGTAGAATCGTATTTTGAAAAAGGTAAAGTAAGTGACAAACAAAAAGTAATTGCTATCGGTAAATCAACAGAAAAAAAATTACAGGAATTAGGTGTTGAAAATTGTATTTTGCCTGCATCCTTTGATGAAGTTGGGTTGGCGGAAGCTGTTTTTGGAATTTAATTATTAATTGAATGGTAATTAATAAGGTGTTTTTTAGTGCAAAGTGATCTTTAAAAATTAAATTATAACCAACAATTATAGTAGTATTTATAATCTCAATGAAACCTACATTCTTTTTAACCAAAGCTGACTTTCGAAAATGGTTAGATAAAAATCATACAACTGAAAAAGAATTAATTGTTGGTTTTTATAAAGTAGGGACCAAAAAGCCAAGCATCACATGGTCTGAATCGGTTGATCAGGCATTGTGTTATGGTTGGATAGATAGCGTTCGCAAATCCATTGATAATGATAGCTATTGCATACGTTTTACACCACGCAAGCCAAATAGTATTTGGAGTGCCATCAATATTAAAAAAGTTGAAATACTCTCAAAACAAGGTTTGATGAAGCCGGCAGGCATTAAAAGCTTTGAATTGAAGAAGGATCATAGATCCAAAATATATTCTCATGAACAAAAATTAAAAAGTTTATCGTACGAATTTGAAAAACAATTTAAAGCCAACAAAAAAGCTTGGATGTTTTTTACCTCACAAGCACCTTCCTATCAAAAAACAGCTGTACATATTGTAACTACTGCAAAGCAGGAAACTACCAAGCTAAAACGCTTGCTTGACTTAATAAATTCAAGTGAAGCAGGTGAAAAAATGAGCAGTTTAAAATGGGGTAAAAAATAAAAAAATTACCTCCCTTGCTTCCCAATTAATAAAATATACAATCTTTGTATTCAATATTATTCATCTAAAAATAACAATCATGGCTCACCAAATAAATACCGAAATAATCATCAACGCTTCACCCGAAAAAGTATGGGCTGTTTTATCCAACTTTAAAGAATACCGCAATTGGAACCCTTTTGTAAATGCTATTTCGGGCGATATGATAGTGGGTAAAAAAATAAACATTATAGTGCAAGGCATGAAAATAAAACCCGAATTATTGGTGTTTGAAAAAAATAAAGAACTGCGCTGGGTAGGGCATTTATTGGTAAATGGCATTTTCGACGGGGAACATTTTTTTATTCTTGTTGATAACGGAAATGGCACAACTACCTTTAAACACGGTGAAATATTCAAAGGCATTTTAATTCCTATGTTAAAGAATTTTTTAGAAAATAAAATGAAAAAGAGTTATTTAAAAATGAATGAGAAGCTAAAAGAGTTAGTGGAGAAATAATTGATCGTAGCGTCATTGCGAGGAACGGCAATGGAATAAAGATAAAGCTCAAAAAGAAAAAGTATGAACAAAGAATGTCCCGAATGCGGCGAACAAATAAAAGGAAGAGCAGATAAAAAATTTTGTTCCGATATGTGCCGCAATGCCTATAACAACAAATTGAACAGCGATACAGTAAATTATGTTCGCAACGTAAATAATATCCTACGCAAAAACAGAAGAATACTTGAAGAGTTTATTCCCGCAGATACTGCCAAAACAACAAAAGCCAAGCTTATCCAAAAGGGATTTAATTTTCAATATTTCACCAATACCTACGTAACGAAAAAAGGCGTTACCTATTATTTTTGTTACGAATATGGTTATTTGCCAATAGAGAATGATTATTATTTTTTGGTGAAAAGGAAAGAATATTCCGAGCAGAATAATTAAAAAGTAGAATATTTTTTAACACAGAGCCCAGAGAGAAAAACAGTGTTACACAGAGTTTGAAGAAGTAAAAAAATAATTTATCTAATCTCTGTGAGTCTCCGTGCCCTCTCTATCTCTGTGTTGAAAACCTATAAGAGCCAATCTTTTTTTCTCACTATTATAAATCAAATACAAACTCAAACTCACCATCACAAAGCTTATTAAAACAAATACCCATTCATTTTCCTGAATACCTACTTTATCCGCATCTACTTTAATATCGCCCCTGTTGCTCATCCACATTAATAACACTGCCATTCCGTTATTGATAAAATGTGCAAGTATTCCAGGCCATAATGAACCGCTCCATAAAAATAAATAACCAAGATAAGCACCCATCAACATACGTGGTAAAAAGCCATAAAATTGCATGTGAAAAGCACTAAATAACGCCGCACCTATCCACACACCAATATGTTTGTTAGGGATACACTCATTTAAAACTTTTTGTAATACACCTCTAAAAAAAAGTTCTTCGCTAAAGGCCGCCATCAACGCAATAACAATTAGATTGAGTATCAGTACATCCACAGTAGACCCTTTGGTAAGTGCATCGGTAAGTACAGTTGCCTTGTCTTCGCTTTGTTTCATCCATGTTTCAATACTGCTCAAAAAGTTTGGCAATTGCATTCCCTGATTAATTTGCGCCAACCAATTAATCAATGGCAAAGCCATCATCATTCCGGTTGTTGCAATAATAGCGGTTGAAAATAACGGTTTATTGGTAATTCCTAGGTAATTAATTTTTGTCTTGGTCCAATAGAGTGCAAACAAAAATGCGGGTAAAACAAAAAATAGTGCTGAACCTAAAACTAACGAAAGCTTTAAAATAATTATTGTTCGAGGGTTATCTATATTGATTTCAAGAGTGCCACTATCTTCTAATACTTTGAGCAATCCCAACCCAAATATGAATAAAAGAATTGCAGTTAATTTAAGCCCCGACTGGCTCTCTTTCTCATTGTTTTGCATTGCTTGGCTTAATTTGGTAATTTTGTGCAAATCTACAAATAACCAATTTAACAATTAAACAATTTTATAGAACAGTTATCGAACTTTGTTTGCATTAATTTTATCCATACAGATTCGTAATTCGTTTAAATTCGTAATTCGCAGATGACAAAAATAGGTAACATAGAACTAGGCGATTTCCCTTTATTACTTGCTCCTATGGAGGATGTGAGCGACCCACCGTTTCGTGCAGTATGCAAAAAAAATGGTGCTGATTTGATGTATACCGAATTTATTTCTTCGGAAGGATTGATTCGTGATGCCGCTAAAAGTGTTCAAAAGCTTGATATTTTTGAGTATGAACGTCCTATTGGAATTCAATTGTTTGGCTCCAGCATTGATTCTATGCGTGAAGCCGGCATCATTGCCGACAATGCCAATCCCGACCTGATTGATATTAATTATGGCTGTCCGGTACGCCAAGTAGCTTGCCGTGGTGCCGGTGCTGCACTGTTGCAGGACATTCCCAAAATGGTGGAAATGACTTCTGAGATTGTAAAAATTGCTCATCGCCCTGTAACTGTTAAAACACGTTTGGGTTGGGACGATACCACCAAAAATGTTGTAGAAGTAGCTGAACGATTACAAGATATAGGCATTTCGGCACTTACCATTCATGGTCGCACACGTGCGCAATTGTATAAAGGTGCTGCCGATTGGACATTGATAGGTGAAATAAAAAATAATTCACGTATAAAAATTCCTATTTTCGGTAATGGTGATGTGGATTCACCCGAAAAGGCACTGGAAATGAAGAACCGTTATGGTATCGATGGTATCATGATTGGCAGAGCAAGTATTGGTTACCCCTGGATATTTAATGAGATAAAGCATTTTTTAAAAACGGGTGAACACCTCGCCCCCCCTACTATTGCCGACCGTGTACGTGTGTGTAAGGAACATCTTGATTTTTCAATGAAATGGAAAAGCAAACATGCCGGTATTGTGGAAATGCGCCGTCATTACACCAATTATTTCAAAGGATTACCCAACTTTAAAGATTACCGCAATAGTTTGGTAACAACATATTCCTACGATGAAATAATTACCCTTTTAGATAAGGTTCAAAATAAATATTCGGAGTTGGAATCAGTTTAAATCATTCGTAAATTTCCAGTTTTCGTAATTCGTAAATTTTCGTAATTCGTAGTAAAACTTTGAACTTCGACAAAATCAACTTCCTTTTTAAACTTTCTTTCCGAAGACTTTGGAATGCTTTAAAAGTGCTATCCGGTTATTACATTTCCGTAATGTTAAAAAAGCCCATTCATTGGGGATTTCCCATCAGCATAAGCATAGAACCTACAACATCCTGTAACTTGCGTTGTCCTGAATGCCCCAGTGGTAAACGTGAATTTACAAGGCCTACGGGCATGTTGCAAAAAAAATTTTTTAAGGATACCATTGATGAATTGTATAAAGATACGTTGTATCTCATATTTTATTTTCAGGGTGAACCCTATCTGAATCCCGATTTTTTAGAGATGGTCAACTATGCCTCTTCAAAAAAAATATATACGGCAACATCCACCAATGCTCACTTTTTGGACGATGCCAATGCCCGTAAAACTGTAGAGAGCGGCTTGGACAGATTAATTATATCCATTGATGGTACCACGCAAAACATATACGAACAATATAGAATTGGAGGTAATCTTAAAAAAGTAATTGAAGGCACCGAAAATATTATCAAATGGAAAAAACAATTAAAATCAAAAACACCTCATGTTATTTTTCAGTTTTTGGTAGTAGAGCCCAATCAGCATCAGATAAAAGAAGTGGAAGAGTTGGCAAAAAAAATTGGTGTGGACGAAGTATTATTTAAAACCGCACAAATTTATGATTATGTAAATGGAAGTAAACTAATTCCAACCATTCAAAAATATTCCCGCTACCAACAACAAAGCGATGGAACATTTGCCATAAAAAATAAAATGCTTGACCAGTGCTGGAAAATGTGGCATTCTACTGTTATAACCTGGGATGGTTTGGTAGTACCCTGTTGTTTTGATAAAGATGCCACGCATCAAATGGGTGATTTAAAAAATACAGGATTCAAACAATTATGGAAAGGTCCTAAATACAATAACTTTAGAGCAGCCGTTTTAACTTCCCGCTCCCAAATTGATATTTGTAAAAATTGTACTGAAGGAACTAAAGTATGGGCGTAAATAAGCTATCAGTTCGTCCCGATAACTATCGGGAGAAGTCGAGAACAAACAGCATAAATCTAAAAATCTAATTATATTTGCTAGGGTACTTTAAACAAAAAAATAACATATCATGCACAAGCATATTTTATTGATCAAATGTAAGGATGAAAAAGGATTGCTCTCCAAAGTAACCACATTGCTTTTTGAAAATGATTTGAATATCATTGGCATGAAAGAACATGTTGATGAGCTGAACAACGAGTTTTATTTACGTTGTGAATATACCGGAGAAACCAATACAATAAAGCTTTCGGAAACATTAAAAAAAATGCTTCCTAATAATTCTTTGATAAATATCAATCCGCTTAAAAAAAAGGATATTGTTATTTATGCAACCAAAGAATACCATTGTTTGAGTGATTTACTTATCCGCAATTATTTTAGTGAACTCAATGCAAATATAAAATGCGTAATTGCTAATCATGATGTTTTAAAGGACATTGTAGAAAAATTTAACATTCCCTTTTATTTGGTTTCAACCGAAAACAAAAGCAAAGCCGAATTTGAAACCGAAGTGCTTTCTATTACCAATAAATACCAACCCGACTATATTGTACTTGCAAAATTTATGCGCATTTTGTCATCTGACTTTGTTAATAAATTCGAGCATAAAATCATTAACATTCATCATTCGTTCCTGCCTGCATTTATTGGTGCAAATCCATACCGACAAGCATTTGAAAGAGGGGTAAAATTAATTGGAGCTACGGCACATTTTGTAACCAATAAATTAGATGAAGGACCTATCATTACTCAAAAAACAAACAATGTAGATCATACGTTTACAGTGGAAGATATGAGTAAATCGGGTAAAGAAATAGAACGAGTTGTATTGGCAGAAGCCTTGCAATACGTTTTTGAGGACAGGATTTTTGTAACAGGCAACAAAACGGTTATTTTTGATTAGAGCATTATAATTTTAACACTAAGGCACTCAGAACACTGAGGTTCACTTAAATTAGTGGAATATAATATCATTAATTATTTTCTAGATTATTTTTTCTGTGTGGTACTTAGTATTCTCAGTGCCTTAGTGGTAAAATCCTTTTTTTTATCAGCGTATTTTTCTACATTTGATATCAACAATAAATCATTATTTACCATGGCAGGCGTAAACAAAGTAATTTTAGTGGGTAATCTCGGTAAAGACCCTGAAGTAAGGCATTTGGAAGGTGGTGCTGTAGTCGCAAAATTCCCTTTAGCAACTTCCGAATCGTATAAAGATAAATCCGGACAGCGTATTGAACAAACAGAATGGCATAACATTGTTGTTTGGAGGGGCTTAGCCGAAGTAGCCGAAAAATACCTGAAAAAAGGAATGACCATTTATGTGGAAGGTAAACTACGTACCCGCTCCTGGGACGATAAAGACAATAATAAACATTATACAACCGAGGTTGTAGGCGATACGTTTACCATTTTAAGCAAACGTGAAAACAGCCAACCTTCAAGCAATACCGACGATACAAATTCGTATAATAAAACAGGTGATGATTTGCCATTTTAACAATAACAACTAGAATAAATTTGCATTTTATTTCAAAATCTAAGTTAGCTGCGTTTATTCAAAGTATATTTGCTTTATCAAACTAAAAAATAAATAACATTGCCCGTCCAGAGTACCATACACTTTTTACTTTCTGCACCGCTTCTTGATGTTACCATAAACCCGTTTACAATTGGTACTGCTGTTGCAGTTATAACAATAATTGCATTGTTGGTGGTAATCGCTTTTGTATCGGCCGCCGAATCGGCTTTTTTTTCCCTCACGCCTACCGATATGGAGGAGTTAAAATCATCTGATTCAAAAACAGACGAAAAGGTATTAAAGCTTGTGAATGCTCCCAAGCGACTACTGGCAACACTTTTAATAAGTGTCAACTTTTTAAGTATTGCCATTGTTATTCTCAATTCAACATTTATTTTTGGTCAAGATGCTTTGTTTAATTTTGCCAGCAATCCATTGCTTGGTTTTATAATTCAGGTAATAGTTGTTACCTTTTTAATTTTATTATTTGGCGAAGTAACACCCAAAATTTACGCCACTCAAAATCCGCTGAATACAACACGTACATTAGTCACTTTTGTGGAGGGTTTGCAATTATTATTTTATCCGGTGAGTTCATTTTTAATGCTTTCTACCACTTTATTGGATAAGTTGATAAAACGTAAATCGCATAATATTTCAGTTGATGAATTATCTCAGGCCTTGGATCTTACAAACGATGAAGAAATTGCCGACGAAGACCATAAAATATTACAAAGTATTGTAAAATTTGGTAACATTGACGTGAAGCAAATAATGAAACCAAGGATGGACATTATGGCTTTTGAAACTGAAACAAAATATAAAAAGTTGCTTGAAGAATTAACAGCATCAGGCTTTTCGCGGGTTCCCATCTATAAAGAAAAACTGGATAATATTGTTGGCGTTCTTTATGCAAAAGACCTATTACCTCACTTAAACGAAAACGATAATTTTAATTGGCAAAGCATTATTCGTCCCCCATTTTATGTTCCCGAAAATAAAAAACTGGACGACTTGTTGCGCGAATTTCAACACAAAAAAATTCACCTTGCCATTATTGTTGATGAATACGGCGGCACTTCAGGTATTGTATCGTTGGAAGATGTAATTGAAGAAGTTGTTGGAGAAATAAATGACGAGTTTGACGATGATGATTTGACGTATTCTAAATTAGACGATAACAATTTTGTATTTGAAGGCAAAGCGCATTTGAATGATGTATACCGTATCACGGAAACGGATGGTACAGCATTTGAAGACGAAAAAGGCGAAGCCGATACTCTGGCTGGTTTTATCATTGAAATTGAAGGAAGAATACCAACAAAAAATGAAAAAATAAAATTTAAGAATTTACTTTTCACTATTGAATCAGCGGATAACAGAAAAATAAAAAGAGTAAAAATTACTATTGAAAAAAATGAAGACGAATAGTTTAAAGTTCAAAGTTCAAAGTTCAAAGTTACGAGTACTACATTTAAGGCACTATTTTCAAACTGCACTTTCTTGTTTCTTATTTCTTGTCTCTTGTTTCTGTCTTTCATCCTGCGGTGGAAGTGAGGATGAAACTATTGCACCCAAACCCAGAGCTTATTTCAGACTCAATTTTCCGGAAAAAAAATATATTGTATACGATTCTGTTTGTCCCTTTACATTTGAACGACCAACGTATTCACAAATGGATAGAGATAGAAATGTGGATGCCGAACCATGCTGGCTAAATGTAAATTTCCCCAGTTTTAATGGCACCTTGCATTTGAGTTATAAAGTGGTAAACAACAATATTCAACAATATTTAGAGGATACCTATACACTTGCATCCAAACACCAAATTAAAGCGTCAGGCATAGAGGAAAAACTTATCAGACGCGATTCCAGCCATGTATACGGACTTATTTATGAAATAGAAGGTAATGCAGCTTCGGCAATGCAATTTTATTTAACAGATAGCACCAAACATTTTATACGTGGTGCATTGTATTTTAACGAAGTTCCGAATATCGATTCCATTGCTCCCGTCTTAGCCTTTATTAAAAAGGATATTTTTCACATGATAAATACCTTTGAATGGAAAGATGATAATGTATCCCGAAAAAAATAGAACCACGGAGACACAAAGATCACTAGGAAACACAGAGGTATTTACCAAAAAATCCAACAAGGATAATTACATTTTTTCTCCGTGTATTCCGTGACTCGGTGGTAAAAAACAAGCACTACACCGCTCTCCTAAGGCTATGCATAAAAAATAAAGCGGAAGCAAAAAGTACAAATGCCCCTGTTTGATGCAATACCCCCATAACAACAGGCACTGAAAAAAGCAATGTAATTATACCCAGTAAAAACTGTACAAACACTACTCCAACCATAACATTGGAAGCTTTACGTTGCAGCGTTGTTAGTTTCATTTTACGGGTAGATTCCCATACAAAAACAACCACCACTACCACAAAATAAGCAAGGTAACGGTGCACAAACTGAACTCCTGCGGGGTTCTCAAAAAAGTTTTTCCAAAAAGGATCATAAGCAAAAATAGTTTCCGGAAAAAACTCCCTACCCATGCCAGGGAAGGTATTGTAAAACAAACCAGCCTTTAAACCTGCTACAAATGCGCCATACATAATTTGTACAACAATTACAGTAAACATAAATTTAGACAAACGCATTACTTTTTTATTCAATTCAGTTTCCTCTATTGCCTGTGGATAGAGCAAACCAAGCGCATACCAAAAAGTAAATCCAAAAACCGTAAAAGCGCTTATAAGGTGAGTTGCCAATCGGTAATGACTAACATGGGGCTCTTTTTGCAAACCGCTTTTTACCATAAACCAACCCAAAAAGCCTTGTAATGCACCAAGAGCGAGTAATACCAACATTTTATTTAAAAGCTGTTTATCAAATTTTTTCTTCATTAAAAAATAAAAAAAAGGAATTAAAAAAACTACGCCTATCGTACGACCCAGCATACGATGAATAAATTCCCACCAATAAATGGACTTAAATTCTTCCAACGAAAATTGGTTATTGATGATTTGGTATTCGGGCGATTGTTTGTATTTTTCAAAAGGAACAACCCAGTCGGCTTCACTTGTAGGTGGCATGGAGCCAATAATCATGTTCCACTCTACCATAGATAAACCGGAATGGGTAAGTCGGGTAATACCACCAATTACAACCATTAGGTATATTAAAAAACATCCGGTTAACAGCCAAATGATGATTGATTTATGAGGATTGTTCTTCATCTACTTTATTTTTTATATTCGGGTAACAAAGGTAGAAAATATTAATATTTATAACTGTTTTAAAGAGTTTGAATTATTATTGATTTAATCCTATTTTTGTGTTTAATGTAAAACCGATAAATTCTTAAAAAGCATCTATAAATGAAAACAATAAAAAACAGTTTAATTCTTCTTACAATTACAATTCTTACAATTACGTTTCATTATCAAGCCGCAGCGCAATTAAAATATTACAAAGGATATGTTATACCATTAAAAGGCGATACACTCAAAGGTGAAATAGAAAGTAATCCTAAAAAAGAAATTGATCATTTCCGAAAAATTAAATACAGAGCGCGTGCAGGAATGCCTACAAAAGGATTTATTGCCGGAAAAATTAAGGAATACAAAATGGATAGCACCATTTTTATTTCTCGTAAAATTGACGATCAAGATGTATTTATAAAATTAATTGTTCCCGGAAAAATTAATATTTACGAAGGTAGAACAGAAGATGTAGACGGCAAAGAAGTTACTCTTTTACCCGATTATTTTTATTTAAAGGGAGAGGAAACAGTATTGGTTCAGGATAAACCCAGTAGATTTAAAAAACAAATGATGGCGCTAATGGCTGATAATACAGCTATTGTAAAAGCCATTGCCGACGATACCTATACTTATAGCAATGTACTTGAACTGTTTAAGGCATATAATAAATAAAATAATGAAATTATTTCATAGCAAATATTAAATCGAGAACGTCATTGCGAGGTACGAAGCAATCTATACAGAACGACTTTGTTTGAGATTGCTTCGTACCTCGCAATGACGCTAGCAAGTGTAGTTTTGAACTAATAAACTGAAACAACAAATGAGCTGATACAATAATCAGCACATCAATTAATCAACAATCAGCACATCAACTACCATGTCCGAAAACACTAAAAAACTTTTTTTACTCGATGCGTTTGCGTTGATTTATCGTGCTTACTTTGCATTTAGCAATAACCACCGTGTTAACTCAAAAGGCTTAAATACATCTGCAATATTGGGCTTTACCAATACCTTATTGGAAGTGCTGAAAAAAGAAAAGCCAACACATATTGCAGTTGTATTTGATACATCCGAACCAACTGTTCGTCATATTGAATTTACCGAATACAAAGCGCATCGCGAGGAAATGCCCGAAGATCTTTCCAAAGCAATTCCTTACATCAAAAAGCTAATTGAATATTTTAATATTCCGGTTTTATATTCCAACGGTTACGAAGCCGATGATGTGATTGGAACACTTGCTAAAAAGGCAGAACAAAAGGGTTTTGTTACGTATATGATGACGCCGGATAAAGATTACGGTCAATTGGTATCCGACAAAATTTTTATTTACAAACCTGCTCGTATGGGCAACGGTGCCGAAATAATGGGCGTTGCAGAAGTGTGTAAAAAATGGGATATTTTAAATGTAGATCAGCTTATCGATATTTTAGGATTGATGGGTGATAAGGTAGATAACATTCCGGGCATTCCAGGAGTGGGAGAAAAAACAGCCATTCAGCTTATAAAGGATTTTGGGAGCATCGAAAATTTATTGAAAAATACCGATAAGTTAAAAGGTAAATTAAAAGAAAAAGTGGAGCAAAATGTAGATAAAGCCATTCAATCAAAATGGCTTGCAACCATTATTTGCGATGTGCCCATCGAATTGGATGAAAAAGCATTGGAGCTAGAAGAGCCCAATAAAGAAGCACTGAAAGAACTTTTTTATGAACTTGAGTTTAGGCGATTGGCTGAGCAGATGGATTTGGGAAGCCCCTCCCCAGCCCTCCCCGAAGGGGAGGGAGTTGCTACTCTCAAAAAAAACAAAATAAATCCCAATCAAACAGATATGTTTGATATACAAGAACCAGAAGTATTAATTGAAACGGATATAGAGCCGGATATTACCATTCCTCTCCAAGGGAAAGGTGACGAGGAAGAGGCTTTACAGCCTACATTCACAACCATCAGCAATACGCCGCATACGTATCATTTAGTAGATACCAAAGAAAAACGCGAGCACTTGATTGCGGAATTAAATAAACAATCTGAATTTTGTTTTGATACCGAAACTACAGGGTTAGATGTATATACAGCCGAATTGGTAGGTATGTCGTTTGCCTTTAAAACAACAGAAGCGTATTATATTCCCGTGCCCGAAGATTTTGATGCAGCACAGCAAATTGTGGACGAATTTCAATTCGTATTTGAAAACGAACACACAACTAAAATTGGTCAAAATATTAAATATGACCTTGCCATTTTAAAACGCTACCACATCACTATAAAAGGAAAACTATTTGATACCATGGTAGCACATTTTCTGATACAACCGGAAATGCGCCACAACATGAATGTGCTTGCCGAAACGTATTTGAATTATTCGCCCGTTTCTATTGAAACATTAATTGGTAAAAAAGGAAAAGAACAATTGAATATGCGTTCGGTTGCTATTGAGGAGATAACGGAATATGCTGCCGAAGATGCCGACATTACTTTACAGCTTAAAAATAAATTTGAGCCCATGCTCAATGATACGCATACAAAAAAATTATTTGAAGAAATTGAAATTCCACTTATCCCGGTTTTAGCCGATATGGAAGCGGAAGGAATTGCCTTGGATAAAAATGCCTTGAACGAATTATCCGCAGGATTAAAAACAGACATTGCCCTTATTGAAAATGAAATTCAACAATTGGCTGGTAAACCTTTCAATGTTTCATCGCCAAAACAAGTAGGCGAAATTTTATTTGAAGTATTAAAGATTATTGAAAAACCTAAGAAAACGAAGACCGGACAATATGCTACCGGCGAAGAAGTATTGGTGAAATTAGTGGGTAAACACGACATTGTAGGTAAAATTTTAGATTACCGCGAATTGGTAAAATTAAAAAACACCTACGTAGATACCTTGCCGTTATTGGTAAATCCAGAAACCAACCGCATCCACACATCCTACAATCAGGTAGTGGCAGTTACAGGGCGTTTAAGTTCCGATAATCCCAATTTGCAAAACATTCCTATCCGTACCGAACGCGGACGAGAGATTAGAAAAGCATTTATTCCGCGGAACGAAAATTACGTATTACTGTCGGCCGATTATTCACAAATAGAATTGCGCATCATTGCCGAATTGAGTAAAGATGCAGGTATGATTGAAGCTTTTCAATCGGGTCAGGATATTCATAAAGCTACAGCAGCAAAAGTTTACAACATAAGTTTAGAAGAAGTTACTTCTGATATGCGCCGCAACGCAAAAATGGTAAACTTCGGTATCATCTATGGAATATCAGCTTTCGGGCTATCTGAACGATTGAACATTCCTCGTAAAGAAGCTGCTGCCATCATCGAAAATTATTTTGAAAAGTACCCTCGCATAAAAGCATACATGGACGAAAGCATCGAAATTGCAAGGGAAAGAGGCTATGTAGAAACCATTATGGGGCGTCGCCGCTATTTGCGCGACATCAATTCCAGCAATCATACTGTAAGAGGTTTTGCCGAACGTAATGCTATCAATGCGCCGATACAAGGCAGTGCAGCCGATATGATAAAAATTGCAATGATTAATATTCACAATGATTTTAAGAGTAAAAATATAACATCAAAAATGTTGTTGCAGGTGCACGATGAGTTGGTGTTTGATGTATTGTTAGATGAAATAGAAATTGTAAAACCTATTATTGCACACCACATGAAACATGCAATTCCTACATTAACTGTTCCTATCGAAATTGAAATGGGTATTGGTAAAAACTGGCTGGAAGCGCACTAAAAATGATACTCTTTATATTCCTTTGTAAACTCTTCGGGAGCAATTGTTGGGTTTACTTGTATGTTTAGATATTCATAAGTTTCAAACAATCCCTTATCATCAAAAACCTTATTGCTTAATGGCAAAAAAGTTTCTTTATCAACAAGTAGCATGGTAAGTTTTGCATATACATTTGGAACTAAAATATTTTCTCCTTCCTTAATATCATTGTACCAGTTGGCTGATGGGTTTTTTTCTAAAACCATGTATTCGCTCACATGAAGTCGGCGGGCAATGGATGTAATAGTTTCCAGTTTTTTAACAGTATAACTTTCCCATAAAAAATCGGGAAAAGCAATGGAAAGTCGATAACAAGCCCGTCCATTATATATTTCCTCGCCTTGAAGAATAAAATGTTTCTCTATATTATTACCGGCTTTTAATAAACCATCTTTCAAAATATCGCCCATATAATGTATGCCCATTTCGTGAATGGTATGATGCTGATCTTTACGCATTATCAATCCATAAGGATCAAGGTTAAGGTTTATGTAAGGAAATGAACTAGGGTTAACATAAGCGTTTCCATTATTCTCACCTTTTACCCATAATAGTTCGGGGCCGTTAAGTGCTAAATATAATTTACGTGGATTAACCTGTAATTTTACGTGCGATTGCGTGTGGTGCATTTTACCTTTAATACGTTCGCCACATTGTAAATGGTAGCGTAAAGTTTTAATGTTGGCAATAGAAGTTAATATATTTTTAACAAGTTCCTGAGAGTTGGTAGGTGTTTTTTGATCTGAAAAATCAAAAGATACCAATGATATACATACGCTGAATAATACTGTAAACAAGCCTAAATGATAACGTTTAATTTTTAACTTCATTATTTAATTTTACTAAAAATTATATCCTTTAAACTTTTCTGAAAATTCATCTGGAGCAAACATAAAATTAATTTTTACATTGCTAAACTCATAAGCTTCAAACAAACCTTCTTCGTCATACACTTTTACGTTGATAGGCATACCATTTTTTTTATCAATATAAATAATCACCTTGTTGCCATAAGGGCTTGGCACCATTAATTTTTTGCCTTCCTTTATAGTTCCGTAATAACTGGGTAAGTTATTTTTACGTCGAATTTTATAATCGCTGGTACTAAATTTTGCTGCAATGCTATTGGCTGTTTCACCTTTAGAAACAGTATATTCAATGTATTTATATTCGGGAAAGTTAATTGCAATTTGATAACAATCTGTTTTATTCCAAACAATGCTTCCAGCATAAGTAAAATGTTTGTCAAACTCTTTAGGATACCTAACAATAGTATTGGCAACAATGGATGCTATGTATTGAAAACCCAAATCAAAAATAGTATGATGATTGTCCTTACGCATAAGGCTTCCATACGGATCAAGATCTAAATTTACAAGCGGTAGCGAACTGGCATGTATCCTTGCATTACCTTTATTTTCGCCTTGTATCCATAATACTTCATTGCCTTTTAATATGCTTTTATAATATATTTTTTTAGGACTGGTATTTATTTTTATTTGAGATTCGGCAACATTTAGGTGATCGTTAATATGTTCAACCACTTTAATATCACATTTTTGAGTGCGTATATTTTTTACACTATCCAACATAGTTCCAATA
Source organism: Bacteroidota bacterium (assembly GCA_947447995.1). Taxonomy (GTDB): domain Bacteria; phylum Bacteroidota; class Bacteroidia; order 2-12-FULL-35-15; family 2-12-FULL-35-15; genus 2-12-FULL-35-15. Next base: position 6,324 of record CANFLQ010000033.1, on the reverse strand, counting down.
ATATCGCGACAAGTAGGCGTTTTTTTTGGATGATTACCCATCATTAAAAAAGCTACAAATCCCATTAAAGTCAACAATTTAAAAAAGCGCATCCCGCAAAAATAACAAAAAAAAGCGTTGAAAGTTCTGTATTTAATGATGGCATAGATAAAATTATATTCTGTATTTTCGTAGCATATCTGCTGAAGCTATGGCATAAGCATTACAAACAAAACACAACTCGTGAAAATAATAGGAATAATACCGGCACGTTATGCATCCACCCGATTTCCGGGTAAACCCTTGATAGATATTGCCGGAAAATCAATGATACAACGTGTTTTTGAACAAGCAAAAAAATCAACATGTTTAGCTGAAGTGATTGTAGCTACTGATGATGCACGTATTGAACAACACGTAAAAGCATTTGGAGGAAATGTAATTATGACCGCTGAAACACATCAAAGCGGTACCGACAGATGTTTTGAAGCCATTCAAAAATATAACGATAATGCTGATGTGGTAATAAATATTCAGGGCGACGAACCTTTTATTCAGCCCCAACAAATTGACTTGTTGGCCGCTTGTTTTAATTCAAACGATGTGCAGTTGGCAACACTCATCAAAAAAGTAAGCAATAATGAAGAGTTGTTCAATGTAAATACACCCAAAGTAATTATAGATAAAAACGGCAACGCCATTTATTTTAGTCGGCAAACAATACCTTCTATCCGCGAAAAACAAACAAGCGATTGGCTTTTAAATCATACATTTTACAAACACATTGGTATTTACGGATATACAATAAAAGCACTGTCGGAAATTACTGTTTTGCAGCCTTCGGCATTGGAACGTGCCGAAGGTTTAGAGCAGCTCCGATGGATAGAGAATGGATATAAAATTAAAGTTAATGTAACTGATTTTGAGAGTGTTGCGATAGATGTACCCGATGACCTTAAAAAACTAACAAAGTTTTTGTAAATTTGCTCCTGAAATATGAAAGTAGATAAACATATAAGCGAATTATTATATCAACACAATTGTGTGATAGTACCCAATTTTGGTGGCTTTGTTACCAATTATTCGGCTGCTAAAATTCATCCTACGCAACATACATTTACTCCTCCCTCAAAAAATATTGTATTTAATAAAAATTTAAGTTCCAACGATGGGCTATTAGCCAATCGTATAGCAAGTGTTTCAAAAACAAGCTATCCCGATGCGCTAAATACCATAACCGAATTTGTTACCGTTACCAATACCCAATTAAAAAAAGGTGAAAAAGTAATTATTAATGAAGTAGGAACTTTGCATTTGGATGTAGAACGCAACATCCAATTTATACCTGCTACAACCAATTATTTGGTAGATGCTTTTGGATTAAATCAATTTCAATCGCCGGCTATACAACTCGAAAACATTGGGAAACGCATTGGAAAAGAATTTAAAGACAGAGACGCCTTACCTGCCGAAAGAAAAAAAGTAAACGTAAAACGCATTGTAGCTATTGCCGTATTGATTCCCTTTATTTTTGGAGTACTATGGATTCCATTAAAAACCGATTTGTTAAAAAATAGTAATTATTCCAACCTAAATCCATTTGCGTTTAACAAAGTAACAGTACCTGTTGTTATAAAAAAAGCCCTTGCTCCTAAATTAAAAGTGAAAGCACACAACATTGCTCCTGTAATAGTAAACAACGATACATTAAATACACAACCGTTAGCGGCTTCATTAATTAACGATAACCTTGCGGAACACGTAAAAGCGGATACAACCAGTGTAGCTGTTAAAACGGTTATTGAACCCAATAGCATGAATTTTTATTTAGTAACTGGCTGTTTTCAGATTGAACAAAACGCTATTAATTTTGTGAACGATTTAAAATCCCAAAACATACAAGCCATTATTATAGGGCAACGCAACGGATTATATGTTGTAAGCTGTGGCAATTATGCAACACGTAAAGAAGCAAATACAAGCTTAAATCAACTCAAAAATAGCCAACCCAATGCTTGGTTGATGAAGAATTAGAATAAATCATAAAAAAACACCTCTCTTAAAGAAATCTTTATTAAATTCATGACAAAATTATCACGTCATGCAAATAAACATTTCGGGTCAAACAACTTTGTTAAAAATAGCTCCAGCAAAAACTATCTGTTCTATATATCCAAAAGAAAACGACTCCCAAACAATGCCAGATTATGGAGCACAACCGCTTACAAAATCAGGGAAAAATATTTTGTCCGGTAAGTATAAAAAATTATTGGAGATGTCAAATAGTCAACTACTAAATATAATGTGGGGACAAGGTGGATTAAATCAGGTTGGGCCATATCTAAAAAATATAATATCATCACACTTTAGGGGTAGAACAGGACGTGAAATTACAGTACCAATGCCTGATAGCTATTGGAACAATAATAGTATTAACAACCGTTCAAAAATTGTTGCAAATATTACCGATGCTATATGTAGAGCTTTAGAGGAGAAAAAATGGGATGGTAACCTCAATTATGATATTGATGCAAGCTTTATTTTAGATCAAGCAAATTTGAGTTTTAGATCCGATTTTTTAAATCCAAGCATGGCAATAGTTATGGGTGGAGTAGCCGAGGCGCGTGTTAGAACTGCCAAAGTGCAGCAAAACCATGGCGTAATGCTTGATTTACTTAATAATAAGGAATATACAATAACTATCGAAATAATTTTACGCGATTGGTTTGGAATGGATGAAAATGATTTTGCCGAGGATAATTGGTATGACAATCCTGGAAAAGCATTTGTAACTTGGGGAGGGAGAGAAGCGTTGACAGCATTTTGGATATTGCAACACCAGCGAGGTTATCCATCGTTTATATGGAATGCCGTTTTTAAATCAGAAATAAAAATTAATAATTCTCTTTTATTTTAAACAGTACTTTTTAAACAGTACTTAATTTTTTTAATCTAGATTGCTATTGAGATTTTTCTCGGCTCTTTTTATAAATTTTTACAGCCATCATCAAAGTAGCTGCAAATATTGCCAAGCCAAGCATACCCCAAATAAAACCAGTATTGCTTTTTAGTACAATTAAAAATACAATGGCTACTAAAAAAATGGTTGCTAACTCGTTCCACAAACGTAATTTAAAAGATGATATTTTTACAATATCATTTTTAAGACGTTTAAAAATTACATGACATTGTGTATGGTATAAAACTAAACCGCCAACAAAACATAGTTTTAAAATAAAGTAGGCCTGGTTTAAAAAGCTAGGACTTAGCCAAAGCATATACCCACCACTAGCAAGCGTTAATATCATGGATGGCCATGTAATGCCGTACCATAGCCGTTTTTGCATAATTTTGTATTGAGTAATTAAAATGCTTTTTTCAGGTTCTGTTTTATCATTGGCTTCGGTATGATATATAAACAAACGCACAATGTAAAACAAACCTGCAAACCAAGTAACCACAAAAATAATGTGTAATGATTTAACGTATAAAAAATCCATTTTTTTAAAATTTTAAATTTATGTAACTAAGCTTTAACAAAGGAATACGAAGGTACGAATCAAAAACAGAACAGAACAGCAACTGTGGCATTTATTATTTATTCATATAGGTTTGCCATTGTACTAACACATATTTAGAATATCCGTTTTCTTTTTTTGTTAAAAATCCAAATTCATAACAAAATAAATACACTTCCTTTTTATCGTTTTTCCAATAGTGGGTAAAATACTTAGGGTTAAATCCCAAATTAAGTAAAACTTCAGTTCTTACTACAGCCTTACCCGCTTTGTTGTACTCCTTTAATAATCGGCGGTTAAGTTTTAACTGATTATCAATTTTTTTGAATTGATTTTTATCGTCATCTCTTGCCATTTTATAATGATAAGATGATTTACAATAAGGAGTACAAAATTTTTTATCAATCCGACCAATTAATTGATCACCACACTCAGGGCATTTTTTCATAATCGTACAATAAACGTATAAATAACGTATAAATGTACAATTAAATTTGATTGAGAATTTTCAATATTCGTTTTTTGCCCAATCATAATTTTCTAAAATCCATTTTTTAAAATGAAAGCCAGTAAATTTATTTATAAAAATGAGTACAGGATTAAAGTTGATTTTGCTTTTGACAAAAACATTGCTCAAAAACTAAAGCAAATAAAAGATACGCAATGGAGTAATAGTCAAAAAGCATGGCATATACCTTATCATACCGATGCTTTTAAAATGTTGAAAGTGTTGTTTCCAGATTTGGAATACAATAAAGAAAAGAAAGAGGAAGTAACAACACCAGAAATAAAACAAACAATAACGCCAATTAATGATTACAATAAAAACAGTATTTCTATTACTGTTTTTGGAAGAAAGATTGTTGTGAAAATTCCCAAAAACGAGCTTGATACTCGTTTTATAGTGAGTTTGAGGTATAGCAGTTGGGATGCAAAATCATATTGCTGGATAGTGCCAAATTATGGAAGAAACTTAGATTTATTAAAAAGCCATTTTAAAGATAGAATTACCGAATTGGTTGTTCATAATGGTTTTGAATCAAAAATAAATGCGGATGAAAAAAGAATGATAGGAAAAAATGATTTGCTAATAATAAAAACAAATTTTGGACGATTAAAAATAATTTTCGGATTTAATAAAGAGTTAGCAAAAGCAATAAAAAAAATGCCCTATAATTCCTGGAATTCTGAAAATAAATGGTGGACAGTTCCGTATGCTGAAAAATTTTTAAATGAAATTAAAGCAATTGGAAATGAACAGAATTTAATAATTAAATATGAGGAAGAAATAAAAGATGAAACAAAAATTGCACGTGTTTCAAAATACGATATTCCAAATTATAAAGCTTGCCCAGAAGAATATTTATTAAAATTAAAAGAACTTAGGTATAGCGAACGAACGTTACAAACATATAGTATTTTGTTAACCGAATTTATAAATCATTTTCATTCATTTGAACTTAAAAGTATTGATGAATCAATGATTACAGATTTTTTAAGATATTTAGTTATTGATAGAAAAGTGTCAGCATCGTACCAAAATCAGGCAATAAATGCGATTAAGTTTTATTATGAGAGGGTATTGGGTGGTGAACGTAAAGTTTATTTGATAGACAGGCCACGTAAAGAAACAATTTTGCCAGAAGTATTGAGCGAAAAAGAAGTGGCTGAATTATTACAAAAAACGAGCAACATAAAGCATAAAGCAATTTTAATGTTGTGTTATTCGGCAGGTTTGCGACTTGGTGAATTAACAGAGATTAAATTGAAAGATATAGATAGTGAACGTATGCAAATACGAATTACACAAGCAAAAGGTAAAAAGGACAGGTATACTATTTTGTCTCCAAATATACTGGAACTGCTTCGGAAATACTTTGTTAAAGAAAAGCCAAAAGTATGGTTATTTGAAGGTGTTGGCGGTGGGCAATATGCAAGAAGAAGTATTCAATTAATTATGCGTGATTCAGTTAAAAAAGCTGGGATAACCAAAAAGGTGAGTGTACATTCGCTTCGTCATAGTTTTGCAACACATTTATTGGAAAACGGAACCGATTTAAGGTATATACAAAGTTTGTTAGGTCATGAAAGCAGCAAAACAACTGAAATTTACACACACATTACAACCAAAGGTTTTGAACAGATTAAAAGTCCGTTGGATAAATTGAATATTTTTTAATTTTAGTTGCATTCAAAATATATTATATTTGTTGAAGAGGAAATAATTTTAAATCAAATAATTGAATAGGGTTACAAAGAGTTGTTGCAAGTATAAAAAAATATTTATAATATTTGTTTTCCCTCTTCGCCCAATTTGGATTTTAGCGCAACTACTTGCGCTTTACCATCCAAAATATCAATTATGCACAACGAAGTTGCGCTAATAAGAATGTTATAAGCCATTTTAGGACAACACAATCGCATAGACAAGACGAATGAAGAACTTTTTTAAAATGACATTCAAAGAAATCTGGACATCAACAATACAATTTTTTGTTCTCTTGTTCCTTGGCATTGCATTCAGGCAAAACAGCAATCAAGATACACAGCTATTCTTAACGACAAAGACTGTTTATATTTTTGTTTTAATTATTGCATTCGCTATTTTGACTTACCATATTTTCAAATCAATAAAAAAGTATACTAAAATTAAAAACATAATTACAAGTGCGTGGACGCAAAAACTTCACGAAAATCCACAGACAAGTCAACTAGGACAACGTGACTTCCGACAAAGACTTTATGAAGAAATGATTGACGACATCTGTAAAAACAAATTAAGAGAAATAGGTAGAAACGAAATTGAAAAAATTGCAGAAGAGTTATT
>CANFLQ010000032.1 GCA_947447995.1 Bacteroidota bacterium | reverse complement strand
TTGAACAATACTCCGTATGCAACGTTTCCTGAAAAATATCCTATATTTTCTAAATGTTTCCCTCGGGAAATCTCAAGCCCCGAGTAATACCTTATTCCTGTATATTCTTTATAATAAACTCCATACAAATATTGTACGATTAAACCTTCAGGGACATCTTCGTTAGCACCAAAACGATAAATGTACTGATCCTTGTAAAATTTACTCAAACCAAAGCCAATGCTTCCAAGGTATAAAGTTGTATTTACATTAACATAATTAGTATCGATCGAGAAAGGAGGCCGTTTTTGATAATGAGTTTCGGCGTATCGCAATGCAACAATGATATTGCTAATCCTTCTGTTGTCGTGAATACCTGTTATTGGGTGAACGTTTTTTGCAATCCACACATCGGAACTGTAATAATTCAATTCCAATTTTTTGGTTACTTTTTCAGTCGTATCCACATATTCGACACTACTTGTTGTATTGGTTCCTGAAATGCCTCCTGCCCATTTAGTTAAGGGTGAATAAAATGCACGGTTTAGGCCTGCTCCAATTTGTGATAGATGATTAGTGGTTAGATAAAATAGATTAGACGAAATGAATGTATGGCCAATGTTTCCAATGGTATTATTACCTGAAAATTCATAATTCCCGTTCAGGTTGTATGCAATATTTTGTTCGTAACGTTGCCCTAAACCTAAGATATTTCTATCGCGTATTGTTATGTGCCCACCGCTTAGGTTGCCTGATATTGGTATATCAATGCTCCATTTGTCGGTAATAACCACCTTTACATCTACGCTGTCGGGGGGAGCATTGTTAATAACGTAGATTCGTGCATCGTTGATGTATTGTGTTTGCCGCAACAATCGTTCGGATTCATTGATCTTCAGCAGGTCGAGTGCTTCGTTTTTTTTAAATAATAAAAGATTTCGGATAATTTTTTTTCGGGTGGTAACGTGGTAATGATTCCCTAGCTTTTGCAGAGCATTCAGCTCTTTTACGGATGTGTCGTTAACGGAATATCCAAACGGATCATAAGTAATAATTTCGATGTTACGAATAATTTTCCCTTCGTATTTTAAATTTTTATCCGTTTGTTTTTGCTTATCAGAAAGTGGTTTGGGCTCGTATTTTTTAGGTGCGGGGTCAACAAATATTGCTTGATACAACAAGGTTGTAGCTTTGTGTTTGTATGCTCTTTTTTTTATTCGGTTGTAAATGTTAAGCGTATCGTTTGTTTGTGCCCGGGAACTTTGTATAAGCCCACTCCCCCCTGAAGACGAAATGAGAACAAGTGCACAAACCAGACAGATGATTAGCGCACTACCCCTGCCCCACCCAGGGGTTAGGGGGACTTTAAAACGGATATCCGATACCAATATTAAAAGATAGAAAATTGTATTTTTTACCGTTACTATCGTTATAGTTTTGTTTCCATTGAGGGTCAAATAAGTGTTGTATTACCCAGCGTTGAGTTTCCAAAAATTGAGGGTCTCTTACTTTTAATCCCATATCCAAACGTATGATAAAGAAACTGAAATCGGCACGAACACCAGTACCGGAACCTATGGCTATTTCTTTATAAAATCGGTTGAGCTGAAAATCGCCTCCGGGTCGTGTTGCATCAGGAGTACGCAACCAAGTATTGCCGGCATCCACAAAAAAGGCACCGTTTAACATTTTAAATAATTTGAATCGATACTCCACATTGCCTTCCAATTGCCCATCGCCAAATTGGTCATAAGAATTTGTATTGGTATAATAGGAGCCGGGACCAAGCGAACGGGCTTGCCAGGCTCTTATACCGTTAGCGCCACCACTAAAAAAGCTTCGTTCAAATGGTAATACTTTAAAATTAGTCAATGGTTTTCCAATACCTGCCGCAATACGAAATACTACTTTGTTAAACTCGTTGGGATTAATATAAAAACGGTAATCAGCATCAATTCTCAGGTATTGAGCATAAGCAATATCTAAAAATGTATATCTGTCCTCTTTGTCTTTTACAAACGTATTGGGATGAACAACATTAATAAAATTATAAAGTCCTCTGATAATACTACCCGATGATTCGGCATTTAATTTAAAGTACGAAAAGTTTTTTTGTTTTTTTAAATCCTGTTCATTGTAGGTGAAGGAGTACCGCGTGCTTGTAGTTAAGTGATTACTAAAACTGTAACGAATAAATTTATTCGGCAAATTGTTGAGGTCCGATTCAAATTGAGGATCCAATGCAACTTTTACAAAATTGATAACAAAGGGATTAAACGTATGGCGTTTTTTTTCTGTTTCTTTCCAAGTATAACCGAAAGAAAAATTTGTAATGGTTCTAGTATAATCTGGTCGTTGCTGATAATTGAGAGCGCTTGTAAATACTGTTTTTGGGTTGGAACGTTTGGATGCACTTATTTTAAATGGAACTAAAAACCGAGGGATGTAAATATTTAACTCAGGTCCAAACTCAATGGTATTAAACCCTCTGGCATTACTGGTTAAATTAGTTGACGTAGCATTGGCTAATCGTTGTGCTGCAACACCACCTTTTAATCGTAATTCTAAAAGTTCCGCACCTTTAAATAAATTTCTATTTTGAAAAATTACACTTCCCGAAACACCTAAATTGCCAGATGTGTTTGTGCCTTCTGTTTCAATGGTAACCGATTGTTTATAAACCGGACTTAATTGAATGTAACAATCCAAATAAATAGAATCTTTTTTGCTGAATATGATTTTAACAGATTTGAATGTTTTTAATTCTGAAAGCCGTTTGTAGGTATCATCTACGTTTTGTAATTGATAAACATCTCCTTTGCGTATAAATACTGTATTTAATAATACTTTGGTTTTGTATTTTAAATCACCTTTAAATAATATCTTATAATCATCAATTAGCAGAGTATCTGTTTTTTTTAGATTAAAATCCTCCGAATTATAGTCCGGTTCTAGATATACGTTGCTTATATAAAAACGTTGGTGGGGTGTTTCAATAATGGAATCGTTATTGTTGTTTAATTTTTTTGCATAATTTTTTATGCCAATTACAACATTTATTTTTCTATTGTTTAAGTTGGAGTCTACTTCATAATAAACATAGTCTTGTGTAAAAAGGTAATAACCATTGTTGTTCAGCAGGTTGGTAATACGTTCCCGTTCAAGTTGAAATTCATCCACATCATAATTTTTACCCGTTGAAATTAAGGAGTTGGCAGTATCAGATAAAATAAATTGTTTTAAAATTTCATCAGGAATTTTATAGGATACATTGTTTACCGTATAAGGTGCCGAAGCGTTTATTTTATAATAAACATTAACTTTTTTTCGTTTTTTAAAAACTACAGAATCCTTTACTGTACTTATAAAATATCCTTTATTGTTTAAAAATAATTTTAATTGTTTTGCCGATTTATCTATTAGAAAAGAATCATAAATAACGGGAGTTTCACTTACGTTGAGCAGCCATTCGCCAAACAGTTGTTGCCTTCCCTTTTTTTCGGGCTTTCCTTTGGCAACCCGTTTACTATTTTTGTTTTTAATTTTTTTGTTGTAGTTAAGTCTTCGATTTTTTATTTTGTCTTCGTTCGCCATATTGTGAAGCCATAAATGAAAACAAAAAAATCCTAAAATTTTGCGATTGGGTTTCAGCTTAATATAACTTTCGATGTCTGTTTTTGCAATTTTAGCACCCTTATTAATGATAAAGTTTTTATTCAGTAAAAACTCATCGCTTTTTAATTTTTTGGCGGGATTACAGGCGTTTAGCAACATGATAGCCAAAACTGCTAGTAGAGGTTTTATATAATTAAATGATTTAGTCAAGTGCTGTAAGAAAACTGTTTTTTAGTAAAATACTGCTAAATTACTACATTTGCCGAAATAAAATTTTATAATCCGTATGCTATCTAAAAATCAAATAAAATTTGTTAACTCATTAAAGCAAAAAAAGTTTATTCAAGAGCATGGTTTATTTATTGCCGAAGGAACTAAAGTGGTTGAAGAATTAATGAAATCAAGTATTAAGGTAAAAGATATTTATGGGACTTCTGATTTTTTTAGAAAAACGCCCATTGACAAATCAATTAACCGGTTTGAAATTAAAGAATCGGAGTTGGAACGTATATCTGCATTTGCAACTCCTAATGAGGTGTTAGCGGTTTGTGAAATTCCGGTTCATCAATTGGAAGCAAGTTTTTTAAACAACAAATTAACCTTAGTTTTGGATGATATTAAAGATCCGGGTAATTTGGGAACAATAATCCGTATTGCCGATTGGTTTGGAATAGAAACGATTATTTGCAGTACAGAAACGGTATATGCGTTTAGCCCAAAAGTGGTGCAGGCTACAATGGGATCTATTGCACGCATTAAGTTGCATTATGTTGATTTGTCATCGTTTTTTAAAGTTCAAAATTTAAAGTTTAAAGTTCAAAGTTTTGGAGCCTTGTTAAACGGGGAAAATATTTATTCAAAACAACTACCTTCAAGCGGGTTTATAGTAATTGGAAACGAATCGAAAGGAATTTCAGAAAGCGTATTGCCATTTATTACAGATAAAATTAGTATTCCATCGTTTTCACATTTTAAAACGGATGGAGGCGAAGCGGAATCGTTGAATGCAGCCATTGCTACTTCAATTATTTGTTCGGAATTTAGGAGGAGGTAATGGTTTATAATTTTAGCTGTATTGGATAAAAAAATCAAAAAAAAAATCCTGCAAAATTAAATTTTGCAGGATTTTTTTTTTGATACTTACTTACTAAATTATTCCTTTGCCCTTACTTTTTTAAACCCTTGTGTACCAATATTCCAAATGGTGCCCAAAGCGCATTTCATGGCGCTCATATTAGGTTGAGGGTTTTCTCCACGTCCAATCATTTTAAGTTGTTCGGTATACCACATTATTTCCAGAGGCACAATGTTGTCTAAAAATTTAAGTCCAGTAGTTAATGGTTTTACTGAACTTTCCACATTTTTTCCTTTCAATAAATCATTTGAAAATTCAGGATTAACAGCCAATGACCTAGCTAATCCAATTATATCGCAGGATCCAGTAGCAAGTGCTTCATTCATTCCATCAGCCGTTCTAAACCCTCCGGTTAACATAATCGGTGTTTTTACAACCTTTCTTACATCTTCACAATAATCTAAAAAATAAGCCTCTCTTAATTTTGTACTATCTTTTACAACAACCGATTTGCCTGTCATTACAGGCGCTTCGTAAGTACCACCAGATATTTCAATTAAATCCATGCCTTGTTCGGAAAGGTATTGCACTACCGTCATTGATTCCTCTTTGGTAAATCCGCCTTTTTGAAAATCGGCTGAATTTAATTTGATACTCAATGGAAATTGAGGTCCCACTTCCTTACGCATTGCCTTATAAATTTCGCTAACAAAACGCATTCTGTTTTCAATTGTTCCGCCCCATTGATCGGTTCTTATATTATGACGGGGAGATAAAAATTGACTTACCAAATAACCATGTGCTCCATGAATTTGAACACCAGTAAAACCGTTATCTTTGGATACTTTAGCGGCATAGGCATATCGTTCAATTAAGTTATAAATCTCTGCTTCGGTAAGAGCTCTGGGTGGGTTAAACATGGCACTTAAAGGTGCTTTAAAGGCTACGGCAGATGGCGACACAGGTGTTTTACTCAAATATTTGGGCGATTGTTTGCCTGGATGATTTATTTGCGTCCACAAATGCGTATTATTTTGCGTACCTGCTTTAGTCCATAATTTAAGATTTTCGTCAATATGTCCTTTTTCAAAAACAACATTCCTCGGTTCGCCCAAAGCGGTGTGGTCAATCATTACGTTTCCTGTAATTAACAACCCCGTTCCGCCTTTCGCCCAACGGTCATATAATTTATTTAACGATTCATTTGATTTACGATCTCTAGTACCCATGTTTTCGCTCATGGCAGATTTTCCGATACGGTTTTTAATAACAGCTCCGCAAGGCAGCTTTAATTCGTTGGCTAATAAATTTGTTGTCATTTGTAGGATTTATTTTTTAGGAAAATTACACAAAATATAATTGAATTGAATATGTTTTTTTTTATATGTTTTTTTTAATAAGTATGAGTTTTATTGTTAAATAATTAGAATAAAATAATGTAGCTTTAGCTACGTAAATAATAAATAATGTATGAATAAAAATTTAAAAAAGGAGATTGCTGTTTTTTGGTTTAGACGCGATTTGCGTTTACACGACAATGCAGGTTTATATCGCGCACTTAGCGAAAATAGTTGTGTTTTACCCATTTTTATTTATGATACCGAAATACTGGAAAAGCTGGATAACAAAGCTGATAAGCGGGTTGAATTTATAAATACGTCATTATTTAATTTGCAAAATGATTTTAAAAAATTAACCAGTTCCATACTTACTTTAAAAGGAAAACCTTTAGCTATTTTTAAAAAAATAATTTTGGATTACAACATCACCAAGGTTTATACCAATAATGATTACGAACCTTTGGCGATTGAACGTGATAAAGAAATTGAAGCGTTTTTAAATTTACACAACATTGCCTTTTACAGTTTTAAGGATCAGGTAATTTTTGAAAAAGATGAAATAACAAAAGAAGACGGTTTGCCTTATACCATATTTACTCCTTACAGTAAAAAATGGAAAGCTAAACTTTCGGCATTTTATTTAAAACCGTATCCTACCGAAAAATATTTTTTAAATTTAATTAAAACAGAAGCTTTTCCATTAATAACCTTAAATGAGATAGGTTTTAGCAGTGCAGGATTAAAATATAATTTAGCTAATCTCAATGAAAAAATTATTAGCAATTATCAGCAAACGCGTGATATTCCATCCATACAAGGGACCAGTTTATTAAGTGTTCATATCCGATTTGGAACAGTAAGTGTGCGACAATTAGCTGCTAAAGCGCTACAATTAAGTGAAACATGGCTTAATGAATTAATTTGGCGAGAATTTTTTATGAGCATTTTATATCAATTTCCTTACGTAGAACAAGGAAGTTTTAAAAAAAAATACAATACCATTGTTTGGCGAAACAACGAAAAAGAATTTGAAGCTTGGTGTAATGGCAACACAGGATACCCCATAGTAGATGCTGGTATGAGAGAATTGAATGAAACAGGACTGATGCACAACCGTGTGCGAATGATTGTAGCAAGCTTTTTAACAAAACACCTTTTAATTGACTGGCGCTGGGGCGAAGCCTATTTTGCCGAAAAATTATTGGACTACGATTTATCGGCAAACAATGGAAACTGGCAATGGGCAGCAGGTTGCGGATGTGATTCAGCTCCATATTTCAGAATTTTTAATCCTTACGAACAAGTTAAACGTTTTGATCCGCAATTAATTTACATTAACAAATGGGTGAAAAATTTGAACGATTTTGATTACCCCAAAGAAATTGTAGATCATAAAATGGCGAGAGAACGTGTTTTAAAAGCATACAAATTGGCATTACAGGGGAAATAAAGCACTTGCAGCTATTTACAGGTCGCTCCTATGGAGCTAAATTCGTTGTGTAAACTTTGTTTCTACAAACAGATAGCTCCTACGGAGCTTTAAATATTGTTTCTGCTTTTTTTGAACTAAAATATTCCAAAAAATAAATATTAAGTAAGATGAGTAAAATGCCATAAAAAACATCTTCAAAAGGAATTGTAAGTATTCTAAACATCATATTTTCATTGTCATTATACCATACAACTTGCTCATCAATACCTGCTCCAGTTAAAATACCGTTGACAATTAAAAATGGAATCATTAAAAATAAGTAGGTGAAATAAAACCTACTCAACCATTTTACTTTTGCTTTAAACTTTAAAAATAGCAGAAACAAAACAAGCAATGTAAATGTATACACGGTGTATAATTTATCGTGATAGAAATAAGCAAAGCTCAGCAAAAAAGCAATAAATAAAGCCGTTATCAGGTTTTCATATTTTGATAGATAATCCTTTTTTACTAATATGTTAAAGCAATGATAAGAGAATAAACAGCAATATGGAATGACAATAAAAAACAGTATTTCTTCTATCGGTAAATTGAAAAAGTATATGCCTGTTATGTACTTAGGATTAAATCCCCATACAGCAATTTTTGTAAAATAAATATCCCAAATTATAAATGGAATGGCAGAAATTACAATAGCAGGAAAAGCATATTTCCACCTTTTATAAAACATTAATTTTGGATGAAAAGAAAATAGAAGAGGAACGATGAACGCACCAAAATTTACAAGTAAATATAAATAGTTCATTTGGCAGACAGTTTCAATGCTTCTTTAAAATGCTTAAAAGGGACCCATAGCATACCAAACGATTCGCCATGATGTTTTCCTAAATGTTTATGATGCATTTTATGTCCTTTACGAATAGCTCGTAAATAAACAGAATCGGTATTGCGAAACAATTTAAAACGTTGGTGAATAAAAATATCATGTACAAAAAAATAAGCTGCTCCATAAATGGTAATACCTAAACCAATCCAAAAAAGAAAGTTAAAATTGTTACGCATACCAAAAAAAAGACCTGCAATACCAGGTAGTGCAAATATTAGAAAAAAGAAATCGTTTTTTTCAAAGAAAGCTTCTGTACCTTTTTCATGATGATCTTTATGAAGGATCCAACCGAAACCGTGCATAATGTATTTATGCGCCAGCCATGCAACGCACTCCATACCAATAAAGGTAGCAAGTATTATTAAAGCATTTATCAGATAAGGTGTCATCTTTGATATATTCTATTTCTAATTGTTTAAAATTGCAAATTTGTTTCTAATTTGGAGTATTCGTAATAAGCAGTTACTTTATCAATACATAATTTTAACCACTTGGTGTAATTTTGAGGATGGATTGTTAAATCCAACTTCAGTTCATCCAAACTCATGTATTTATAATTTTGAACTTCCTCTGTATTTATTTTAGGTATGCCATCAAAATTACCAAAAAACACGTGATCAAATTCATGTTCAATTAAATCATTTTCAAGTTCGGCTTTATATATAAAACTAAAAATGAGTTTTAATTTACAAGTAAATCCCATTTCCTGGCTTAATCGTCGGATTGCTGCATCATTGTTACTTTCCCCTGGTAATGGGTGGCTACAACAGGTGTTGGACCATAAATTTGCCGAATGATATTTATCTGCTGCACGTTGTTGCAACAAAATTTCACCATCCAAATTAAAAACAAAAATAGAAAATGCACGGTGCAACAGCCCTTTTTGATGCGCTTCTAATTTAGGCATAACGCCTATTTCACCATCGTTTTTATCAACCAAAACAACATTGATGTTTAAATTATTATTTGTTTCCATTTTAAATTTGTTCTAAAAATTTAATATTTTATTAAAAAAATCATTACTAACCAACTAAAACATATAATTTTTATTGATTACCAATGCTTTTTTTACTTCGTCTTTTTCGGCACTGGTAAGTCGTTTTGCATTAAAAGTATAGTTTGCTATTCGTTCCAGTAAATCTTTGTCTGTTAACGTTTTTATTCCTTTAAATATCGCCAATTTATCTTCTATTATATTTGAATTATAACCTAAAAAATCAGGTGTATTCAACTGAACCGATAATCGTAAAAAACGATATTCAATATTCATAGGATCTTTTTTTATAGCCTGTTCCAGCGACTCTTTCCCCTTTACAAAATATTTGAACTTTGTATATGGATTGTACGAATGATAACAAATCATCAATTGCGACATGCCTTTGTATGCGATTGTGAAGGTATCGTTTGTTTTATTAACAGTATTAAAATTGTTAAACAAACTATCTGCGGAGGCAGAGGATATAGATGCTCTATAAAACATTTCGCGAACAGGAATAATTGTTTGAGCTTTTGAATTAAAAGCAATAAACATTAAAACCCCTATAAATACTAAGCTATATACACGCATTATTAAAAAATATTAAATTGATGACGAATGAGTGAATTGAACATTAAACCAATTTTATTAAGATCGGGAATTCTGATTCGGGAATTCATAATTTTTTCTGCGGGCGTTTCTTTAATGCGTAAAAATAATTTTTTATAATAAAAATAGGCAAGGTATACGCCTCTTCTGGCTTCAAGAGGAAGTTTTTTTATGCCAATCAATGCGGCATCAAAATCAGCTTCAATTTCATTTTGAATTTTTTCTTTTTCCTGAAAAGAGAACGTATTAAAATTTACACCCGGAAAATAAGTTCTGCCCAATACCTGATAATCTGCTTTCAAATCTCTTAAAAAATTAACTTTTTGAAATGCTGCGCCTAGTTTCATTGCATACGGTTTTAATTCTTGATACTGAATATTGTTTTTTTGAGTAAAAACACGTAAACACATTAATCCAACCACTTCTGCCGAACCTAAAATATATTGATTGTAAGAATCGGCAGTATATTCTTTTTGCATCAAATCCATTTCCATACTTTTTAAAAAAGTATCTATCAGTTCCCATTCAATATTATAGGTATGAACAGTTTCCTGAAAGCTATTTAAAATTGGATTCAAACTTATTTTTAGTTTCAATGCTTCCACAGTATCTTCTCTAAATTTTTGCATCAGATAGGCTTTGTCATAGCCATGAAAACTGTCAACTATTTCATCGGCAAGCCTCACAAAACCATAAATATTATAAATGGGTTTATGTATTTTGGAATCGAGAAAATAGATGCCCAATGAAAAACTTGTGCTGTAAGCCCTTGTAGTTGCTTTACTTGTTAAAGCAGACACATCATCATATATTGTTTTCATAATTTTATTGTTTAAAATATTTTAATACTTCTTTTGCTGCTACTTGTCCGGATATAATGGAAGGCGGAACCCCTGGCCCTGGAACGGTTAGCTGACCTGCAAAAAACAAATTATTTACTTTTTTACTTTTCATTTTAGGTTTATAAATTGCCGTTTGAAAAAGTGTATTTGCTAATCCGTAAGCATTACCCTTGTATGAGTTATAGTCGCTTTTAAAATCTGATACCGAATAACTTTTTTTATAAACAATGTTGCTTCTTATATCTTCACCTACATATTTTTCTAATCGGGATAACAACACATCAAAATAATATTCTCTTTCCTTTTCGGAATCCTCTAAACCTGTAGCAATAGGCATTAATAAAAATAAATTTTCGGAACCCACTGGAGCAACGGTAGCATCCGTTTTAGATGGGCAACAAACATAAAACAAAGGGCTTGTGGGCCATTTTTTATCTTTATAAATTTCTTGCGCATGGGCATCTAAATCTTCATCAAAAAATAAATTATGATGTTTTAGTTTATTTACTTTTTTATTGATTCCTAAATAAAATATCAAACACGATGGGGCAAATGTTTTTTTATCCCAATACGACTCATCGTAGGATCTATATTTTTCGGGCAATAGCGCTTTTTCAATGTGATGATAATCGGCAGCGCCAATAACAGCATCTGTTTTAAACGCTGCTCCTTTTGCATGAATATGGCTGATAGTATTTGAGTTTAATTCGATTTTTTCAACATTAGCCGAAGTTTGAAAGGTAACCCCGTTATTATCTGCAATTTTTTTAAAGGCATCTACTACTTTAGTAAAACCGCCTATGGGATAAAACGTTCCTTGTTTCATTCCCGAATAATTCATCAAGCTGTACAATGCGGGTGTATCTTTAGGCATTGCACCTAAAAATAGTACAGGAAATTCGATGATGGAAATGAGTCGTGGATTTTTAAAATATTTGCGAACATGTTTACTAAACGATGAAAAAAGCTGAAGTTTGGTAACATCTTTTAATAAACTTAAACTAAAAAATTCGGTTATAGAATGAGATGGTTGATATACCAAATCATTCATACCTACCTTGTATTTATATTCTCCATCATCAATAAACTGTTTCAATTTAGAACCAGCACCTTTTTCAATGTTTTCAAATAATTGGCATAATAGCTCAAAGTTTTCGGGAATATCAACGTAATCATCTTTACCAAAAATTACTTTAAATCCAGGATCTAGTTTTTTGAGATCATAAAAATCGGATGTGGTATGTTCAAATAAATTGTAATATTTTTCAAACACATCGGGCATCCAATACCAGCTTGGTCCCATGTCAAATAAAAAACCGTTGCTTTCTAGCTTTCGGGCTCTTCCGCCAACGGCTTCGTTTTTTTCAAAAACACGTACGTTTTCGCCTTGGGCTGCAAGCACCGCAGAAGCGCTTAACCCCGAAAAGCCCGAACCAATAATTACAACTGTTTTGGTTTTTTTTTGTAACATCTATTTTTTATTAAGCACCTATTTTAATATTTCAAGTAACGATTGCACTTGCTTTATCCAAACTACTTTATGTTTTTTGGTAATTTTTTCAATAAGGGTTTCTTTGCCAGAAATACATACTTTTAAATTTTTATATTCTTTTAGCAATTTACCAATTTGTTGTTCCGCATTTTTTTCTGAATGATTTTTAACATAAAATGTATACGCATGTGTTAATTTACAACTGTTTATTACTTTGCTTATGTTTTCGTAAGGTACATTTTGCCCAAGGTATATTACCTTTTTACCATGAGAGCGAATAATGTAATTTGCAAGCAACAATCCTATTTCGTGGCTTTCGGTTTCGGGTAAAAATAACAACCATGTTTGATTGGTATTTTGAGGCATTGGTGTAGCGTCAATGGCTACAAATAATTTTTGTTTTATTAGGTTAGAAAAAAAATGTTCCTGTGCGGGCATTACATCCCCTTTACTCCACATTAAACCTAGCCTTGATAATAATGGATAAATTATTTTTAAATACGTTTCCACTAAGCCTAATTGTACTACTGCGGTTGAAAATACTTTGTTAAAAAGTAACTCGTCAAACGTTGTAACTGCAATTAAAAGTTGATTAATTATGGTTTCTATACTCGCATCTGTTGAAGTGGATTTATTGATAATTTTATCAATAGCTTCGCCAATTTGTTTCTCATTAAGTTCACTAATTTTAGAAATTTTCATTCCTTCACTCATCAGCGCGCACACGTTCAATAATTTTTTTAACTGGCTATCATCGTAATACCTAATGTTTGTATCTGTTCGTTCTGGTTTTAATAATCCGTATCGTAGCTCCCATATTCTAATGGTGTGTGCTTTCATACTGCTAATTTCTTCCAACTCTTTTATAGAATAATGGGTCATAATATTGTTTAATGTTTTACAAATTTAGTTAAACATATTCAATTTGCAAATTTTTTTGATTTTATACAATTCTTTGATTTTTTAAAAAATACAAATCTAGGAGTTTTCATTTATTTGATTATCTTCGTTAATATTAAGTAATAGTTACAAAACCTAATTTTTATAAATAATTGTACGATGAAAAAAATTACAACTAGCATATTATTTACACTGGCAATAATAGTTTATGGAAATAGCTATGCACAATGCACCATTGATAGTGTTGCACCTATTCCAGATGTAATCAATCTTCCAGAAATTATTTCAGAATGTACTGCACAACTTAAGCGACCAGCTTCTTTTGATGAATGTGAAGGGAAACCGTTTTCAGGTACTGTTCCAGGCAATCAGTTATTTTACACAGTAGGTACATATACCGTAACTTGGACGTATACAGATGGGAGCGGAAACAAATCCTCGCAAACTCAAAAAGTAACTGTACTGCCATTAACAGCACCGGTTATAACTACAAGTAAAGTACCCTTATTTTGTAAGGGTGATAGCATTGTATTAACTTGGCAAGTGCCTGTTGGTTCACTTTACCCTGTAACGTATTCTGGGTTTCAATGGACAATTGGCAGTAGCGCTTATACTACTAAATCAATTGTTGCTAAAACAAGCGGTACCTACTCCCTTACTATTAATACTGTGGATGGATGTTTGGCAACAACAACTCAAAATGTAATAGTAGATACAGTTGCTCCTTTTGTGCCAACCATTATCACTAATGGATCTACTACTGTTTGTGAAGGAACTAGTGTAATATTAAAATCGAGCAGTGCCGTAAACAACAAATGGAAAGGCGGAAGCACGCTCGACTCCTTAATTGTAACAACATCAGGCACCTATTCCGTTACAGTAGCCAATGGTTGCGGTTCAAAAACATCTTTAGGAAAAAAAATAGTAGTAAAACCTTTAACAGCAACTATTACAATAGGCAATACAGGAGCATCAACTGTTTGTCCAGGCGACAGTGTTTTATTAATTTCTAACAGCCCTACAGGAAATACTTGGATAGGTGGTAGTCCTTTTTCTGTAAACAATAACGATACACTTAAAATAGTTGCATCTGCTACTAAAACCTATACCTTAACTGTAAACAATGGTTGTGCTCTAGCATCGTATACCACGATAAAAATTACTGTGAAACCCAAACCGGCAAAACCTACATTGCAACCAATGGGTAAGGTATGTTTGGATAAAAATAATCAGCTAGCAACTGTTCCATTACCTTTAGGCGCTCCAGCAGGTGGAACTTACTCAGGTATTGGCGTTGTACCTGCAAGTATTTTTGGTCCTGCATCTTTTGTTCCTTATTTTGCTAATCTTGTAGGAGGCTTAGGCGTTATCACCTACACAATAAAAGATACAGCCACAGGGTGCACCAATTCTGCATCTGATTTTGTTACTATTGATGCTTCTGCAAATTGTACCACAGGAATTATTGAAAATAGTTTAACTGTAAGTACCAGTATTTATCCCAACCCTGCAAATAATGTATTAAACATTGATATAACAAAAGCTAATTTTAATCAACTAAATACTACAATAGTTGATGTATTAGGCAATGAAGTTTATACCTCTTTAGACGCATTAAGTACAAATGGTTTTCACAAACAAATAAATACAGAAAATTTGGCAAAAGGTATTTATTTTATTAGGCTGCATGCTGGTGCCGATACGTTTACTCAAAAAATTATTATTCAATAAACAGGGTTTAACACAATTGCAAAAGCTCAATCTTTATTAAAGATTGAGCTTTGTTTTTTTAGTAAAAACAAAAATCAAATTTTATCGTACAAAAGTTTAAAATTGTAATTTAATTATACATGAGTAAGTTAGTACTTTGCTCCATTTTAGTATTTATTTCAACTTGTTGTGCAACCGCACATCAACTTGATTTTTTTGGGAAGTGCAACAAAGTACCGCTTCCCAATTGTACCGCTTCATGGAATGCAATAACAAGTAACGACACTGCTTTATATGTGGTTGGGAATAACGGAATATGCTTTATTTCCTATCATAATGGAGGAGTAAAATCTATCAACACTGGAACAACTAATAATTTAACAGGTGTTCAATTCCTCAATAACAGCAACGGTTTTGCTTGGGGTGAACATGGCACACTATTAAAAACAATAAATGGAGGTATCAGCTGGACTGCAATATTTACAGACACAACCAAGGCGATTGACAAGGTTCAATTTATTGATGTAGATCATGGCTTTTTTATGGTTGGTCATAGTATAAGTAAAACTATTGATGGCGGTGTTACATGGACTAATATTGCATTACCGGCCACAGTCCCTATTACTGATTATTATTTTTTTGATAGTTTAAACGGACAAATTTGTGGAGGAACATTAAGTCCGTTGGCATTAGGTTACGTTTACAAAACAAACAATGGAGGGCTTACATGGAATCAAATTTATATTGACAATATTTATTTTAAAAAACTATTTTATATAAATGATAGCGCTGGATATGTGTACGGAATAAACAATACAAATGCCATTTTACTTAAAACTGCTAACAAAGGCGTTGCCTGGAATACCAGCTATTCAAATACCTCATGGACGTTAGGTTCAAATATTATTCACTTTTCAGATACAGCAACATTTGTTTCCAATCAAACCGGTGGAAGCTATATTTACGGAACACCTGATTTTGGAACACCTGATGGGATAAGCTCAGGGGCAAAATATGTTTATTCTTTAAAATATAATGGAATAAAAATGTTGTACATATTATCCTCAACCGGACTTTATCGTTATATAAACGAAGGTATAATCTATTTTAATTGTGATTTTTATACTGGAATAAACCCTGCAGCATTCAACCCTTCTAACAGTTTAATTCCAGGAAGTAAGGTGAAATTTAAGGTAAGTATTTACAATGTTTTTTCAGCTCCATTAATTAATCTTACTGCTAAAATAAAATGTACCAGTCCGTATATCAAAATAACCGATAGCCTTGGCTCCTACAGCACTGTGGCAAGCCATGCCTTTGCATGGAACAAAGATGAATTTGAAATACAATTGGCAAATAACACCCCCAATAATTACGTTCCTCAATTTGAACTAATGATTGGAGATCCTTTACAGATAGGCGGTACATGGAACTCCATATTTAGTTTCCCAATTATATTTGCTCCGTTTACAATTGGTAATGCTATTGTTGACGACGATAATATTACCAACAGCAAAGGCAATAATGATAAAATAGCAGAACCCTCCGAAATAGTTGAAATGGCTGTATTTACAGACAATATTACGCAACATGTTTTTTCGGAAATGGATGGACAATTAGTTTCAAATAGAAATGAAATACATATCTGGAATGATACGCTTGGTGTTATTGATACTGTTCGTAATCACTATTATTATGGTGGTTTTTCGGCAATGGGATACAATATACAAGGAGTAGAAAAATTTGTGTTTACAGATAATTTCAGAGGCACTACCAAAATTAATTTTTCAATGATATTTACTGGAAAATTGAACACTTTTCATGCAGATGATAATGGTTGTAATTTTACTGAATACAACAACATTTTATTTCGATGGAATATTCCTTTTTCAATAAACGACAGTTATCCTGAACCGCTATCTGTTAAGGAGTTGAAAAGTAATTTAACTTCTGAATTTAGCCTATATCCAAACCCAAATACAGGAATGTTTATTTTGAAATTAAAAAACAAAAATGGATTGTTCGAAAAAATAAAACTTGTTGTAATTGATGCGATAGGGAAAGAAGTTTACCAATCCAACCTAGATAAATTTACCGATACTTTCATTGATATTACGGAGCAAACAGCAGGCGTATATTATTTGAAAATAACAACGGATAAAGGCTCTGAAACTATGAAAATAGTGAAGCTGTAAAGTGTAAAAATTACTTTGGTTGTTTGTATAAAGGAACAGTAGAACATGCTTCGCCATACATAATACTTTTTGCAACAGGGCGCAAAAGATTTGTAATTTCGATATATGCAGCCTTTGGCACAGGAAGGTTGCCACACCCTTTCACAACTACGCGGGCATCCTTGTAATCATCTATATTTAACTTGCCTAACACTTCATTATATAAAACAGTTTCCAGCAATTCCAAATTACCGAACACCACTTTTTTTGCAAAAGGCTGCAATTGTGTTGCCAATAACATATATGCCCATGTTGGCACAATAGCATCTGCAGAACAGGTAAGTGCAACATATTTATCTTGAAACTTACTCCAATCTTCGTTTTTTATAAACTCTCTAAAATCTTTTTCGCGCAATATCAATCCTTGAAAAAGCAGCGCTTTAATATCAAACAAAACACGTTCGCCCAGAAGATAAAAATCCTCCAGATCTATTGTAATAATGCCGCTTTGTGCTACTTTGTTTACTATCATAAAGTATTATGTATTGAGTATTATGTATTATGATGTTGGAATTGTTCTATGTATTATAATCTCGTACATAATACTTTGTACTTTGTACTTTTTACATAAACCCCAACTCCAACTGCGCAACGTCACTCATCATTTCTTTTTCCCAAGTTGGTTCAAAGGTCAATTCAATTTTTGCCGATTTGATTCCTTCCACTTCACGTAATTTTTGTTCCACTTCGGGTGGTAACGTTTCTGCAACTGGACAAGATGGTGATGTTAACGTCATCTTCACATTCAGATTTTTTTCATCATCAATATTGATCTCATATATCAAGCCCAGCTCCCAAATATCAACAGGTATCTCGGGATCATAACATGTTTTAATGGTATCAATCACTTTTTGTGTAAGTGCAGTGTCGTTTGTAATTATTATTGCAGGCATTTATTTTAAGTTAAGCCCCCAACCCCTAAAGGGGAGAAGATGTATGACGTGTTATCAATTATTTTTTTACTATTAAAAACTCCCCTTTAGGGGTTGGGGGCTTTCACTTTATAAGCTAAAGCATCCATTTTCATTTGTTTTATCATACTCACCAAACCGTTGCTACGGGTTGGCGATAAGTGTTGTGTCAATCCAATTTTATCTACAAACTCTAATTTTGCATTCAATATTTCATCGGGCGTATGGTTGGATAAAACCCGTATCATCAAAGCAACCATTCCTTTTGTAATAATGGCATCACTATCAGCAGTAAATAATACATTGCCCTCATTTAGTTCGGAATGTAGCCATACTTGCGACTGACAGCCTTTTATTAACTTATCTTCTGTTTTATATTTTGCATCAATCAATGGTAATGATTTACCAAGTTCTATGATGTACTCATATTTTTGCATCCAGTCCTCAAACATCTCGAACTCCTCAACAATTTCATTTTCTATTTCCTGAATACTCATATTTTACTTTAACATTTTTATTGCACGTTGTAAACCTATAATAAACTCATCCACCTCTTGTTTGGTATTGTAAAATGCAAACGATGCACGTACTGTTCCTTTAATTTCATATCGCTGCATAAGAGGTTGAGTGCAATGATGCCCTGTACGTACTGCAATTCCTAATTGATCCAGAATTGTTCCTATATCAAAAGGATGCAAACCTTCTACAACAAATGAAATAACACTTGCTTTTTTAGTTGCTGTACCAATAATTTTTAAACCTTCTATTTTTTGCAGTGCTTCTGTAGCATACACTAATAATTCATGTTCGTAAGCTGCTATGTTATCTAATCCTATTTCATTAACATAATCAATAGCTACGGCAAGTCCAACTCCGCCAGCAATGTGCGGCGTACCTGCTTCAAATTTCAAGGGCAAATCGGCATACACCGTTTTTTCAAATGTTACTGTTTTAATAGTTCCCCCTCCAACTTGATAGGGAGGCATTTCATTTAACCACTTTTCTTTTCCGTAAAGTACTCCTACTCCTGTAGGCCCGAATAATTTATGACCGCTATACACATAAAAATCAGCATCTAAATCCTGAACATCAACGCTTGTGTGAGGCACTGCCTGTGCACCATCTATCAATACGGGAATGTTTTTTGCATGTGCAAGTTCAATAATTTCCTTAACCGGATTTATGGTGCCCAATGTATTGGAGATATGCGTTACTGCAACAATTTTTGTTTTATCACTTAACAATTTTTTGTACTCATCCATTAGCAATTCGCCCGAATCACTTATTGGAATTACCTTTAAAATAGCTCCCTTTTCTTCACAAATCACCTGCCAAGGCAATATATTGGAATGGTGCTCCATTACAGAAATAATTATTTCATCGCCTTTGGAAATAAATTTTTTACCAAACGATGTCGCCACTAAATTGATGGATTCTGTTGTTCCTTTTGTGAAAATAATTTCATGCGAATACCTTGCATTCAAATGCTTTTGAACAGTAACACGCGCTTTTTCATATTCAACAGTTATTTCCTGACTTAAAGTATGTACACCACGGTGTATGTTGGCGTTTTGAGAAGTATAACATTTATCCACAGCATCTATTACCGATTGTGGTTTTTGAGCTGTTGCACCGTTATCAAAATAAATAAGCGGCTTACCGTTTACCTTTCGGGAAAGTATCGGAAAGTCGGCACGGATATTTTCAATCCTATCGGCTATCGGAGTGCCTGCTTTGTTTATTGTGGTTGATGCTGCCATAAATTGACTACAAAGTTACGAATGATTTTTAATAATTAAGAACAATTCTAAATAAAAGGTGGTTGTATTGAATTTAAAGGGATGGCAACTATAAAATTTTAAGCCCTTTAACTTAAAAACATTAACCACATAGAAACATAGTTAAACTAATACAAAAGTTTAAATTAAGTTAATCATAGTATTGAAGCGTCGCTTCAATATTCTATGTGTTATATTTCCGCCTATTTATTGATTTTAAAATACGAAATAACTAAACTATGTTTCTATGTGGTTAATTTTAAAATTTCAATTTACTACTTTTGATTTGTGAAAACACCCATTTATTTAGATTATAACGCTACAACTCCCGTTGATAAAAGGGTATTAGAAGTTATATTACCCTATTTTACAGAAAAATTTGGTAACGCATCCAGTCGCACCCACACTTTTGGATGGATTGCCAATGATGCTGTTAAAACAGCACGTGAGCAAGTTGCCGGACTTATCAACTGTTTGGCACAGGAAATTATTTTCACTTCAGGCGCTACAGAAGCTATTAATCTTGCCATTAAAGGTGTTTGGGACAATTACCAACATAAAGGAAAACATATTATTACTGTTAAAACAGAACATAAAGCCGTTTTAGATACCTGCAAAGCTCTCGAAAAAAAAGGTGCAACAATTACCTATTTATCTGTTAACCGCGAAGGTTTGATTGATATAGACGAACTTAAAAATGCCTTAACGCCTTACACCATTTTAGTTGCTGTAATGTATGCCAATAACGAAACAGGAGTTATTCAACCCATCAAACAAATTGCAAAACTTGCGCATGCCAACAATAGTTTTTTTATGTGCGATGCTACTCAAGCTATCGGTAAAATAAACATAGATGTTGATGACGAACACATTGACCTGATGTGTATAAGTGCGCATAAAATGTACGGACCAAAAGGCGTTGGGGCTTTGTATGTGCGTAGAAAAGATCCTCGTGTTACCTTATTTTCACAAATAGATGGCGGCGGACATGAACGCGGATTACGCTCCGGAACACTTAACGTTACAGGCATTGTTGGACTTGGCAAAGCTTGCGAAATTGCTCAAAAAGAAATGTGGGAGGATGCTGCACGTATCTCCAAACTACGCACTAAACTAGAACAATTTTTATGCGACCTCGAAAATGTATTTATTAACGGCAGTACAAAAAATCGTTTATCTAACACTACAAATATTACCTTTCAAGGAATACGTTCCGAAGACCTTATAACAAAGATTCCTCACATTGCTGTTGCAATGGGTTCTGCCTGTACATCAGCAACAGCTCAACCTTCACATGTTTTAAAAGCAATGAGGCTAAGCGATAACGATGCTCAAAGTAGCATACGTTTTAGCTTTGGAAAATATACAACCGATGCTGAAATTACTGAAGTAATTGAATGTGTGACAAAAGCTGTAATTGAGATCAGAAAAAATTTGTGATGAACGTTGGGTATAACATTGGTCGGTGATAATATTGTTTGGTAACGTTGGTCGGTTGTAACGTTGGTCGGGATTTGCAATCCCGACCCTAGAGTAACGGATTTGCAATCCGAATTATAAAATAAATATAATTATTATGGGATTCCATTATAAAATTACTGAAGGTAAAATTCATTTTGTAACACTAACCGTAGTAGATTGGGTAGATGTTTTTACTCGCAAAAACCATAAAATTGCTATTACTGATTCATTAAAATATTGTCAGGAAAACAAAGGACTTGAAATTTATGCATGGTGCTTAATGTCGAATCATTTACACATGATTATTTCTGCAAAAGAAGGAATGAAACTTTCAGATATTTTACGAGACTTAAAAAAATTTACGTCAAAAAAAATTGTTGAACAAATACAAGAAGAACCTGAGAGCAGAAGAAAATGGCTACTTGACAGATTTGAATTTGCTGGAAGATATAACCCTAAAATAAAAGACTATAAATTTTGGCAAGATGGAAACCATCCGATAGAATTATTTAGCCATGAATTTGTGAAACAAAAACTCAATTATATCCACAACAATCCTGTTGAAGAGATGTTTGTTTCTGAACCACATGAATATTTATTTAGTTCCGCTCGAAACTATGCAGAATTAACGGGAATGATTGATGTACTATTAATTTGATTCTAACAGATTACAAATCTGAAACTCTGAGGTCGGGATTGCAAATCCCGACCAACAAACCCACAATAAAACACCCGGCCAACAAATCGAACTCCTAAAACCTTAACCATACTTTTGTCGTACTACAAGCACAACAGATAGTTTACTTAAATTTAATCTAATGTTATTAGGATGTTAAGAGATTCAGGATTCTTGTTTTTATTTTTTAACAATTAAAAAAAAATCTTGTTCATTACTTTAAAATATTAATTCACAATAATGCTTCTAATTTTATAGTTTTATCAAAAACAATCTTAATTCGATCTATTATATGATAAAAGAAAAAAAGATTTTCGTACTTGATACATCAGTTATTATTTACGACCATACAGCAGCAAAAAGTTTTCAGGAACATGATGTTGTAATACCCATAACAGTGTTGGAGGAGTTGGATAATTTCAAAAAAGGAAATGACACCAAAAATTTTGCAGCACGTGAGTTTTCCCGCTACATCGATAAAATCTCGAAAGGGAATACATTACAAGATTGGATACCTATCAATGGTAAGGGGCATGGCATGATAAAAATTGAAATGCACAATAACGGCTCTAAAGTAGATGCTGAAAAAGTATTTGGAGAAAAAAAAGCTGATCACCGAATTTTAAATACTGCACTTTATGTTTCAGAAAAATATCCGAAACATAAAGTAATTATGGTTACCAAAGATATTAATCTTCGCATCAAAGCAAAGTCTCTTAATTTGAATGCCGAAGATTATGAAACTGGTAAGATTAAAGATGTTAGCGAGTTATATACCGGTCGTAGTGAAATGGAAAAAGTACCGTTGGAACTTTTAAATGAGATTTATGAAAAAGGATTTTGTGAAACTTCGGCATTGTTAAAAAAACAAAAAACAACTGCTAATCATTTTTATGTATTACGTAGCGGAGCAAAATCCGTGTTAGCCGCACATAACTCCAGTAAAGATATTATTGAACGAGTTAAAAAGGTAAGTGCTTTTGGTATTAGTCCGCAAAATGCCGAACAAGCTTTTGCCTTGGATGCTATTATGAATCCAGATATAAAATTAGTTTCTATTCAAGGTGTTGCCGGCACTGGTAAAACACTGCTTTCGTTAGCCGGTGCATTGGAACAACGTCGCAGTTACCATCAAATTTATTTAGCGCGCCCTGTTGTTCCTTTAAGCAATAAGGATATAGGTTACCTTCCGGGAGATATTAAATCAAAATTAAATCCATACATGGAACCATTATGGGATAATTTAAAATTGATTAAAGCCAAATTTACCGAAAAAGACCGTGAATTTAAGCAGATCAACGAAATGGTGGAAAACGAAAAACTAGTTGTGTGTCCACTTGCATACATTCGCGGACGCAGTTTATCCAACGTTTTTTTTATTGTTGATGAAGCCCAAAATCTTACTCCTCACGAGATAAAAACAATTATTTCACGTGCTGGTGAAAACACAAAAATAATTTTTACTGGGGACATCTATCAAATTGATACACCTTATTTGGATACACAAAGTAATGGATTATCCTATTTAATAGATAAAGTAAAAGGACAAAAATTGTATGCTCATATTACATTGGAAAAAGGCGAACGTTCGGAATTAGCAAATTTAGCCAATGAATTTTTGTAGATAGATAAATCACACCATTAACATAAAAAAGGTAGTTTTTTAACTACCTTTTTTTATGTACTAAAACTTATAAATTATATCTACGTTTAGGTTTGCTGTCTTTTAAAAATGGGTCAGGTGTAACAAATCTTAAAAAAACTTCTGGACCACCACGTACTTTACTTACTTTACTTAATACAGATGAATTCAAATCATAACTAACTCCAATTGCATATTGACCAAATTCTACTTGACCTGAAACTATGAGTGCATCACCGTTTCTATAAGTTAACCCAGCACCTAGCGCAGAACTTGCCGATTTTCCATAATATTTTGGTCCCCCTTTAAAATAATATTTTAACATCGCACCTTCTATTATTTCTCTAGTACTTCCTTGAAATGATGCAATAACACTTGGTGCTACCGAAAAGTTAGTTCCTGTAATTCCAATCAAAAAATCTGCATGAAAAACAAGTTTTTGATTTAGATGTGCATCTGAATTACCTAAAAATGGTTGTTTGGGTTTGCCTATATGGTAAATTGAAGCTCCGATGTTTGCTTTTATTTTAGCATCTGCTTCTTTTTGTTTTTCGCTATATCCATAATTCCAATTTATTCCTCCGGCAAAATCTGCATACGTAAAATTTTGACCTGTTGCACTTTCTCCATTAGGGATGCTTGCATCATAACCTGTTCCCGAATATTGATCAGGAAAAATAAGTTTATTAAAATCTATTTTTCGCTGAACCATACTTGCCTGCAAACCCACAGATAGCGAACTGTTTGGACTTACAGGAACAAAAGTGGCAAGTGATAAATTGGCAACCGACAAACCCATATTGCCATCTCCTGCCTTATCGTTGTAAAAAGAAATTCCGCCAGCAAATCTTCTGAACGAACTTTTAGCCGATTTTGGTAAAAATTTTCCTTTCTTTTTATTATTGTTATTTTGAAATCTAATTTCTAAAGAAGCTCCATACGTTTTATATGGTGCCGTAACACTGCTCCATTGATCTTTATATATTACAGTTGCTCTTACTACTGATAATGCTCCTGTAAGAGCAGGATTTACTAGTTGAGATGTTTGATTGTACTGCGAAAAGTGGAGATCCTGAGATTGCGATCCAGACATTCCGTAAAAAAAAATGGCAATTGGCAAAAATACACGGTAATTTTTTTTCATATCCAATGTTTTATTAAAAGTAATATATCCAATTAATGATTAACGAATAAGTGAAATATTTCCTTTTCTAACAAGCTTTTCACCTTTGCTAAATGTTGCATTTATAAAATAAACAAATACAGCTGGATCTAAAGCCTGTCCTCTAAATGTACCATCCCATGTTTTGTAAGGGTCGGTACTTTCAAATACTTTTTCACCCCAACGATCATAAATAATAAAAGTAAATTCAGTGATGCATTCGCCCCATCCTTTTAATATCATTATATCATTATTGCCATCACCGTTGGGAGAAAAAGCATTTGGAACTGCCAAATCTTTATTGCTCGGACAAGGAATTTCAACACTCACAGTAACACAAGAACTATCTATACAATTATTTGAATCTTTAACTTTTACACAATAAGTAGTAGTTACAGTTGGGGATGCAATTGGATTTGGACAATCAGTACAGCTTAAACCAGTTGATGGAGTCCATGTATATGTTCCTCCACCTGCTGCTACAAGCGGTGTTGTGGTATATAACATTATGGTTATATCACTACTCGGATTAATTATTGGTAAACCATGCACCAAAACTGTACTGTTTACTTTTTTAATACATCCATTAGCACTTATACCTGTTACTGTATAAGTAGTAGTTGATGTAGGATTCGCTTTTACAGTTGCCCCATTGGTAACATCTAAGTTTGATGCTGGCGCCCAAGTGTAAGTAGTGGCGCCGCTTGCTGTTAATGTTGCTTTTTCGCCAAAACAAATGGTTTTAGAACTAACAACAACCAAAGGCAATGGGTTAACAGTAACCTTTGCAATAGCTTTAGCTGGACAAGTTGTTGGATTTCCTGTAACCGTATAGGATGTAGTTACTGTTAATGTAGGCGTTGTTACAGCAGCCGTTGAACCTAAAGTTGTTGATGACCATCCATAAGTTGATGCTCCAGTAGCTGTTAAGTTTGCTGTTTGTCCCGAACAAATAGTGGGACTGTTTACACCTGTTGCAGGTATTGGATTTACAATTAGTGAATTTGATACAGTTGCAAAACAACCACTAGTTGAGGTTACTGTTACCGTGTATGGCGTATTTACAAGTGGGCTCACTGTTATAGTACTTCCGTTTTCTCCCGAAGACCAGCTATAGGATGCCGCACCAGTTGGATATGCTGTTAATGTTGCAGATTGCCCCACACAAATTGTTCCAGGTACAGGAACTATTGCGAGTGCCGTTGGCGTTGCATTAACAAAAACCGTAGGGTAGGCAACGCCATCACAGCCAGCAGTAGTTCCCGTACCTGTTACAGTATAAGTAGTAGTTACTAGCGGGTTTACATTAATGGATTGAGTTGTTTGTATTGGTGTTGTAAGCCATTTG
>CANFLQ010000031.1 GCA_947447995.1 Bacteroidota bacterium | reverse complement strand
TCCACAATTTTTTATTTCCCATCATTACAGTTTGCAAAACAGGAAATTCATCAAAGGCAAAGTGATTTTGACTAAGCACACTCATACGTTCGCCGGGAGTAATGGAAACCTGACCTGTGGTTGCTTCAATTTCTCCGGAAAGAATTTTCATGAACGTAGATTTACCGGCACCGTTAGCACCGATAACACCGTAGCAATTGCCGGGTGTGAATTTTATACTTGCTTCGTCAAACAATACACGTTTGCCATAACGCAAGGAAAGATTAGATACTGAGATCATTGGTTCTTATAGATTTTTAGGGCTACAAAGGTAGTAAAAAAAGATTCAACACAGAGTTCACAGAGAAAACAGAGCTGCACAGAGAAAAATAATGTTTACCAACAAGGAAAAGGAAAAATATAAAACAACTCCGTGAAACTCTGTTTTCTCTGTGAACTCTGTGTTAAAAATTAATGGGGGTGTTACTCTTTTATCAACTTTGTTCTTGAAATAGTTCCACTTTGGTTTACTTCAAGGATATATATTCCCGAAGCCTGATTGACAATATCAATAGTATATTGATTGCCATTAATATTATTTTGTTCGACTAGTTTTTCGCCCGTGGAATTGTATAATTTCAGACTCGTATTACTTACAAATTTATTAAACATTACTTTTACTAAACCGCTTGTTGGGTTTGGAGAAAGAGAAAAAACATTTTCGTTATTTTTAATTTCCGTTATAGATGTTATATGCGTTACTCCCAATGTAAAACCTGCTGTACGGTATATGTTTCCTGAGGCATCTTTGCCTATTTGATGGCAATATGTACAGCTATCTCCTGTAGCTGTGTATATTTTCATACAAACATTGTAAACAGAATCTTTTGTAAATGTATGTGTTGGGGATGATAATTTGGATGTTGTGCCATCTCCAAAGTCCCATTTATAACTAACCGCTTTACTTGTGCTAAGAGGGTCAACATTCAATATGAAATTATTTTGCATTGCATCGTAGGAAGTGGTAAATAAAGCAAAATAAACCGTTGTATTATTAAAAATATCGACAACTGCAGTGTCAGGACATTGTAAATTGATTGAAGCTATCAATTCAACAGTATATTTTGCAGGAAATGTATAAGTAATACTTGTGTCTAGTACGTTGCTATTAGTACCATCACCAAACATCCATTGATAAGTATTTGCATTTTCACTGTAATTGGTAAATTTCACTGTAATTGGAGAAGAGCCTAGACTATAATTAGCGGTAAAATTTGATTTTGGATTTTCAATTTTAATTGTGAATACTGATGAAGATGCCGAACAAGTACCTCCGGTTGTAGTGACAGAATAGCTATAAATGCCAACTGAAAGACTTGGCGACCCGCTAATTGTAAAAACTCCTGCATTATATGTAGCCATAAGCCCGGCAGGCAATGTTGAAACAACAGCACCCGTTGCTGTACCTCCAATTAAATAAGAAATATCAGAAATTGCATTGCCATAACAAACAGTCTGATTATCTGTTCCTGCTCCTGAAGTTAAGGTTAATGAACAAGGCGTTTGCCCAAAAGTACTAACAAACGCCAAGCAACACACAACAATAGAGAAGTATATTTTTATCATGATTACAGAAATTTTTATGAATATAAAAGTAAATGTAGTGAAATAATTAATCGATGATATGGCAAATTTTTCTTCAACAATAGCCATAATTATATCGCTTACTCAACCCTTACACCCTAATGATTTCCTCCTCCCCACTTGCTTTCTTCAAGCTTCTGAACTCGTTTCAACGAATCTGAAATTTCTTTATCCCCAAAGCGGTTTAAATCGGGTTTGCCGGCATTTACCCATGCGGTGTACCACATACTGCCAACAGTAATAATGGCTTCGCGCATACGACGTTCTACCATTCCGTTCAGCATTTTATCATATTCGTTGGTGTACTCTACTGAGTAAACTTTCACCGATTTATTTCCACGATCTTCAAAACTGTATTTTTTGTCGGGCGCATAACGTGCATTTAATTGCGCTTCAAATTTTAAAACAGAATCTACTTCGGCATGACTAGCCTTTACAACTTTCCAGGCTTTATCAATAGGTTTTTCAATGTATTGCGCTGTGCCTGTCCAATAATCATATTCTTCGGATTTTAATTCAGGTATGCGCGATTCCCAAAAACCATGTATCCCTTTTTGATTGGTTAATTGTCCGTTATAATTTTCGGTTGTATGCAGCGGAACGTGGGCATCGGCAATGTAATGACCGATATCGGCTGAGTAATGCAAAATCTTATCAAGGTCTTGGTTAGTGAAAGCTTCCTGCAAATTGTACATCATTTTCTCAATGTTCCAAGGCAAAATTCCATATTCCTGCAAGGTATCTTCCGAAAATTTTTTCACTGCATCTTTCCATTGTTTAGGAACTGCTTCAAAAGGGTGAGTGCCATAATGATCAATATCTATATAATGTTTCGGTGCTTCGTCTTTAGTTACATTCCGGCGTCTGTCGGGATCTACAGCATGATCAGAAATATAATCGATGTGCTTTTTATAAAAGCCTATCATTTCGGATGGTAGTGTAAATACTGCCATTCTATTAATTTTTTTATGTGCGAAAAAGCCCCATGAATAAGCAGGTTGGCCTATTGGGATGCAAATAAGAAGGATGATAATTATGAAAAGGGGTTTACGCATATTGGGAGAATAGAACGCAGATGACGCGGATTATTAAGATAAAATAAGATTTTTTGTGTTTATTAAACGTGTGATGAAATAAAATTTTTAATCCGTTTTAATCATAACAATCCGCGTCATCCGTGTTCCATTTTTATCACATCTTCACTAAATACTTTCCTTCTAAAATAGGAATAATAGTGGTTTTATCTAAAGAAAGACAATACTTGATATCACCTTTTAAGCCCATAGCAGAAAGGCGTTCGGTATGGGATGAATTACGAAGATATTTATACGGATTAT
Source organism: Bacteroidota bacterium (assembly GCA_947447995.1). GTDB lineage: Bacteria > Bacteroidota > Bacteroidia > 2-12-FULL-35-15 > 2-12-FULL-35-15 > 2-12-FULL-35-15. The sequence continues at coordinate 24,215 of CANFLQ010000031.1, read as the reverse complement.
TTTGTGCAGCCTGATACATAAATTTTGCAGCCAATGCACCATCACCATAATGAAATGCATCTTTCTCTTTCAAAAGTATTTCTGCCACAGCACCGGCAAATAAAGTATCTTCTAAATTAAAACGGTTTTTCCAGCCCGAACATAAAAGCAACACACTTCTGTTTTGAACTTTTAACCAATCACACAATGCAGTAATATTGGTAAATGCACCTATCACTACTTTATATGCATTACGTGATACATCAATGGCTTGTGTTCCGTTGGTTGTTGAAATTACAATGGTTTGACCTTTAATTTTTTCTGTCATATAAGATGCCGGAGAGTTACCGAAATCAAATCCTTCGAGGGCAATCCCATTACGTTCGGCACCAACAATAAAACCTTGTTTTTTGTATTCGGTAGCTTCATCAACGCTTGCAACCGGAATTATTTTTTCCACTCCGTGATGAAATGCAGTACACATTGCAGAAGTGGCACGAAGAATATCGATCACTACGACAATAGTATCATCTCTATGATAAACGGGATATAAAGCGGGTGATAAACAAACGTCGATTACTAATTTTTTTTTACTCTTCACATCCATAAACACAATATGACACTAATTTCACGAATTTTTATACTACAATGTTTTGTTAATTTAATACTCACCAGTTAATAACGACGGGTGAATTTCCGGTTTCATTCACAATCACAAGAATTTATTTTATTCCTTTTTAATTCGTGCAATTAGTGTCTAAACACCGTTATAAAAAGGGCATTTTTACCACTTTTGCTTTTATTGCTTTATCGCGAATGGTAATAAATATTTCGGTATCCAACTTCGCAAATGCGCTTGAAACATAACCCATTCCAATAGCTTTGTTCATGGATGGCGATTGTGTTCCGGAGGTTACAATACCAATATTATTGCCGGCAGTATCGGTGATCGGATAGTCGTGGCGAGGGATACCGCGATCAATCAATTCAAATCCAACTAATTTTTTTGATACTCCTTTTTCCTTTTGTGCTAATAATGCTGCTTTGTTGGTGAAGTCTTTTGTAAATTTAGTAATCCAGCCCAAACCAGCTTCAAGTGGCGAAGTGGTATCGTTAATATCATTGCCATATAAACAGAAACCCTTTTCCAATCGCAATGTATCACGAGCTCCCAAACCAATAGGTTTTATGCCATATTCGGTACCTGCTTCAAAAATGGCGTCCCACATTTTTTCTGCAACAGCGTTCTCAAAATATATTTCAAATCCGCCTGCACCGGTATACCCTGTATTGGAAATAACTACATTATCAATTCCGTTGAATTTACCTTTTTTAAAGGCATAATACGGAATTTCGGAAAGGTTTATATCTGTTAATTTTTGTAATGCTAAAATGGCTTTCGGCCCTTGCACCGCCAACAAAGATGTTTTATCCGAGATGTTGTGCATCTCTACATTTTTGGTATTGTATTTTTGTATCCAGTTCCAGTCTTTATCAATGTTAGAAGCATTTACCACTAACATGTATGTTTTTTCATCAATACGGTAAACCAACAGATCGTCCACAATTCCACCTGTTTCATTCGGCAAACAAGTGTATTGAATTTTCCCATCCACCAATACAGAAGCATCGTTCGACGTAACACGTTGTATTAGATCTAAAGCGTTCTCGCCTTTTAAAATAAATTCGCCCATGTGGCTCACATCAAATACACCCATCGCATTGCGAACTGTTAAATGTTCATCGTTTAGTCCGCTATAAGATACAGGCATTAAATATCCCGCAAAGGGTACCATTTTAGCTCCTAATGCAATGTGCTTATTTACAAGTGCTACATTTTTTAATTCGGTTGATGCTGTTGTTTCCATTAATGATTGTAAAATTGAAAATTTATTTTTGTTTAACCTCACCCCCAGCCCCTCTCCTAGAAAAAGGAGAGGGGTGAGTTAAGAGTACAAATGTACAATTTTATCGCTTTAATAATTCATTAAAACTAAGGAGGTAATTGTTTTTTTGAGATTCGGTGGAATAGCTTTCTACAACTGTTTTTCGACCATTTGATCCTAGTTTTTTGCGCAACTCAAAAGACTCTATTAACATCGAAATTTTAGTTATCCACTCATCCTCTGTATTCGCTAAATAACCATTTTCTCCATCGTTAATAATTTCGGTATTCACGCCTATTGCCGACATGATAGTTGGTACTTCCAATGCCATGTATGATAAGCCTTTTAATCCGCACTTCCCTTTAACCCACTGATCATTTGGCAATGGCATTATCCCAATATCAAAACTCGAAATAACTTCGGCTTCTGTATCGCTCGACCAGGCAATCCCTTTAATGTTCAACTCTTTATTTTTGTATGTATCATCGCCCATCACTTTAAAATAAACGGTATCGCCGTACTTTTGTTTTATCTTTTTTAAAATTACCGAAGCTTCTTCAAAATGCTTGATAGTAGTGATGCTTCCGCTCCATCCGATACAAATTTTATTGTTGTTCTTGTACTCCTCTTTGCGTTTAAAAACAGCTGTATCAATGGTTGTAGGAATAATTTTTACATTCTCATTAAATTTTTTTGCATACTCAAAAAGATATTGATTGCCTGCAAATACAAGGTTGGAAACGGAAATAATCTCTCCCGTTTTTTTTGTGCTCTTCATCCATTCCCATTTTTTATTGGCAGCAGATGTATCCATCAGCCAAATAGAGTCATCAAAATCGTATATCAATTTAGCTTTTGATTTTGATAATCGTTTTTCGAAAAAAGTAGAGCCGGTCATAAAAGCTTCTCGTTGAACAAATACAATATCGAATTCATCGGCGCGCATCACGTCTTTCAAACGTTTAACAGCACTTTTAATGGTGAATATAAATTTTTTGAATAGGTGTCCGGGACGATAAAAAAATCCATCATCCTCCTCATCGATAATGAAAGAGAGTTCGCAATCAAAACCGTTGGCTCTCAAAAAATCAAAATATTGCTCAAATCTGTATCGCTGACTGGGTGAACGATTGGCACGATGAGCGGCTATAAATAGTATCTTTGGCATTGATTATAAACGCAAAGATAAAAAAGTATTTAGTATGGCAATCACTCATTTGGCTTTCTCATATATCTATCGGACGTGCGTTAACCTGCAATGTTTTTTATATCTTTGATTTCTGTTTTATGAAACCAATCGATTTTCTTTTTCAACGCAACATGCCACGATGGATGATTTTTTTCATCGACCTTGGCATTTGTTTGTTTTCGCTGATTTTAGCGTATCTGGTCCGTTTTAATTTTTCTATTCCACAAGTAGAAATAGAAGCTTTCCCGCTTGTTTTTGGAATTATATTGGGAATAAGAACGCTTAGTTTTTACATCTCCAAAATTTATCAAGGCATTGTAATTTATACCAGTTCCAAAGATGCTCAACGTATTTTTGTTGTTATCACCGCAGGTAGTTTAGTATTTGCAATTGTTAATTTTATCAGTTATAATTTTATAAATGGTAAATATCCCATCCCATTGTCCATTATCATTATTGATTATATGGCTACTACATTTTTGATGATTAGTTTGCGTGTGATGTTCAAAGCCCTTTACACCCAACTTACCGAATCAAATAAGGAAAAACGCAGTGTAATTATTTTTGGTGCAGGAGAATCCGGAATCATCACCAAACAAACGCTGGACAGGGATGCGGGAACCAAATATAAAGTGCTTGCTTTTATTGATGATAACTCCAAAAAGCACAATAAAAAATTAGAAGGTATCACCATTTATGGCAATGATAAATTGAATGAATTATTGCAAAACAATAATGTAGCACATTTGATTATTTCGGTGCAAAACCTACCAGCATTGCGTAAACAGGAACTTGTTGACCTGTGTTTGAAATACGATACCAAAGTATTGAACGTGCCACCTGTTAACAACTGGATTAACGGTGAGTTAAGTTTTAAGCAAATTAAAAAGGTGCAAATTGAGGAGTTGCTGGAAAGAGAACCCATTCAGCTGGATAAAGACGATATTCAAAAACAATTATCCAATAAAGTTATTTTGATAACCGGTGCTGCGGGCAGTATTGGCAGCGAAATGGTGCGTCAGGTAATTCCTTTTGGGCCTAAAAAAATTATTTTGCTGGATCAGGCTGAATCACCGCTGTATAGCATGGAGCTTGAGTTACATGATAAATACAAAAAACAATCCTACGAAATTGTAATTGGCGATGTGCGCAATAAAGACCGTATGGAAAATGTATTCCGCACCTTTCAACCTCAAATTGTATTTCACGCTGCTGCCTATAAACATGTACCCATGATGGAAAACAATCCATCAGAATCCATTTTAACAAACGTATTGGGAACAAAAAATTTAGCGGATCTTGCTGTTGAATACAATGTAGAAGAATTTGTAATGGTATCTACCGATAAGGCAGTGAATCCTACCAATATAATGGGAGCAAGCAAGCGCATTGCGGAGATATACATACAATCGTTAAACAAAAAAACGAGTACTAAATTTATTACCACACGCTTTGGAAATGTGCTTGGCTCTAACGGTTCGGTGATTCCGCGCTTTCGCCAACAAATTGAAGCAGGCGGACCGCTTACCATTACACATCCCGATATTACCCGCTATTTTATGACCATTCCCGAAGCTTGCCAATTGGTATTGGAAGCAGGAACAATGGGCAAAGGCGGCGAAATATTTATTTTTGATATGGGTAAATCCATCAAGATAGTAGACCTTGCAACAAAAATGATTCAGCTTTCGGGATTGGTGTTAGATAAGGACATTCGCATAATTTTTACCGGCTTACGCCCCGGCGAAAAATTATATGAAGAGCTGCTTGCCAATGAGGAAAATACAGTTCCGACTCATCACAAACAAATACTAATCGCTAAGGTGAAAGAATATGATTTTGGAACAATCTCGACCTCTATCCAGGAACTGATCTCACTTTTTGATAAACAGGATAACCAATCCATCGTTAAAAAAATGAAGCTATTAGTGCCCGAATTTAAAAGTAATAATTCTATATACGCAGAGCTGGATACCGCCAACACATCAGCCCCCTAACCCCTAAAGGGGAGCGTAGGTCATGAAAAAATAAATAACACTTTTTAAAATTGAATATGAAACAAGAAATACCAAACAACAATAACACTTCCAACTCCCCTTTAAGGGTTGGGGGCTTCAAAATCCCCATTCAAATTAGGTTTACCGACATTGATGTATTAGGGCACGTAAACAGTGCCGTATACCTTACTTATTTTGAATTGGCGCGCGTTAGTTATTTCGACCAGTTAAAACACGATTTAAAAATAGATTGGGCAACCATGAGTTTCGTAGTTGCAAAAGTTGAAATGAACTACATACAACAGGTGTTGCTTGAAGATAAAATATTTGTTTCGGTATGGGTATCACGCATGGGAACTAAAAGTTATGATATGACCTGCTCCATAACACGCGATAATAATGGTGTTGAAACAGAAGTTGCAAAAGGCTTAGCAATCATTGTATGTTTTAATTTCAAAATAAACCAAAGCGTTGCTATTCCGGAAGCATGGAAGCCGATAATGATGAAATAACTACGAATTACGAATAAAAACGAATTACAAATAATACCTTTAAACTATTGCCTAATCGCTATTAACTATTAACTAATTTTCAATGGCAAAAATAATCACCTACAACGTAAACGGCATTCGCTCTGCTATGAGCAAAGGGCTTATGGACTGGATAAAAGCTGCCAACCCGGATATTATTTGTTTTCAGGAATTAAAGGCCGAACCGGGGCAATTGGACTTAACCATTTTTGAAAATGCAGGGTATCATCATTTTTGGTATCCCGCCCAAAAAAAGGGATACAGCGGTGTTGCCATTTTCAGTAAACAAAAACCCGATCATGTGGAATACGGTTGCGGTATTGCCGAATACGATTTTGAAGGTCGAGTAATACGTGCCGATTATGGCGATGTATCCGTAATGAGTGTATATCATCCCAGCGGCAGCAGCGGAGAAGACCGTCAGGCATTCAAATTCAAATGGATGGACGATTTTCAAAAATACATTGATACACTCAAAAAGGAACGCAAACAACTTATCATTTGTGGTGATTATAATATTTGCCACCAACCGATCGATATACATAACCCAAAAAGCAACGCGCAAAGCAGCGGTTTTTTACCCGAGGAACGCGAATGGCTCGACCAATTTATGAAATCAGGTTTTGTTGATAGTTTCCGACATTTTAACAAAGAACCGCACAATTATAGCTGGTGGAGTTTCAGAGCCAATGCACGTGCTAAAAATTTAGGCTGGCGTATCGATTATAATTTGGTAAGCAAAAACTTAGAATCAAAAATGAAACGCGCCGCCATTTTGCCCGAAGCAAAACATTCAGACCACTGCCCGGTATTATTGGAAATTGATTTTTAGATTTTAAAATTATACTTATTTGTACTAATTAAAGCCTTTTTAAATTCCTATTATTCTAAAACATTTCCTTCAATACAAATTTTTATCAATTCATAATGAATTTTACAGATAATCCTATATATTTGTGCTTTATGAATCTAAATAGATTTAAAATTTTATTATCAAAACTATGAAAAAAGTTATCTATTCATTATTGGTATCTGTTATTCTAGCATCTTGCGGAAACGATAGCGGCTCCTCCTCAGAGACTAAAAAAGCGAAAGGCAATGTGTATTACGGTGGTGTTTTTAGAATGAATGAAGTAGAGGATTTTAGAAACCTTTACCCATTAAGCGTTACAGAGGTTACCTCTGACCGTATTACTAAACAGATATACGAAGGTTTAATAAAACAATCGCAAGATGAACTAACCATTTTGCCTTCATTGGCCGAACAACTTGAATTTAATTCAGATGCAACCGTTTGGACATTCTTTATTCGCAAAGGTGTTAAATTTCAAGACGATGCTTGTTTTCCTGATGGAAAAGGTCGCGAAGTAACAGCAAAAGATTTTAAATACTGCTTTGATTTGCTTTGTACAGCAAGTCCTAATAACCAACATTTTAATGCCACTTTTAAAGATAGAGTTTTAGGTGCTAACGAATATTATCAGTCTACAATAGATAAAAAACCTTTGGCAGGTGGTGTTGCTGGAATAAAAATAATTAATGATAATACCATACAAATTACGTTATCAAAACCATTTTCAGGGTTTTTAAATATTTTAAGTACTCCCGGATGTTGGGTATTTCCAAAGGAAGCCGTTGAAAAATACGGTGCGGATATGCGCACCAAATGCGTTGGCACGGGTCCTTTTCAAGTAAAAAGCGTTAAAGAAGGCGAAACAGTTGTATTAGAGCGTAATCCTAACTATTGGGATATGGATGAATTTGGTAATCAATTACCTTATTTAGATGCTTTAAAATTTAGCTTCATTAAGGAAAAAAAATCTGAATTTATGGAATTTAAAAGAGGAAATTTGGATATGATTTTCCGTTTACCTGTTGAAATGATTTCAGATATTTTAGGAGAACTTGATCATGCTAAAGAAACAAACGCACCTTTCGAAATGCAAGTTGTACCAGCAATGAGCATTTATTATTATGGATTTCAACACCAAAGTGAGGCCTTTAAGAAAAAAGACGTACGATTGGCATTCAATTATGCAATCGATCGTGAAAAAATAGTTAACAATATTCTTCAGGGAGAAGGAATACCAGGCATTTATGGCATTGTTCCTCCTTCATTTGCAGGATATGAAAATAATAAATTAAAAGGCTACTCACTTAATGTTGATAAAGCACGCAAATATATGGCTGCCGCAGGATATCCTAACGGTAAAGGATTCCCAAAAATAACATTACAAACAAACAGTGGTGGAGCCAACAGAAATTTACAAATTTCGGAGGCCATTCAAAAAATGTTAAAAGAAAACTTAAATGTAGATGTAGACATTAATATATTACCATTTGCCGAACATTTAGAACAATTAGAATCAGGTAAAGCATTATTTTGGAGAAGTGGTTGGATTGCTGATTATCCAGATCCTGAAACATTTTTAACCTTATTATATGGTAAAAATGTTCCAGCAAATGTTTCTGAAAAATCATATTTGAATACAGTACGATACAAAAGCGATAAATTTGATACCTTGTTTACACAGGCAATGCATGAACTGGACGACAGAAAACGAATGGATTTATACCTAGAGGCAGATCAAACGGCAATTAACGACGGAGCCATTATGCCAGTATTTTATGATGAAAATTATCGTTTATTAAAGCCGAATGTAAAAAATTTTCCTGCCAATGCCATGGAATACCGCGATATGACGCGTGTATACCTTGAGCCAAAAGTTGAGCAAAAAAAATAAAGTTAAATACAAACTACAAAAGCCCTCTTACAATTGAGATTGTAAGAGGGCTTTGTATTATTATTATTCGATATATAACTACAGCCTTAAAGCTGTAGTTAATGTCATTAAATTAAGAACAGTTTGACCCCAGCCGAGGTCGAACAAACAACCTTAACTTAATGGCCTTGGGAACCATGCTAAATAATGGCTTTAGCCCAAACCTTTTTACTTGGTTTAGTAGTAATTGTTTATCAGTATATTTATTAACAAAGCATTTGTTATAATGTTTTATAGCAATGGTAAAAATTACAGAAACATTTTAATAATATTGTAATACTAAAAATATTCAAAAAAAAATCAAATGAAAAACCCCATCAACTACCTAATTGTTTTTTTAACTTCCGTTATACTATTTTCCTGCGTGCCGCAACGTAAGTTAGCCGAAGAACAAGCCAAGCGCGAAAAATGTGAAAAGGAGCTTGCCGCATTAAAAATTACCAGTCAGGATTGTGAAACCAAATTTAACGAAGCCGCACATAGCTTAGAGGATAATTTAAAAAAAGTAGATCAACTACAAAAAGATACAGCCTTTGTAGGAAGCAGTTATCGCGATTTAGTAACAAAACATAAAAATCTAAACCAAGTAAACGAACAATTATTAGATAGATACAATCGTTTGATAGATGGTAATATAGCCGATACTAAAAAACTTTCAAGTGAATTACAATACACTCAGGAACGACTTCTTAAAAAAGAAGATGAATTAAAACAATTGGAAACCGAATTAAATAAGGAAAAACAAAACTTAGATAATCTTACCGTTGAATTAAAAAAACGCGAAGCGCGTGTAGCTGAATTGGAAAGCGTATTAAAAAATAAAGATGCGGCAGTAAATGCATTGAAGAAAAAATTATCAGATGCCCTGTTTGGCTTTGAAGGAAAAGGATTGACCATCACTCAAAAAAATGGAAAAGTATATGTTTCCATGGAGGAAAATCTTTTGTTTGCTTCTGGTAGCATTAAAGTGGAAGATAAGGGCGTTGATGCGTTAAAAAAAGTTGCCAAAGTATTGGATCAAAATCCGGATATCAATATTGTAATTGAAGGCCATACTGATGATGTTCCCATGATGGGCAAAGGCGAAATAAAAGACAATTGGGATTTAAGCGTTATGCGCGCTACTTCTATAGTTAAAATAATGACTAAAAATAGTGACATCAATCCGAAACGGTTAACTGCCGCTGGAAGAGGTGAATACAGCCCTATGGAAACAGGTAAATCTATCGAGTCACGTAAAAAAAACAGAAGAACAGAAATTATATTAACACCTAAACTAGACGAGCTTTTCAAAGTTTTAGAAACTAATTAATATGAAAAAAATAATTTCAATATTTTTTCTTTTAATATCCTCAAGCACCCTGTTTTCACAGGCTGCAATTGAATTTTGGGACGTAGCTCAAACTAAAAAAAGAAGCGAACAAAACACCAAAAATGGAATGCAACATGGTAAATATACTGCATGGTACGAGAATGGCGACATTGCCAAAGAAGGCAATTTTGTTGATGGAAAAGAAGATGGAAAATTTGTTTCCTACTACCTTGGAAAAAAACCAAAAGCAGAAGAAAATTATATCAAAGGCAAAAAAAATGGCGCTTGGAAATATTGGTATAACAACGGAACCAAAGCGCAGGAAACATTTTTTAAAGAGGATTTGTCAGACAGCACCTGGACTGGCTGGTATGAAAACGGTAAACTAAAAAGTATTGAAAACTATCTGAAAGGAAAAAAAGCAGGAACATGGATTTATTATTACGATAACGGACAAAAAGAAAGCGAAGGCAATTTTAAGAATAACCAAGCAGAAGGCAGTTACATTGGTTGGTATAACAATGGTAACAAACAAAGGGAGGGAGCATACAAAAATGGTAAAGAAATTGGACGTTGGAAAGAAGGATTCAAATCGGGCAAACCGAAACAAGAATTAATTTATCAGAACGATGACGTTTTACTAATGAACTTTTGGCTGGAAACAGGCGAACAAATAATAAAAGACGGATCAGGTAAATTTGTAATTGTTTATGACAACGGTAAAACCAAAGGTGAAGGAAATTATAAAGATGGAGGAATGGACGGAGAATGGATTTTTTTTACCTCATACGGAGACAAAGATTTTGTGGTTAACTATCAAAAAGGAAAAAAACAAGGGCCGTTTACCAGTTGGTATAAAAATGGGAATATAAAAAGTCAAGGAAATTTTGATAACGATACAAAAAATGGCTATTGGAAATGGTATAACGAAGAAGGTAAATTAGAAATGGAGGGTGCGCTAAATGCTAACTTACGCAGCGGAAAATGGGTATACTGGTTTGCAAGCGGCATAAAAGAATCGGAAGGGTATTATAAAAACGATTTGCAAGATAGTGTTTGGACATATTGGTACCGCGATGGATCCCAATGGAAACAAGGGAATTACAAAATAAATTTAAAACAAGGGATTTGGACAATTTGGTACGAAAACGGACAAAAACTTCAGGAAGGAGCCTATTTAGCAGGTAAAGAGGATGGTTTTTGGAAGTCTTGGTATGATAATGGAAAGGCTAAAGACGAAGGTAATTTCAGAGGAGGAAAAATGAACGGAAATTGGAAAGGCTGGCTACCTGATAACACACTCGTTTACGAAGGCTTTTATAAAGATGATTTGAAAAATGACAAATGGAAATATTATTATAATTCGGGGAAATTAAAAGAAGAAGGGACTTATAAAGAAGGTAAAAAAAATGGTTACTGGGTTTCTTGGACTACTTATTCAATAAAGGCTAGCGAGGGAAATTACAAAAACGAAAAACCAGATGGTCATTGGTTATATTTCTATCAAACTGGTGTAAAATCAACAGAAGAAGAATTTACCGAAGGGCTTTTAAATGGAACATGCAAGTCGTGGTACGAAAATGCAAAACCTGAAAGTATTACAGCATATAAACTTGTAAAAGATCCTAAAAGCAAACGTATAGAAAGTAAGCCAAATGGGAAATGGCTTTATTATGATAAAAATGGAAAAGTTATTATGGAAACTACCTATAGAAAAGGGATAAAAGTAAAATAATGGCTTGCAAATTTTTATATCAATACATCTAGTTAAATAAATTTTGGTTTAATACTTTAAAATTTATATTTTTGATACTTTAAGAAAATAAGATTGCGTTTTTATTTTGAAATGAAGGAATAAGGTTTTAATATTGCAATCGAAAATAATTGAGCCAATTAACAAAGGTGTTATTTTTAACTAAAAAAAGGAAATGAAAAAAATACTTTTTTCTCTATTTTGTTTACTGGTTTCTACAGGAAGTTTTTCTACAGGCGTAATCGTGTTGGAAGGAATTTACCAAGGTAAAAATTTATACATTCAAAATCCATTTGGCTCATCTGGGGTTGGCTTTTGCGTTCAAGAGGTTAGAGTTAACGGTAATATTACTACTGATGAAGTTGCATCCAGTGCATTTGAAATAGATTTAAGAAATTTTCAATTTAAACTTGGGGATAAAGTAGAGATTAAGATTATTCATAAAGACGATTGCAAGCCAAAAGTATTAAATCCTGAGGCTTTGAATCCTAAAAGTACTTTTGAAATTGTTGGTTCAATGACTATTGAAAAAGATTTAACTTTTAAATGGTCTACAAAAGGCGAGGCTGGCAAACTTCCTTTTCAAATTGAGCAATTTAGATGGAATAAGTGGGTAAAGATAGGCGAAGTAGAAGGTTTTGGTACTGCTGAGCTGAACAATTATTCATTTAAAGTTATTCCACATTCAGGTAAAAATCAATATCGTATAAAACAAGTTGATTATACAGGTTTACCTAAGTTTTCAAAAACACTTGATTATGTTTCTTCTTCAGCATCAGTTTCATTTAGTCCAGCTAAAGTATCTAAAGAAATAACTTTTTCAAATGGAACAATACCAGTAGAAACAATGTTTGAAATATTTGATCAATATGGTAATATAGTAAAACGTGGTTACGCATCTACAATTGATGCTAGTTTGCTTACAAAAGGAGTTTATTACCTAAACTACGATAATAAAATGGATTCGTTCATTAAAAAATAATTCGAAACCTTATTAAAATAAAAAATCCCGAAATTTAAAATCGGGATTTTTTTTGCTTAAAAAAGATCCCGAATACTGAGTGCCTCGCAATGACGCCAACAATTGAAATTTTGTAGAAACTAAAAGTTTTGAACTAAAAGTGCATCGTTTTGAACTAAAAAACTGAAACAACAAAACCAATATGATGTTAAAAATTGAACATATAGGAATTGCCGTTAAAAACCTTGAAACCTCCAATGCCTTATTTAGTCAACTATTTGGAAAAGGGCCGTACAAACTGGAAAAAGTAGAAAGCGAAAATGTTTCCACTTCCTTTTTTATGATGGGCGAAAGTAAAATAGAACTTTTAGAAGCCTCCGACCCCAATAGTGCAATAGCTAAATTTATAGAGAAAAAGGGCGAAGGAATTCACCATATCGCATTTGAGGTTGCTGATATTTACGCAGAAATGAAACGCCTGCAAAACGAAGGATTTAAACTTTTAAATGAACAACCTAAAAAAGGAGCTGACAATAAAATGATTTGCTTTTTGCATCCAAAAGATAGCAACGGGGTTTTAATAGAATTATGTCAGGAGATAAAATAGTTACTCAAACATATTTACAATAGATTCCTTTTTTACATCCAGCCAATAGGTTTGTATTCCCAGTTTATTGGCAGTTTTTATGTGTTGTATGGAATCGTCAATGAACAATGTTTCGGAAGGATTGAGATTGTTTTCGGACAATACCAATTCAAAAATTTCGGAATCGGGTTTACGCATTCCCACTTTATAGGATAAATACAGCTTTTCGAAATGCCCTGCCATATTTGGGATATTAAAATTATTTTGCAAATATTTGTTGAACGTATCTATATGTATTTCATTGGTATTACTCAACAAAAAGGTGCGATGGGTTTGTTTATATTGTTTTAACAGATCTAACCTTTCAGGTGGTAAATCCAGCAACATTGAATTCCATGCTGCATCAATAGTAGTATCGTCAACATCCGTTTTACAATGGATTTTTAGTTCATTTCTAAAATCAGCGGAACTTAGTTGCCCTTTTTCATATAAATCAAATAATTGTTTTTGCTGGGCCTGAGAAAAATAATTCTCAAATTCAGGTAATCCTAATACATTAAATGCTTTAACAGCAAGCATATAGTCAATATTAAGTATTACTCCACCCAAATCAAAAATGATATTTTTATATTTATTTGGCTTTATTGTCATAATAATACACGAATACTTTTGTTAATTGGCTACAAATATATAATTTCGCAGCCTAATAATTGTGTTATTAACAATTATTACTTTTAGCTATCATGGCTATTATTACAATTAAATGTATGATAGTAGGGCCTATAGCTCATTCGGTTAGAGCAACTGACTCATAATCAGTAGGTGCTTGGTTCGATTCCAAGTGGGCCCACAAATAAAAAGAGACTGTCTAATAGGTTAGACAGTCTCTTTTTTTTATTTTAGGTTTTTGATAAAAAAATTTATGACGATAGCTTAGTTTTGAACCTCTACCAGCCTTATTGTCCACATATCATCTGCTAAATTGGGATGTGTAAGATATTCATAAGGTATTGTAAAATTACCTTTTTTACCCCAATCGGTATTCCAACTATTTCGTACTAAAAATCTATTTGTAGTATCATCATATCCAATACACAATACTGCGTGACCGCCAACAACCTGTTCTGTTTTTGCAGGCATATTTAATACACCTGTTTTTGCAACAACATCGCTTTCAAATGCATCATAAACTGTAAATCCAAATACAAATGGAAAACCTTCAGCAAGGCAACTTTTCATGTAGTTTAGATTTTTTTCGATACGGTGATAGTTCAATACCTGATGGTTTAATGCCTCGGTATAGCATTTAACCACAGGTTTTTTCTTAAATATAGTTTTGCCATCATTGTATTTCCACATACTTTCGGGGCAAACACCTTGTTTATTAACGGTTTTAATACCGTTTCTAATTTCAGCGCCATTGTCAATATTTACAGTTCCTTCAATTACACGTTCATTGTAATAAATGAATAAACGTGAAGGCATAAAGTTGTATTTTGAATCTAATTTTTTTAACCCAAATTGAATAGCACTTCCAATAGCATTAGCGGTGCAACTTCCTAGTTGCCCTTGATCATAAACTGGAGGACAAAATTTGGTAAGATCAACCGACTTTGGTAATGCTTTTAGCATTTTAGCAGATGGTTTAAAAATTAAATCCCTAAAATCGGGAAGGTCGGGACGCCACCCATACCAAGATAGATTACGTTTTTCAATTTTTTGTTTGTTTTTGAGTGCCATAAGGATTTTTAATTTTAAATATTAAAATGAATGGCATAAATGTATATTCAAAAACACATTATTACAATGATTTTCGTCACATAAATATAATTTTTTTGTGGTTTTATTTCACCAAAGTCCACCATTCTAAAAATTGTTGCAAATCATCTTTTAGGTTTACTTTTTCGCCAATCATAGGTGTAATTAAATGCAATTTTTTTGTTTTGTTTAGTTCAGTAATTGTTTTAAGTGGTTCATCCCAGTTATGAAGTGATAAAGAAAATTTAGAGGAATGTACTGGAAATATTTTTTTTGCTTTTAACTCTTTACTTGCCAATAATACTTCGTGTGGCATCATGTGTATATTTTTCCAGCTTTTGTTATACTGTCCATTTTCTAAAATTACTAAATCAAATTCACCAAATTTTTCACCTATTTCGGAAAAGTGATTGTCGTAACCACTATCCCCGCCTAAAAATAATTTATATGTTGGTGTTTGAAAAACAAACGATAACCAAATAGTTTTGTTGCGGATAAATCCTCTTCCCGAAAAATGTCGTGTAGGCACTGTATTTACTATAAATCCAGTTGCTAAAACAATTTCTTCATTCCAGTCTTTTTCAATTATTATATTTTTACTAAAGCCCCAATGTTCCAAATGCTCACCTGTTCCTAGTCCGCAAATAATTTGTTTTATTTTTGATTTTAACTTTAATATGGTCTTATAATCCATGTGATCCCAATGGTCGTGTGTTATAAATAGGTAATCAATTTCAGGTAAATCATCAGCGGAATAAATATCCGTACCGCTAAAACTTTTTGTGGTAAATGAAAGTGGCGATGCAGCACCACTTAATACGGGATCAACTAAAATTTTTTTTCCATCAATTTGAATAAAATAAGAGGAATGTCCAAACCATATTAATACATTTTCTTTTGAATCCAGTTGTAATAAATTTGTTTTTATAGAAGGGATTTCCCCATTAGGTTTTATGCCTTTTTTTTCTGCGAATATAAATTCGTTTAAAACAGAATAATACGTTGCCCCATTTGTTAAAGCGGGTGTATGGCTTAAATTTTGAAATGATCCATTTTTATAATTGGGTGATTTTTTTATTTGTTCCAATCGTTTGCCTTTAGGGTGTTTTCCAAATTTTTTCTGTTGCATAAATGCAATTACAAGTAGTATAAAACCAAGTAATGGTATTAAAAATAGTATCATTAAAAATACAATATTAGTATGTGATTAATTATTATTTGTAGTTGAATTAAAAAGGTATTTGAGTGTGAAAGAGAGCAACATATTGTGTCCTTTATTAAAGGTAGCAAAAAAAAATCCGTTATCTGGATTTAAGTGATCTACAATAGCTAAAATAGAATTTGAAAAACGAATATTAAAATATAGATTATTGATTAGTTTAGCCCCAGCTCCAAGGTTAATAGCAAACTCATTTTTTTTAAAATTACCCGCAAAATAATAATTACCATTTGTATTGATGTTTGTTTTTAATAATCTTCCAAAAGAAGGGCCGGCTTCTAAATAAAATCGATCCATTGTTTTTTTACCAACATTAAATTGAATATTATGTTTATATAGTAAAGGTATTTCAATATAATCTAAGCTAAGATTATATTGAACATAATTATTACTTGAATCGGCAGGTTGCAAGCTACCTTTTCGGGTGTATAAAATTTCGAATTGTAATGAATTTTTGGAAGATAGTTTGGTATTTAATAGTCCGCCAAGCGTAAAACCAACTTTATGAAAATCGGTATCAGTTGGATCAATGCCAATTAAATCTGAAGCAACAGCACCTGCTATCAGTCCTGGTGTAAATTTTTGAGCAAATAAATTATTCTCTCCAATTAAAAACAAGAGGAATATAATGGGTTTAATAAAAAATTTCATGAGGGTAAAGTTAGTTTTGTAAAATTAAAATTGGCAATTAATTTTTACAGCCGCTTATATAAATAAAGCCTTTAAATTTTGATAGTTTATTAACTCTTTTCATACATTTTTAAGCCCTTTAAAAGCTTATTAATTGTTTTAGCTAACCTGTCAATTTTGGTTTCTTCTCGCTTTGCTGAATAAATATATTGGATATAAAACTTTTGTTCACTTTCTGATAGTGAATTAAAAAATGTAAAAGCTTCAGGCTCGTCCTGTAAACAAAGAGCCATTTCTTCAGGAACTTCCAAAGGGTCATTGTCAGAATATAAGATAATTATAACTGTATCACCTTCGTGCTTTTTTATTTTTTTCCGTATCTCAGCTTTTACTGGCAAAAATAATTGACCACCTCCCATTGGCATTAAATTATATTTTTTTATTTCGTAGCCATCAATTGTTCCTTTAACTTTCCGCCAACCGAAATTAGTTTTTTTATCGCGCGAAATATTAGGGATACGCGCAAAAGTCCAACCACCTTTGCCAGGAAATTTTTCTAACAGATATTTGTTATTAACGAATGGTTTTTCCAAAATAAAATTTATTTTTTACGTGCAACAACAATAAGGTTTTCTGTTTTTTTTATTTCACTGTTCAATTTAAATAAAATTGGGTTTTTGATTATTAAAAAAACTTGAAGCTAGTCCTCCTTTTTTATTCAATAAATTTATTGGTTTTTTATGTAGAATAAATTTAATGTTTAGATAGCAATGTAATGATTAAGTAGCCTTCAGATTTTGTATTAATTTACATTATTGTTATGTTACATAAATAATATATAATAATGTAAATAGTACTTTTTTTTAACTTTTATTAGATACCAAAGATACTGACAAATGTCATTATGTTTTTTGTCATTTCAGTTTAATGAAAATAATATCTTTAGCCAATATTTTAAAAATTAAAAGTATGAGCAGAAATACAATTATTGAAATTGCGGCTTCGCAAGTAGGGATAAAAGAAAACCCTACCAACTCTAATAAAAACCCTTATGGAAAATGGTATGGACTTGACGGATTTGCATGGTGTGCCATGTTTGTAAGTTGGGTATATGATAAAGCAGGTAATCCATTAGGACATATTGATGACGATAAGGGTTATAGAAGTTGTCACTCTGCGTATCGGATCAGCTATGTCGCCAATACCGATCAATCTGGCAAGGAATGAAAGTATAACCGGAATGGTACGTGCCATGGATTGCTCCACATAATTGGCTGCTGCACCAATGTTTCCGGCAGCAATGGTTGCTATTGAATTTACTACCGATTCTACGAAGGCAAGGATTTGGTTCATCCGTTCAATAAAAAACATTACTGTATTGTATGTTGCCATATTACCAAGCTATCTCGCCCTCGCCATTAAAAAATTTTCCAGTTGCTCCGTCTTTGTCAACTGTGGCATACTTTACAATTGCGGTTGCAGCATCTTCAACTTTTCTGTGTCCCATGTGATTATTAAAATCGGTTTTTGTAAATCCTGGGCAAACACAATTCACTTTAAAATTTGCGTCTTTGAGTTCAACTGCTAACATTACTGTATATGCGTTCAAAGCGGTCTTTGAGGGACTATAAGCCGCTGGTTTATATTGTGCATATACCCAACTTGGGTCGCTGTGATTTGTCAAAGAAGACAATTCGGTTGTTACATTTACAATTCTGGGTTGGTCTGCTTTTTTTAGCAATTCTATAAACTCTTGTGTTACTTGAACGACACCAAAAAAATTAGTTTCAAATACATTTCGTAAGGTATCAATAGAAACTTTTGTTGCTGGTTGCGGAAAGCCACCACTAATACCTGCGTTGTTAATTAAAATGTCTAACTTTTTAGTTTTTACTTCAAGTTCTTGTCTTGCAGATTTTATTGAATTGATGTCGGTAACATCTAATTGAATACAATCCACATTTTTTAAGCCCATTGCTTTTAATTTTTCAATTGCCTCAAACCCTTTCGTTTTGTCTCGGCTACCAATGTAAACGAAATATTCAAGTTGTGCTAATTGTTTAGCGGTTTCAAAACCGATGCTTTTGTTTGCTCCTGTTACTAATGCTGATTTCATTTTTATATTTTTTGATGAACGGCAAAAGTAGGTGGAGTAAAATCAAGTGAGATGGACTATTCACTTTAATTGCTTGACAAATCTTGAATGCTTTTTACAAACTTTGTAACACTTTTTCCAGTATTCTTTTTGAAAAGCTTTGAAAAATAATCAGGGTCTCTGAAACCTAACTCGTAAGCTAATTCCTTTACCGATGTCTCGGAATAAAAAAGTTTCCTCTGTGCCTCTAACATCAAACGGTTTGTGATAAATTCTTTTGGCGAAACTCCCGAAAACTCTTTTACAATGTTGTAAAGATTGTTTGTCGTTATTGAAAGGTTATCGGCAATAGTGTTTATAGAATGTTGCTCCGTCAAATGAGTTTCAACTGCAATTTTAAACTCAATGTATTTTGAAAGTTTGTTTGGTTCTGATTTCTCTTTTGCAACACTTTTAAAATATGCTTTATTCAACTCTGTCAAAAGTGAATTAAGATGGGCCAAAATAATTTCAGCATCCTTTTGGTCGTTGTCCGAATGCAAAATTTTGTTGAGTATTTCAAAAAGTATTTTTACTCGTTGTCTTGAATCACTATCAAATGAAATGATTTGTGAATTTAAGGGATTGATTAAAAAAGAAAATTGTTTCGGAAGTAAAGACAAGCAGTTTTGGTCAAAACTCATTTTGAAACATTCAATGCCATCTTTCTTCTGTGCAGGTGCAGAATGAATTTGATTAGGCAAAACAAAAAACAATTGCCCGTTTGTAATTGTCAAATCGTTTAAGTCAACCTTATGAGTTAGTGAGCCATTTTCAATGAATACAAAAAAATAATTAGCTTTTCTGTGAGGTTGCGTTAGCATTTTCATAACCTCTTCGGATAAATTATTATTTGAATTAGAGTTCACTCTAATCGCAAGTTTGTCGTGCTGTTTTATTTGGTCAAGTAGTCCTTTTGTTTCTTGCATTATCGTCTATTTGATAGTTGTGATGTCGTCTTTTACAATGACCGCTAACGGTTGCAGGGCTTGTGAAGAAGCGGAATTAATAGCTTCTCACTTGTCGCCTTGCACTAAAAGTAATGAATAATACTGAACTTGCTTTACTTCCGAAACCGCTTTTTTCACAAGCCCTGTGTTAGCGGTTCGTTGTTTACTTTTCGGTCTAAGCAATTCCATTGGGGGTCTTCCCTTTTTATAGGGATACCATTTAATCTTTTAGTAATTTCCACTTAATATAAACGTAATGTAAACAAGGTAGTTTTGTATCATAAAAAATAAAACAATTATGATAACAACAAGCATTTATAACACTGCAAAAGATGTGGTAATTTATTTAAAAGACGGACAACGTAAATATGGAATTTTAGTAGACGATAATCATCAAAGAGAAGCCTACCATTTTATATCTAATTTTAATCTGTTTAACAGACCTGTAAACCTTGATTTTTTAGAAATTATACCAAAAGGTTTAATTGAAGCCATTGATACAGATTTAAAATAACCACAAATACTTATTTACGAAAACCCTCTTTGTTTTTTGATGTTTTCGTAGGCTTGTAACACTTTTTGGAATTTTTCTTTCGCTCCTTTTTGAACTTCTTCGCCTAATGAAGCAACCTTGTCAGGATGGAATTTTAAAGCCATTTTTCGGTACGCTTTTTTTACATCCTCATCACTTACCGATGGCTCTATTTCAAGAATTTTGTAATCGCTGTTTACATCTTTAAAATACATCGCTTTTAGCGAATTAAAGTCGGCAGCATTTACTCCTAAATAATTGGAGATAGTGTGAATAGTTTGCAATTCCAGTTCGTGTACATGTCCGTCGGCTTTTGATATTCCAAACAAATAATGAACAATCTGCAATCGTTGTGAATGCGGCATGTATTGCTTTATTTGAAGGCAAACATCATGCAAAGGGATTTCTTGTTTTAAAATTTCTTTAAGCAATAATATTTGTTGTTGTGCTTTGGCGTCACCAAACTGATTTGTTAAAAAATCTTTTACAAAATCCAATTCGCTTTTTAATGTTTTGCCATCACTTTTCATAACAGCAGCCGAAAGCACTAATAAGCTGGCAGCAAAATCTCCTGCTTGTGGTACTGCTTGTGCCGAACTATAATTCCCTTTTCCTGTTTGAACAGTTACTTCCGAAGCATCAAATGCGGAACCTAAAGCAAAGCCTAAAACACCACCTAATGGACCTCCCAAAGCCCATCCTAAACCGCCACCTAACCACTTTCCAAACTTTACTTTTGCCATAATTATGATAAATTAAATGTGTGGGCTAAGTTACTATTTTAAGTTATAAAAATATTTATTAAAGGTAGGATTTTTTGAGACTTATTTACCAACTACCACCAGAACCGCCACCGCCAAAGCTGCCACCACCACTCGAAGAGGAACTACTACTGGAGGAGCTGCTATCTGAAGAACTACTACTATTGGAAGAATAATAGCCTGTTGCTCCAACTGTTAAGCTCTTATTACGACCTATTACTACTAGAAAAATGACACATATTATCCATGACACAATAAAGCTCCAAACAATACGGGTAAATATTTGTTTATTTCTATTCCCATATTCCTCTGATTTATATTCCCCACTAGCCAAAGCCATTAATACATTAGTTGTATTATCCAATGCTATATATGCCTTTTCATCTTTTAAATTCGGAACCAGTTCTCGATCTTCTATTTGTCGGCAGGTAATATCCGGTATAGTGCCCTCTAAGCCTTTACCAATGGCAATAAAATATTTACGCTCACCTGGTCCGCCAGAAGGCTTAATGAGCACAACAATTCCATTATTCATTTTGGCTTGACCAATGCCCCATTTTTCGCCTAATTTGGTAGCAAACTCCCAAGGTTCCATGCCACCCAAATCATCAATAATAACAATTACAATTTGGTTGGATGTGGAATCGGAAAACGCTTGCAACTTATACTCCAATTGTTGCACCTCATCCGAAGATAAAAAACCTGTTGCAGAATAATTATTTACAAAATAGAAAGGATTGGGTGCATTAGGAATACTATCCGTTTGTGCAAATAAGGGATAAAGAAAAAAAGAAAAGAAAAAAAGAAAAAGAAAACGCAGATTGAGTGTGTTTTTATGATTAAAAATGATTGTTTTTATATTCATAAATTTTTTTTTCATATTAGTACTTCAAATGAAATAATTTACCAACTACCACCAGATCCACCGCCGCCAAAGCCACCGCCGCCAAAGCCACCAAAACCACCAGAAGAACCACCACCAAAACCGCCGCCTCTATTGCCGCCAAAACCTGAACCAAGTAGGAATCCTGTAGCACCCATCGTTAATCCACCACCACCGCCTCTGCTGATTTTTATAATTATGAATATTATTAATAGTATCAGTAAAAGAACAAAACCAATTGGCATTTTTTGCTGTGTTTTTTTGCCATATTCATTTGAATTAAATTCGCCTTTGGCCAATGCCATTAATACATCTGTAGTTTTATCTAAAGCTTGATAGGCATTTCCAGCTTTTAAATTCGGAACTAGTTCTTGTTGTTCTATCTGGCGGCAAGTAATATCGGGAATAGCTCCCTCCAAGCCTTTTCCGATGGCAATAAAATATTTTCGTTCGCCAGGCCCGCCGGAAGGTTTAATGAGCACAACTATGCCATTGTCCATTTTAGCTTGACCAATGCCCCATTTTTCGCCTAATTTAGTGGCAAACTCCCAAGGCTCCATGCCTCCCAAATCATCAATAATAATTATTACAATTTGATTGGAAGTTGAATCGGAAAACGCTTGTAACTTTTGTTCCAGTTGTTGCGCTTCATCAGGAGATATAAAACCAGTTGCAGAATAATTATTTACCAAACGCGGTGGATTCGGCTTATCCGGGATACCATCTGTTTGTGCGAATGATGAAAAAAAGGAAAGAAAAAGTATGACAAATGGTAAAAAAATTATTTTGAACATGTATTCAGTTGTTTCAGTTCGTTAGTTTTAATTTGACGTTATTGCGAGGAACGAAACAATCTCAAACCATGTATTTATAATTAGATTGCTTCGTTCCTCGCAATGACGCTCAATGTAACTTTTATGCAGCGAATTTACTTTTCAAAACTCAAGTCGTTACTCAACTCATTAGTATCATTTTTTTGACGAGGGAAATGCGTTCTCATTTTTTCTCCAGCCATTTCAATTCCTTTACTCAAGCCTTCGGTAAACTGTTGTTGTTTAAAATGAGTAATCATTACATCTCTAATGGTATCCCAAAAATTGGCAGGCACTTTTTCGTTTATGCCTTTATCGCCAAGTATAGCAAACTTATGATCCTTGATAGATAAATAAAACAGAACCCCATTACGGAGTTCTGTTTCGTGCATTTTTAATTTTTTAAAATGTGCGGCAGCAACATCCAATACATCACCTTTGCATTTAGTATCAATATGAACTTTTACTTCGCCCGAAGTATTTAGTTCGGCATTAGCAATAGATTGTACGATAGCATTTTTTTGTTGCTCCGTAAAAAAATCAGCAGCTTTCATCATTTTTATTTACTAAAATCTACTTTAGGAGCGTTTTCTGAGCCTTCAGCAGCTTTGAAAGATTCTTTTGCAGGGAATCTACTTTTGCTCAAAAGCATTTCATTTAAAAATCCTGTAATGTGTGTATTGTAAATAGAAACTTTGGCATTATACTCATCGCGAGAATAATTGATCCTGTTTTCAGTACCTTCCAATTGTGTTTGTAAAGCCTGAAAATTTTCGGTGGAACGAATTTGAGGATATGCCTCAAACGCTAAGTTAATAGCAGTATTTATTTTTTTGCCCATCAACTCCATATCTTCCGGAGTTTTAGCATTTACAATACCTGCACGCGCCTGAGTTACAGCGGTTAAAATTCCTCTTTCATTTTCAGCAGCACCTTTAACAGTGGCTACTAATTGGGGTATCAAATCGGCACGGCGTTGGTAGCTCGATTGCACATTGCCCCAAGCTTTGTCCACTTCTTTTTGATAACCATTTGCTTCATTAAAGTTGCTTCGGTATGTCATAAAAATTATCAATATAAAAGCAACAACTGACCCAATTATAATCCAAGATTTTTTCATTTGTTTTGTGTTTTGTTTTTTAAATTATTGAATAAATATACGGCAATTTGTCAAACCTCATACCATGGAATAAATAATGACAAGCTGTCGATTTTTGTCAGAGCCTCGGCCCTCAATCCCTCTCCAAAGGAGAGGGGGTAGGACAATAGCAAACTGCTGAAGAATACTGATAACATTATTAACCCCCTCTCCAATTGGAGAGGGGGTGGGGGTGAGGTTTAATCAATCAACTCCACACTGCGTTTTATAAATTTGGTCAATTCCTCCCCTTTTAAAAGGCCTTGGGATAGCATTGCCAAATCAGCAGTTTGTTTTGTCAGTTGTTTTTGTTTCTCCGCATTTTTCTCATTAAGTATTTTAGTAATAAGCGGATGATTGCTGTTTACCACCAAATTGTGCATATCTGGTAAGGAACCGTAAAAACTCATTCCTCCACCACC
>CANFLQ010000030.1 GCA_947447995.1 Bacteroidota bacterium | reverse complement strand
TAAATCCAAAAACGGATAAAGTGTATGGTATGGGCGTGGAAGAAGCTTATAAATTATTAAAAGGACGAACCCCTAAAACAGTTATTGTTGCTGTTATCGATAGTGGTGTTGAAATCGATCACGAAGATTTGAAAGATGTTATCTGGACCAATCCCAACGAAATTCCGGACAACGGAATTGACGATGATAAAAACGGGTATATAGATGACATACATGGCTGGAGTTTTTTAGGAGGCAAAAATGGCGACATCAATTATGAGTCGCTGGAAGTAGCAAGAATGTACCAGCATTTAACTAAAAAATATAATAATGTATCAGATACCGCAACATTATCTGCTGTTGATAAAAAAGAATATGCTCAATACAAAAAAATTAAAAGGAGTTTTGTAACAGAACGAATGGAGCAAGAATTACAGTTAAAAAGCATGAATACTGTTGCTGATATGTTGGATGCGGTGAAACAACAAAATAATGGAGAACTCAATAAAAAAGGATTAAAAAAATACATTCCATCTAATCCAATTGAAAAACAAATGCAAAAGCGTTTGAAATTTTTATTCACTATGGGCATGTCGCCAAAAGAATTGTATGATCAGGTTTCAGAATCCCGCACATCTATTGAAAATACAATAAAATTTAACAACTTAAACTCCGACTCCATCCGTCAAGCAATTGTTGGCGATGATCCCAATAATTTAACCGAACGTTTTTACGGATGCAACCGTGTTGAGGGTCCGGATGCAGCTCATGGAACACATTGTGCGGGTATTATAGCTGCAGTAAGAAATAACAATATTGGTATAAATGGTGTTGCAAACAATGTAAAAATTATGGTTGTACGTGCTGTGCCTAATGGCGATGAGCGCGATAAAGATGTTGCCAATGCCATTTATTATGCGGTGGATAATGGCGCAACGGTTATTAATATGAGTTTTGGTAAATATTATTCGCCCGATAAAAAGTATGTTGACGATGCGGTTGCGTATGCGGCCTCTAAAGATGTGCTATTGGTGCATGCCGCAGGTAACGAATCAAAAGATGGTGATGTAGAATTGTCATTTCCCAACCGTGAATTATTATCCGGCAAGGTGGCTAACAATTGGATACAAGTGGGTGCAAGTGCTTTCAAAGGCGGTAAAAATATGTTAGCACCTTTTTCTAATTATGGTTTTAAAGAAGTGGATGTATTTGCTCCCGGCGTTGATATTTATTCTACCGTTATCGATAATAAATATTCAGCTATGTCAGGTACCAGCATGGCATCTCCGGCAACGGTAGGTGTTGCAGCACTAATTAGAGGGTATTTTCCCGAACTAAAAGCCCCTGAAGTACGTGATGTATTGATGCGTACTGCTGTTCCTTATAAAAGAAAGCTGAAAGTTCCTGGCACTAAAAAAACAAAACAAAAACTCAATACACTTTGTATTTCTGGAGGTTTTGTAAATGCAAATAATGCTGTAATTGAACTATTAGGTAAAATAAAATAATAGGATTACTCCAAATATACTTCTACCAAAATACAATGGATATTCACCATTTTTATTATGCAAGCATAATAAAAAATGCGTTACATTTGCTAAAATTAAAATCTTTAGCACCATGAAAAAGCTTCCTTATCAAAAAGAAAATGACTACACGCCTGAAATGGCCACAAAGCGTCGCGAATTTATTAAAGAAATTACAGGTGCTGATATGACACAGGTTGGAAGCTATTCGTTTAATACCGATGTTTTACCAGGGAATATAGAAAATTTTATTGGTGTTGCCCAAATTCCAATGGGTGTTGCAGGTCCTATAAAAATAAACGGAGAACATGCTCAGGGCGATTTTTTTATTCCATTAGCAACTAGCGAAGGTACTTTGGTTGCAAGTTATAACAGAGGTATGAAATTACTTACCGAAGCTGGGGGTGTTACTTGTACAGTTATTGAGGAATCGATGCAACGTGCGCCGCTTTTTGTTTTTGATAACGCACGTTATGCACGTGATTTTGGAAAATGGATAACAACTAATTTTGATACGATAAAAGAAAAAGCAGCAGAAACAACTAAATCGGGAAAGCTTACCAATATTGAGCAATACGGTGTTGGCAAAATGAAATTTTTACGATTTAATTATACAACAGGCGATGCTGCTGGACAAAACATGGTAACCAAAGCAACATATCATGCCTGCCAATGGATATTAGCGCAAAAACCAGAAGGCTTAGAACATTTTGCAATGGCAGGTAATATGGATACCGACAAAAAACATTCATTAATCAATTCATTGCATACACGTGGTAAAAGAGTTGTTGCCGAAATAACTATTCCCAACCATTTGCTTGAAAAAATTATGCACACTACAAGTAAAGCATTATTCCGTCAACGAAACATGTCAAATGTTGGTGCAATGTTATCTGGAGCATCCAACAATGGAGCTCATTCTGCAAATGGCTTAACAGCTATGTTTATTGCAACCGGACAAGATGTAGCTAACATTGCCGAGTCATCAGCCGCAATAACTTATGCCGAACTAAAAGACAATGGTGATTATTACATTTCCATTACTATTCCATCGTTGATTATTGCTACATTTGGCGGTGGTACAGGGTTACCAACTCAACGTGAATGCTTAACAATGTTAGGCTGCGTAGGCAAAGATAAAGTATATAAATTAGCCGAAATTATGGCAGGTGTGGTATTAGCAGGCGAACTTTCATTAGGTTCTGCAATTGTTGCCAACGAGTGGGTAAGTAGCCACGAAGCGTATGGAAGAAACAGGTAGGTTAATAACTAATTAAATGGCCAACAAGTTATTCGTTTTTTGTTCTGCAGCCAAAAACTCTTTTTTGTTATTTCCTTTTTCATTGTTTAACTGTTGTATTAAGGCAATATGCCTTGTTAAACCAGACGTAGCAGGACGCAACGCCCAACTGCTCCGTTAATTTATTTTTCAATCCGCTATGATGAACGGGGATTCAAAATGGAAATTATATTATTGCATTGTTTATGTTGTCAACGAATAATCTTTAATCAAAACATCAGCAGGGATGTGCAAATAGCTGCTTAACTTCCTGATCATTTCTAATGATAATTTTCTTTTTCTGTTTAGCACTTTTGAAATATTACCTTTATTCCCCAGTATTTCAGCTAAATCTGTAAGGCTCATATCACTTTGTTCCATCATAAACTTAATGGCTTCAATAGGATCCGGTTCAGGAATCTGAATGTGTTTATTTTCATAATCCTCAATTAAAAGTGCTAAAAGTTTGGCTTCTCTCTCCGCTTCTGTACCAGCCTTTGCATGAAAAACAGTTTGAAATTTTTTCAATGCTACTTCATATTCTTTTTTTGTTTCAATTACTTTTAAATTTGTTTTCATTGCTTTATAATTATTAAATTATAATTTCTTTTTGTCGTAATCAGCATGAGTGCCAATAAAAGTTATAAAAGCCCACTGAAATTTAAAATTAAAATCAACTACCAATCTGTAATTATTACCTTTAATATTAAACACTAACAAGCTATCTCTGACACAATCAACAGAATTAAAATATTTTTTAACATCATTAAAATTCTTCCAATTGGCTTTACTCGTAACCTTATACCACGTTAAAAGTTGCTCCTTGCAATCTTCATGTTTTTCATAAAAATCCCTCAGTGTACTTTTACTAAAAACTCTCATAAATTAATTTCTATTTTACAAAGATAACTAAAAGTTGTCAAATTGACAACCTTTAACAGTTATTTTATTATTAAGGCGGGACGCCTCGTTAAACTGGTCGTAGCGGGACGCAACGCCCAACAGCTCCGTTAATTTATTTTTGGCACACTACGATTAACCAGGGCAAAAACGGTTCACGTGTGGCAATTGTTCGGCTCTATGTTACCGGAAGCTATGAGTGCCATTAAAAAAATTGGTGCTTATATTGAAGAGAAGGTGAAATAGATTTTTTTAGTTTTACTTACGCAATTTTTAAAAGCAAATTACCATCAATACCTAAAATTTGATTCATTGCTTTTAAAAACGAAAGGCTCGGTTTTCGTTTGTTATGCATTATCTCCGACAGCTTGGTATCAGTAGTGTGTAACATTTTCGCAAGATCTTTTTGTTTTAATTTTTTCTCATACATTTTTAATTCTATTAACCCTTGCACTGTTTGGGGTAAAACTATTGTATAATGTATATCCTCATAACTCTTCACTATTTGCGTGTATTTATCCAACTCTGCGCTTTCTTTTTTTGTTAAACGATCAAAGCCTCCTTTTTTGGTGACCACAGCCAACAAGTCATTCATTTTTTGTTCTGCCACCAAAAACTCTTTTTTTGTTATTTCCTTTTTCATTGTTTTATACAGTTTTACAATCTATTTTATCATATTGTTTATGAGTTCCTACAAATCTCAGATAAACGGTACGTTTGCTGAAATGTATCATGGCTACAATTCTATATTTATTTCCTGCCACATTAAAAACAAACCTGTCGTTTCCAACACTGTCCACGCTGTTAAAAGTTTGTTTCATGCTATGAAAATCTTGCCAATCACTATACAGTACTTCATTATACCACTTTAGCAAAGGTTCTTTAGCTTTCGACTCCAACTCATAAAAGCTAATAAGCTTCGCTTTAGTTATTATAACCATTTAACAAAGTTATTAATTAGTTATTAAAAACAAAAATAAATTATCATAAACAAAATTTCTTAATTCAGAAAAACGGAATTTATTTTTAGTGCAATGTCTTAAGGCGGGACGACTTTTTAAACAGGACGTAGCGGGGATGCAATGCCGAACAACTCCGCCCATTTATATTGTGATACGCTACGATGAACGAAAAAACTACTTTCAATCAATATATAAAATTGCTTTATTTCTAAAAACAGATAAAATGCTGTTTGTCTTCAAATTTAATAGAATTCAAAATTGCATTAAAAATATTGTCGTCTTTCAGGTTGGCTATTTCCATATTGAAAACATTAGAGCAATAAAATGATTTAACCCTATAATAAACTGCCCCATAATTGCTATATTTAAGAATACAAAAATTATGATTATTTATTTGTACTATTTTCTTTAAATCAATTTTCAAGTTTCTAATTTCTGGTTTTAATTTCAAAACCATCATCTCCAAAATAGCTGAATCATCACATATCATTGAATTTTCCATTAGATCTTCAATATGTATTGAAGTTGAGATTTCAATGGTAGAAGTATCTTTCCAAATTAATGAAGTACAGTTTAAAACAAGTCTTTGAGGCTCACCTTCACAAGGGTTTTGAATTGCAGATTTTAATTTAATTACGTTTGGTAAATCGATAACTATATTGGTATCGCCCACATAATTACTACAAGTTGTCCAGTTAATTTGACCATCTTTTTCATAATTATTTTGTTGGCAATTCGAAAATAATATTAAAATAAGGAGTGAATAGAAAAACCTCATGTGTTAATTTTTTAATAACGTATCTATAAACATTCCCCCTACAACACCGCACCCAACCTGCAACCTTGATCAATTGCACGCTTCGCGTCCAGCTCACCTGCCATAAATGCACCGCCAATTATATGCACCGATTTACCTTTTGCTTTCAACGGTTCAAACAATTCTTTTTTACTTGTTTGTCCGGCACAAATAACAATGTTATCTACTTCCAACAATTGTTGTTTACCACCAATGGTAACGTGTAAACCTTTATCATCAATTTTATCGTATTGCACACTGCTAATCATTTGTACCTTTTTACTTTTTAAAGATGCACGGTGTATCCAACCTGTGGTTTTGCCCAATCCATCACCTACTTTGGTTTCTTTACGTTGCAATAAATATACTTCCCTTGGCGAAGGAATAGCCTCCGGCCTTAATCCTTCAATGCCACCTCTTACATTGTTTTGAGCATCAACGCCCCATTCTTTTAAAAACGCCTGCACATCTAAGGATGTTGATTTTCCTTCGTGTGTAAGGTATTCGGCAGTATCAAAACCAATACCTCCTGCGCCAATGATGGCAACTTTTTTTCCTACCGGCTTTTTATTTTTTAATACATCAATATAGGATAATACTTTCGGACTTTCAATGCCTTCTATTTTTGGCAAACGTGCCGAAATACCTGTTGCAATAACTATTTCATCAAAATCGTTCAGGTCATTTTCGGTAACTGTTGTATTTAATTTTAAGGTTACGTTGTGTAATTGTAGTTGTTTGCCGAAGTAACGAAGCGTTTCATAAAATTCTTCTTTGCCCGGTATTTGTTTCGCAATGTTAAACTGCCCGCCAATTTCGGCAGCAGCATCAAACAACGTAACTTTATGTCCTCTTTTAGCAGCAATGCTTGCAACTGATAATCCGGCCGGACCGGAACCTACCACCGCAATTTTTTTAGGCGCATTGGTAGGAATGTAATTTAATTCTGTTTCATGGCAGGCGCGGGGATTTACCAAACAACTCGCTACTTTTCTTTTGAATATATGATCTAAACATGCCTGGTTACAACCGATACAAGTGTTGATCTCATCAGCTCTGTTTTCCATTGCCTTGTTCACAAATTCAGGATCAGCAAGAAATGGGCGTGCCATCGACACCATATCCGCATCACCCTCTTCAATTATTTTTTCAGCAACATCCGGCGAGTTTATTCTGTTAGTAGTGATCAAAGGAATTTTCACTTCACCCTTCATTTTTTTTGTTACCCATGCAAAGGCTCCACGCGGAACCATCGTACCAATGGTCGGTATCCGTGCTTCGTGCCAGCCAATACCCGTATTAATAATGGTTGCACCGGCTTTTTCCACTTCTTTTGCCAATTGAACCACTTCTTCCCAGGAACTACCGCCTTCCACCAAATCCAGCATCGACAAACGATAAATGATGATAAAATTCGGGCCTACCTCTTTACGAATTCCTCTTATTATTTCTAACGGAAATTTAATTCTGTTTTCATAAGAACCACCCCATTCATCGGTTCGTTTATTGGTACGTGCCGCAATAAATTGATTGATCAGGTACCCTTCGCTACCCATTACTTCCACGCCATCATAGCCCGCTTCCTGCGAATATTTAGCGCAATTCACATAATCTCTGATTGTTCTTTCAACACCATTGCTGCTTAATTCCCAGGGTTTAAATGGTGAAATAGGCGATTTTATGGGGCTTGGCGCCACTGCAAAAGGATGATATCCGTATCTGCCGGTATGCAAAATTTGCAAACAAATTTTACCTCCGTTTTTATGTACTGCATCCGTTATCACTTTGTGTTTTTGGGCTGCACGGCTGCTACTCATTCTGCTTGCCAAGGGACCTACCCACCCTGCAATATTGGGTGCAATGCCACCTGTAACAATTAAACCAACACCACCTTTTGCACGTTCTCCATAAAATGCAGCCATCTTTTCATGACCATCTTTGCCTTCTTCCAGCCCTGTGTGCATGGATCCCATCAATACACGGTTTTTCAATGTTGTAAAACCTAGATCAAGCGGTTCAAATAATTTTGGATATTTCATAGTGTAGATATGTTAACTAAACAAATATAGATAATTTAAGAGCAAAGGACAATGAATGAATTCGTAAATGGATGAATGATTAAATAGTTGAATTGTATTACGGACTAAATGATAACTTTAAACTTTGAAGCTTTAAACTTTGAACTAAAAATAATGGCAGAACATAACGAAACCGGTACAAAAGGCGAAGGATTAGCAAGCGACTTTTTAAAAAACAAAGGCTATGAAATTCTGGAAACCAACTGGCGATTGAACCATTTGGAAGCCGATATTATTGCAAAAATTTCTAAAACATTGGTGGTAATTGAAGTTAAAACACGAAAGAATAATTATTTTGGTGAGCCCGAAACATTTGTAAACAAACAGAAACAAGCTAACCTGATTAAAGTTGCTCAGAATTATATTGAACGATATAATTTGGATTTTGAAGTCCGTTTTGATATAATTTCTGTAATTACAGGAACTAACCCAACAACCATCAATCATATTGAGGATGCCTTTTATCCTAAGGTTCGCTAGTTAACTACCACTTTTACTATACCTACAACAGAAAATCATTTATATGTTAATAATCCGCCTCATGAGCGTTCCATTCCACTAGCTTTTACGTATCTTTGCAAAAAATAAAAAGATGGCAAAAGTATTTAAACGCAGTGGAAGCAAAGATTTTTCTGCAAAAGGTTCGGCAGGAAAAGGAAAAAGTAAATTCGGCGCAAAAAAACGCAGCAGTAGCGATGACTCTCGCCCATCCGAGAAATTCAAACGCAATGATGACAAAGGATTTGGCGCTGAAAAAGCTACTGAATCTAAAAAAACAAGGGTTGATAAACGCGAGCAAAAGCCTGTATTTGAGCGTTTCCGCGATGATTCCCGTCCGTCGGATTTTGGTACACATAAAAAATCAACGGCAAGCCGTTTTGGGGATTCCGAAAAAAAGGCAAGTTCTGATAAACCTGCATTCAAAAAACGTAATGATAACGGAGATGATAAACCAGCATTCAAAGAAAAAAGAACGGACTCTAAAAAATCTTTTTCTGATAAACCATCGTTCAAAAAACGTAATGCTGACGGAGATGAAAAACCATCGTTCAGAGAAAAACCAAGTGATAGCAAAAAACCTTTCTCAGAAAAACCTGCATTCAAAAGACGCAGCGATGACGGTGACGACAAGCCTTCTTTCAAAGAAAAAAGAAACAGCCAACCTCGATCATTCGGTGGTAAATCGTTTTCAGAAAAACCAACTTTTGTTAGAAAAAGTGATGGGCTAAATCCAAACGATCTTGACGAAAGAGATTTTGATTACGGCAAAGAAAAACCAACATATAACAGCGATAGCGGAAGACCATACAAAAAGAACAAACCTACTTATGGCAAAAAAACTGCCGCCTCTTCTTCACCTCATAAAGAAAATACAGACGGCACAACCCGTTTAAACAAATACCTTTCAAACGCTGGCATTTGTTCACGCAGAGAAGCCGATCAGCTAATATCTACAGGTGTAGTTCAGGTAAACGGTAAAACCATTACCGAAATGGGTTACAAAGTAAAACCAACCGACATCATCAACTATGGCGGACAAACATTAAAAAAAGAACGTTTGGTGTATTTGATATTAAACAAACCAAAAGATTATATCACCACTGTTGACGATCCTCATGAAAGAAAAACAGTATTGGATTTAGTTCAGGATGCGTGTAAGGAACGTATTTATCCTGTTGGTCGTTTAGACAGAGCTACAACAGGTTTGCTAATGTTTACCAACGATGGCGACCTTACCAAAAAATTAACGCATCCACGTTACGGCGTTCGTAAAATATACCACGTTGAATTGGACAAACCTTTGAAAAAAGTGGATCTGGAAAAAATTTCGGAAGGACTGGAATTAGAAGATGGCCCAATAAAAGTAGATGAAGTGTCCTACGTAGGCGATGGCGCAGATAAAACGCAAGTGGGTGTAGAAATACATTCGGGCAAAAACCGCATTGTGAGAAGAATATTTGAACACATGGGCTACAACGTAAGAAAGCTTGACAGAGTAATGTTTGGCTCATTAACAAAAAAAGATTTGCCTCGTGGCAGATGGAGAATTTTATCTGATGCAGAAGTAGGAATGTTGAAGATGATTAGTGCAGAATAATTACCACTTCAGGATACTAAACTTATCCACCTTTCGTTATTGATAACATCTGGGAACTACCCCAAAGTTTATAAACTATTTTTATAAACTTTGTAGGGTAATCCAATGATTAAATGAATAACGACAATACAGCAGACACTCCGCAAACATTCGAAAAAAAACCGCCCTCCATTTTTGGAAAAATTGGGCGTATCCTATTTTGGATTATTCTACTTTTTGTAATCCTGTTAGGTAGCGCCGCTGCACTGGGTTATTATTATCAAAACGATGTAAAGAGTTACATCATTTCCCAATTAAACAAACAACTAAACACCGAAATTATTGTCGACGGCAAAAACATTGATTTTACAATCATAAAAAGCTTTCCTTTAGCAGCGGTAAACTTTAAACATGTAATTGCTTTAGATGCAATAAAAACCAATCCAAAAGATACACTTTTTAAAGCCCATGAAATATCCTTGCAATTTAATATCGTTGATGTATTTAATAAAAATTATCACATCAAAAAAATCAAGATTAACAATGGTAATCTATCCATACGCATAGATGAGAACGGTAATGACAATTACCATTTCTGGAAATCATCTGAAAATACAGATACTACCGCATTTTCTTTTGCATTGGAAAAAATTGACTTGAATAATATTGAAGTTCTCTACAAAAATTTCCAAGCCAACCAAAGCATTAATGTTGTTGTTAATCAAAGCAAATTATCTGGCAATTTTTCTGACAAACACTATTCATTAAAAACAAAAAGCAATCTGTTCATCAACAAAATAAAAATCGATAAAAACACCTATCTACGTAAAAAAAATATTGATGCCGAACTGGCTTTAGAAATAAACAATACAACCAATCGATACGATATTCAACAAGGTAAAATAAAAATAGAAAATTTGCTATTTGAAGTTTTAGGCAGCATTGAAAACAACAGTTCCAACCCTCTTGTAAACCTAAACATTCGTGGCAAAAACATGGATATACGATCGGTATTATCACTCATACCAAATCAATACAAAGATAAGATCAAAGATTATGAAAGTAACGGAGAATTTTATTTCAACGCAACAATTAACGGTGAAATTTCAGACAAATATATACCAAAGATACGAGCCAATTTCGGCATCAACAATGCTGATATTACACATACTACCGAACATTTTACCATCAACAATGTAAATTTAAAAGGTCGTTATTCGAGCGGTGGTAGTGCCGATTCGGAATCGTCAACACTTGAATTAATCCCATTTTCAGCTCGTATCAATCAAGGTTCAATAGCAGGCGAATTAACATTACACAACCTAAACAATCCAAGCATTAACGCAAAAATTAAAGCGGATTTAAGTTTAGAGGAAATCCAAAAATTTATTCATATTGATACAATTGAAAGCATCAACGGACAATTAAAAATGGATGCGCAATTTAATGGTAAATGGACCGATATAAATTACAACACTTATAAAGAAACATCACTGCAAGGTAATTTAACGATTACCGACATGAATATGAAATTAAAAAACAATACACTTGATTTTACTGCTATTAACGGAGAATTTAATTTTGATAACAATGATTTAATTGTGAATCAACTCAAAGGAAAAGTTTTGGAAAGTGATTTTGAATTGAAAGGTATATTTAAAAACAGTACTGGTTTTGTATTCAATGAAAACGAAGATATTACAATTGATGCTTCTTTAAATTCAAAAAACATCAACCTCAATGAACTGCTTGCCAATAAAGAAGAAAACAGTGAATCTTCCAGTAAATATAAACTTAAATTTTCGGAACACGTCAACGTAAAATTACAAAGCAATATTGATCATATCTCCTTCAGAAAATTTGAAGCTAATGATATTAACGGACTTATTATTTTAAAAAACAAACGAATGATGGCAGATCCAATCCGATTTTCTACCATGAATGGCAACATTACTTTAAGTGGATTGGTAGATGCTGGCGACTCTACAAAACTATTACTTTCATGTGTATCTGAAATCAACAAAATAAATGTTACAAAATTATTTACAGCATTTGAAAATTTTACACAAACAAGTATTACCAATCAAAATATAAAAGGTGTATTGTCTGCAAAAATTGAACTCTCTTCAGAACTGAGTCCAGATTTAACTATGGATATGAGTAAATTAACATCTGAAATTGATATGACAATTGAAAATGGCGAACTTAACAATGTAGAGTCGATGAAAAACATGTCGCGTTTTATTGAATTAAGTGAGTTGAATGCTATAAAATTTGCTACACTTAAAAATTCATTTGAAATAAAAAACAGATTAATTTCATTTCCAAAAATGGAAATTAAGTCAAACGCCATAAATATTTATCTTTCGGGAACACATACTTTTAACAATGATATTAATTACAAAATAAAATTATCATTAAATGAGTTGCTTTCTAAAAAAGCCATAAAAGCTAAAAAACAAAATGAAGAGTTTGGCGAAGTGACAGATGATGGTTTAGGACGTACAAATATTTATTTATCAATGACTGGGACAGTTGATAAACCAATCATAAAATACGATACAAAGTCGGCAATTCAAAATATAAAACTTAACATTAAGGAAGAAAAAAACACATTAAAAACCATCTTAAAAGAAGAGTTTGGGTTGTTTAAAAAGGATTCAACTATAAAAAGTAAAGCAAAAAAAGAAGACAGCAAATTTAAAATAAAATGGGAAGAGGCGGATGAAAAAGTAGAGGATAAAAAAGCACTAAAAATGCCAAAGAAAAAAGAAGATGATGATTATTGATTATAGTTGGATAAAAATTGGGAACTCGGTATGTTGGTCAGGATTTGTAATCCTGACCAAAGAGTTTCAGATTTGCAATCTGAAAGTAAAATAATTGTTTTGGATTGCAAATCCAAAACAACATATCCGAAAATGCCAACACATCTAAAAGTATGAATAAAAAATACTAAATTCGTAATACACTAATCAACATTATTTCGTGAGTATTTATTCAAAAAAACAACAATGGAAAATAGGGCTGTTTATGACAGCTGTAATTATTTTTGGCACCTCATTGCTGTACACAAACATTTTAGTGAATAAGATTGCGAAAGAAGAGCGCAAAAAGGTACAGCTTTGGGCTGATGCTATCCAAAAAAAAGCAAACCTTGTAAAATACACCAATGAATTATTTAATAAAATAAAAATAGATGAACGTAAAAAAGTGGAGCTTTGGGCAGAAGCTACAAAACAATTATCCAAAGATTTGCCCGATTACAGTTTTGTTTTAAAAGTTGTTTCTGACAATACCACCGTTCCTGTAATACTTGTAGATGAAAACGGTGAGCCTCTTACTTCCCGAAATTTAGACCCTAAAAAAGAAAACGATAAAGCTTATTTACTGGCTCAAATAATAGAAATGCGTGCCGCCCAGGAACCCATTGAAATCACAGTATACCGCGAAAAGAAAAACTATCTGTATTACAAAGACTCCCGACTTTTTTCTGAACTAAAAACGGTATTGGACGATCTTGTAAAATCATTCATATCAGAAGTGGCCGTTAATTCAGCATCTGTGCCTGTTATATATACGGATTCTACCCAAACAAATGTAATTGCTTCGGGTAATATCGACTCCATAAAAATACATAATCCTGATTTTTTAAAAACCACACTTAGGAACATGGCAGCCGAAAATCAACCTATTGAAGTTGAATTTGGAAATGGCTCTAAAAGTTATATTTTTTATCAGGAGTCGATGCTCTTGACGCAGTTAAAATATTATCCTTATGTAATGTTTGCAATCATTGGCATGTTTTTAATGATTGCTTATTTATTATTCAGCACAGCCCGAAAAGTGGAACAAAACCAAGTTTGGGTTGGTATGGCAAAAGAAACAGCGCATCAATTGGGTACGCCTCTTACGGCTCTGATTGGCTGGCTCGAATATTTAAAATCAACAGGGCTTGATCCTTTAACAGCAGTTGAAATTGAAAAAGATATTAAACGCCTAGAAACCATTACCGAACGCTTTTCAAAAATTGGTTCTATCCCAAAATTAGATGATGTAAATTTAGTAACTGTACTAAACGAATCGGTTAACTACATTAAATTGAGAACCTCTAAAAATGTTGCATTTACAATAGATACAGGCAATCAAAAAGAAATAATTGCACAATTAAACATCCCCTTATTTGAGTGGGTGACAGAAAACTTATGTCGCAATGCAGTAGATGCAATGAACGGCAAAGGGGCTATTCACATAGCACTTTCCGACCAAACGCAATTTATTTATATCGACATAACAGATACAGGAAAAGGAATTCCTAAATCAAAATTCAAAACCATTTTTGAACCTGGATTTACTACCAAAGAACGCGGTTGGGGATTGGGCTTATCACTCACAAAACGTATCATCGAAAATTATCATTCCGGAAAAATATTTGTTAAAAATTCAGAAGTAGAGAAAGGAACTACGTTTAGGATAGTATTAAATAAATAAATAATGTGCTGATTAATCAAAAATAAAAGCTATTCATAAATATAAAAAGGGACTGAATCAGGAATATTTTATAAATGCTACTTTTGACCACACAAAATGAAACCAAATAAACATAAATATAACGAACTACTTGATACTATTGGCTCTACTTTGCAAAAAGCAAGAGAGAGTGCAATTAAAGCAATTAACACCGAATTGGTTAAAGCTAATTGGGAAATTGGCAGACATATTGTGGAGTTTGAACAACACGGTAAAGAAAAAGCAAACTATGGAAGTTCATTACTTACCAGCCTTGCAAAAGACCTAAAAATACGATTTGGAAAAGGTTTTAGTAAAAGTAACATTTACCTTTGTAGACAGTTTTATATCAAATACCAAAAATTCCAGACAGTGTCTGGAAAATTGAGTTGGAGTCACTACGCTGAATTACTAACTGTTTCAGACGACTTATCGAGGAAATTTTATATGCAGCAATCAATTAATGAAAGCTGGACTTTCAGAGAAATGAAACGTCAAATCGATTCTGCTCTATTCGAACGCTTGGCTTTAAGTAAAAATAAAAAAGGAGTTTTGTTATTAGCTGAAAAAGGGCAATCAATAAGCACTACAAGCATAATTAAAGACCCATATATTTTTGAATTCCTAAACTTATCAAAAGATACTATAATAAAAGAAAGAGGATTAGAGAAAAAACTCATTGACAATTTACAGCAATTTTTATTAGAACTTGGCAAAGGCTTTTCTTTCGTAGCAAAACAATTTAAAATTACAGTTGATAATGAACACCTATTTATTGATTTGGTTTTTTATCATCGTATTTTAAAATGCTTTGTACTCATTGACCTTAAAACAAAAAAAGTAAAGCACCAAGACATTGGACAAATGAACCTTTACTTGAATTATTTTAAAGAAGAGGAAAATACAGAAGGGGACAATGAACCAATTGGAATAATCATAGCAGCAGACAAACACGAATTTTTAGTGAAATATGCAATGGGAGGAATTTCAAACAAAATTTTTGTATCTAAATACCAACTCTACCTACCCGACAGAAAAGTATTAGAAGATAAAGTAAAAGAAATTCTCGACAGTCAATAATTCCACTTGTCTCATCACATCAGCACATCGTATAATCAACACATCATCTAATCATTAAATAATGGCCGGCATTTACATACATATCCCCTTTTGCAAACAGGCCTGTCATTATTGTGATTTCCATTTTTCCACTTCCTTAAAAAATAAAGATGCTCTTTTGCATGCTTTAAATAAAGAAATTGAATTACAAAAAGAATACCTCAACCCTTATCTCGATGGGGTGAGGACTATTTATTTAGGCGGAGGAACGCCTTCCCTGCTTTCTGAAAAAGAGCTGATGAACATTTTTGATGCGCTGCATCAACATTATAAAATTAGTGCAGATGCTGAAATTACATTGGAAGCAAATCCCGATGATTTGTCCATTCAAAAACTAAAGGAATTAAAAAACACTCCTATAAACCGCTTGAGCATTGGTATTCAAAGTTTTTTTGATGAAGACCTTAAACTTATGAATCGTGCGCATAATTCCAAAGAAGCTTTAAGAGTTGTAAAAGATGCTCAGGACAAGGGTTTTGAAAACATCACCATCGATCTCATTTATGGCATACCTACATTAAGTAATAACAACTGGAAATACAAT
The DNA here is from genome assembly GCA_947447995.1 of Bacteroidota bacterium. Classification (GTDB taxonomy): domain Bacteria; phylum Bacteroidota; class Bacteroidia; order 2-12-FULL-35-15; family 2-12-FULL-35-15; genus 2-12-FULL-35-15. The sequence continues at coordinate 11,619 of CANFLQ010000030.1, read as the reverse complement.
TTACAAACAGCATTTGATTTAGAAGTAAAACACATTTCGGCATATTGCTTAACAGTAGAACCCAAAACAGCCTTGGCACATTTGGTTAAAGAAGGAAAAATTAATAATGTAGATGAACAAAAAAGTGCCAAACAATTTGAAATAATGTTGGATGAAATGCGCAAAAATAATTTTGAGCAATATGAAATTTCTAATTTTTGTAAAGATAATTTTTACTCCAAACACAACAGCAATTACTGGTTAAAACAACCTTATTTAGGTTTAGGGCCTTCGGCACATTCATTCAATGGAACCAGCCGTAAGTGGAATGTTTCCAATAACGCATTGTATATACAATCGTTTGCCACCCAAGTAGGAAGTGCAACGGCTCCCCTTTTAGGGGGTGGGGGGCTTGAAACACTAACCACTTCACAACAATACAACGAATATATTTTAACCACCCTGCGCACAATGTGGGGCAGCAATCTCGCAACCATCACAAGTGATTTCGGGAACGACTATTTATTATACTGCCTTAAAGAAGCCGAAAAATATATACTTTCAGAGGATATAAAAAAAGAAAACAACAAACTGTTCCTAACCGATAAAGGTAAATTGATTGCCGATAAAATTGCAAGTGATTTTTTTATGGTGGATTAACTATTCTTTAAAAAAATTTCAAAAAAAGTAAATATCAGCAAATCATTTTTTATGGGAATACTCTTAATTTATATTGATTATAACTAGCAAATATTCCAAACCCTCCTTTAATATTGGTATACATTTGTACTGGTTCAGAAAACGGACTTGAAAAAGAATTTGCAGTTAGGTCTATTTTATTAATATAATCAATGTATTCCTTTGAAATTGTTGTTAAAACTGCAAATACAGTATCTTGTCTGTATATTGAATAATTAAAATTTAATTTTTCTTTAAATACATTTTCTTCTGTGTCATTTGTTATGATTTTGTCAGATTGCCATTTTTTAATAGTGTCTAAAAAATTACCATTATTAGTATACCCTTCAGTAATAACGTACGATGTATAGGCAACTTCAAAGCGATAATTATTTTTATTATTAACATCATTGTCTATCCAACTCCCTTCTAAAAAATAGGAATAACCCCACGAAGTATTATTAGCAACTGTATATGTTAAAGTATTATTGAGCAATGGTATTGTAGTTTTAGCTTCTGCAAATTTTCCATTGGGTGCTTTTACTTTTAAATAATAGGAAGTACCGCCCATTATTTTTAATTGAACAGAATCTATCACATACCGCTCTAATGTTGAATTATAGTTTAAATTATATGAATTTGTTGCGTTATTTATGGTTACAATTGCATTTAATAACGGTTCATATTTATTGCTTATGTTTGGGTTATTGTATAATGGGCTGCTTAACGATACCGCTACTTGTATAAGAGAATCTTGCGGAGAAATAAAAGAACTAACTACCAACTTAGGTTCAATAGTAGGTAACTTTACTTGAGCATCTTTTTCGCAAGATGGAAATGTTACTCCAATAATAAGACAATAAAAAAGATGGGAATATATATTCATATTGATATTATTATGTTTAATTTTTATTAAATACAAATTAATTAAAATTTCCATGTCCACGAAACCGAAGGTATTATTGGGAATAAAGAAACCTGAACTAATTTGTTTGTATTAGTTTGATAATTATAGCTGGATGTATAGAAAAAAGGATTTTGTTGATTGTAGGCATTGTAAACGCCCAATTCAAATATACGTTCATATTTCTTTTTCTTTTTATGAAATTGAATGGCAATATCTAAACGGTGGTAGGCCGACATTCTAAAACTATTTTTTGAGCCATAATCATAAACAGTAGTACCCGTATTATTGTATTTATTTAAGTTGGAGGACGAGGATGCTGATTCGGCATACGTTGATGGCTGATAAATCAATTGATACGAAGACGTTGGTAAAGTAATAGCGTTACCTGTGCCATAAACCCAAATGGCTGATAAACTGATGTGATCATTTAATTTATAAATTCCAACAATAGAAATATCATGTCGCCTATCATAACGCGCTGGAAATTTTTTCCCAAAATTTAATTCATTAAAGGTTAACCATGTCCATGATAATGTATAACCTATCCAACCTGTTAATTTACCCGATTTTTTCTGAAAAAAAAACTCCGCACCATAGCTTTCTGCTTTGCCTATAGTTACAACATCTTCATACGTAAAATCAGTACTGATACTTGGGTCAATATCGGTTACACTTAAAAAAGAAGCTCCTTCTTTATATCCAATAATGTGTTGTGATTTTTTATAATATCCTTCTAAAGAAACTAAAAAATCAGCATTCTTAATTTTTAAATCCTGAGCAAACCCCAAGGCAACTTGTTGGGATTTTTGAGGCTTTATTTTATCTGTTGCAGGCACCCACAAATCCGAAGGTAAACCAATTCCCGAATTAGATAAAAGGTGTAAATACTGATTCATTGAAGCATAACTAGCTTTAAATGATAAATTATTTTTTATAGCATATCTTAATGAAATACGGGGTTCTGGATTAAAATAAGATTTGCTTCGTACGTTAAAATTACTTAATCGCATACCAGTACTTACCCGCCATTTTTCCGTAATTTTATAATCATCTTCCAAATATATAGCTGTTTCATAAGTATTAATATGTGTAACTTTATTAATGTCTGTATTGGAGTACGTCTCTTTTACAACAATTGCTTTAGGTCTAAAGTAATGGTATGTACCTGTTATCCCTGTTTTAATAGTATGTTTTGCATTCGGATAAAAATCAATATCCCCTTTTATAGTATAATCCCTTATGCCCGAAAAATATTTTAATTTAGTAGTGCTTGTATTGTCTATTTCTTCAAACCCTATATCGAATAAAAAATTTGTATAAATTAAAGATATATTAGAAAATGTTTTTTCATTAATTAAATGATTCCATCGCAGAGTACCAGTGGCATTTCCCCATTGTATATTACTATTGCTTATATTAGTATTGTTATTGTTATCTTTAGTTGTTTCGTTAAAGTAAAACTTATCTTTTCCAAAATATCCGCTCAAGTAAATTTTGTTTTTATAATTAAGTATATAATTTAGTTTTGCATTCATATCATAAAAAAAATAGCCTGCCTTACCATCAAGTTGTTTTTTTATAAATGGTCGTGCCAAAATATCTATGTAGGTTCTTCGGGCAGAAATTAAAAAAGATGCTTTATTTTTTTTAATAGGGCCTTCTACTGTAAATCTAGAAGATATAAGCCCTATGCCCACTTCACTTCTTATTTTTTCTTTATCCCCATCTTTCATTTGCATATCAATTACGGATGACAATCGCCCTCCATAACGAGCTGGGAATCCACCTTTGGTTAGTTCAACACTTTTTAGAGCATCTCCATTAAATAAGGAAAAAAAACCAAATAAGTGCGATGCATTATAAACAGTAGCGCCATCCAAAATTATTAAATTTTGATCGGGACCGCCCCCGCGTACATACACTCCGCTGCTTCCTTCGCTACCTTTTTGAACTCCTGGCAATAGTTGTATTGCTTTTAATACATCTTTTTCGCCAAGCAAAGCAGGTAAGTTTTTTATTTGTTCAACGGGTAAATCAATTTTACTCATTTGTGTTTCATCACTTATTCTTTCCTGTTTTTCCGCAGATACTATCACTTCTTTTAGTTTCGTATTGTTTTCTAACGCTACATCAAATTGAATATTTGCAAAAAGCTTTAACCGAAAGAATTGTGTTTGATAACCAACGTATGAAATAATAATATCTAATGAATCGGCAGGTAACGTAATGGAATAAAAGCCGTAACTATTAGAGGTAACACCTGTTTTTAATTTTGGAATATAAATGTTGGCTCCTGGCAAATTTTCTTTACTTCCATTTTCTGTAATATATCCCGAAATAGTATAATTGCCACTTGATTGAGAAAAAGAATTGATTGAAAAAAAGAAAAAAAAAATAATTAAAGTACTTTTTAAAATAGTTTGATACATTTTGATAGTAGGGTGGGTATTAAAAATGAATTAAAAAAAATTATACTGCAAAACGAGTTAATTATACAATTATTGTATGCCCTTACAAAACAACTAAAAATCCACTTTAAAATAAAAGAGCGGTAAAAAGCCTAACTGATAATTTTTGACCATTGGATTGGCTTGCGGGTTTTGTGGATCGGGTGCATACGTAAGCGCCAACACATTTTTATGATTGGTTAAATTTACCAGATCAATAGCAATTTCATACGATGCTTTTTTTCCATTTATCTTGTAAGCAAGCCTAACATCAAACCTAAAATAATTGGGGAACTGTAAATTATTCACTAATGAATCTACAGGCACAACATCCATAATTTTATCGCTGGCGGCTCTGTTTGGATTGGAATAACGTTTACCACCACCGTACGTAATTTTTGGTCCGAAATTAATGGTATTCTTTTTACTTTTCCCTACACCATACTCTACACCACCCAACAAGTTAAACATATAATTACCATTATAATTGGTATTCCATTGTTTACCATTACTTCCTCTGTAAGTGGAATTAAATACCGAACCGGAAAACAATGCAAAATAATGTTTATGAAATAGCTTTTCTACGGTAAGTTCCACACCATAATTTTCTCCTGTGCCTTTATTTTGCATTGTATAAGTAGGAAAAAAGCGATTGAACGATGCTCCACTATTAAGCAACGAAACCGATGAAGGAACAGCATATACCGGAATGTTCCACAAATTTTGATAATATGTTTCCGCTTTTACATGCAGGTATTTTGTCAGAAAAAAATCGTAGCCCATCACAAAATGCTGACTCCTACTCATCCCCAAATTTTTATTATCCTGTATCCTTGAACCATTAACAGAATTAACCGATACAACTCCATCACGAACAATACTATCCGGATACGCAAAATAAATATATGTAGGTTGTATCTGACTGTGCAATCCATAACCGAAACTTAAACTTTGTTTCTCCGATAAAGCCCATTTAGCACCTGCTCTTGGCTCTACAACATACGAATTATTAAGTGTAAACAACTGCGCAAATACACCTGCATTTAAACTTAACTTATCGGTAAATTTAAAGTTGTATTGAAAATAAGGTTGAATCAATTGAAAGCTCGTTTTTGTATTTAACCTGTTCTTCCATTCTTTTTGATTGATCAGATTTACATCTGTTTCGCCCAATGAATTTACTTTTATATTATCCGAAAAATCAACAGTATACATATTCACATAAAACCCGGTTTTAAAACTATTACGAGCATTTATTTTATGTCGCACAAAACTGGTAATGGTTGTTTTTTGTTCCAACATATTAAAATCCAATATATGCGGCAAAACTGCATTTGGTTTGTAATTAGCATCTCTGATAATCAGATAATGATTGGAATTTATGTATGACGCCGAATGAGCAATGGACGATTTCAACATTGTCCTATCACCCAATGCAATAAGGTGATTTAATATTACAACACCCATATTTGTTCCAAAATATTGGTCTCTGTTTTGATCGCCATACAACTCTTTAGGGCGAACTGTATCCTTACTCAATACAATAGAAATTTTGCTCATACCGCCAACACCGCTAAGCGAAAAAACTCCGGCTCTTTTTGTAGGAAAATTAAAACGAAAACCCATATCCTGATACCTTGGAACAGCGCCTGTACCAATAGGAATATGCATTGCCGAAAACAAATCAAGTGTACTGTAACGGTAATTAATCATGTAACTTGAACCTTTTGCTTTGTTGATAGGACCTTCCAAACCAAGCTCCGTACCCATAAAACCAAGTTGAAAAGTGCGCTCATGTTTTTCGGTATTTCCATTGCGCATTTTCAAATCAAATACTCCTCCTAAAGCATTTCCGTAGTTAGCAGGAAATGCACCGGTAAAAAATTCAGAATTGGTTAAATACTTATTGTTGATTACAGATACGGGACCACCAGCAGAACCTGCCACATTAAAGTGATTTGGATTGGGTATATCTATTTCTTCCAATCGCCAAAGTAAACCCGATGGAGAATTTCCGCGAATCACAATATCGTTGCGAGAATCGTTAGTACCTTGAACTCCTGCAAAGTTAGATGCCATACGTGCCGGATCTTGTCGGGACCCCGCATAACGCTCTGTTTCCTCAATGCTAAATGTTTTAGAACTAAGCGAACTTACTTTATTTATGTCCTCTTTATCATTGGCATTAACAACTACTTCATTCAACTCCTTTATCGATTCCTCAATATCTACATTTAAAAAACTTTCTTTACCGGAAACTATAATTACATCATTTACTTCCGTTGATTTATAACCGATAAAACTAAACTCAAAACTTTGTCGGCCTACCGGAATTTGTTGCAACTTAAAAAAACCATTTATACCTGTAACAGAAGAATATTTTCCGGTAGTATCCCCTTTTAGTTTTACAATTACACCGGGAATAGATTGTCCGGTTTCCTTGTCAGAAACTTTTCCTTTTACGTTTTGAAAATAATTTTGTGAGAAAGTACAAAAATGGACGAGTAAAAATGTGAGCGTAAAAAAAGAAGTTTTCAAAATTTAAGCACCTAAGCAAGAGATTTATTATTAAAGAATTTAATTATTTTTGCTCTGTAGCAGCGGGTTCGGCTATCGGGGTAATTTTTGGTTGAACTTTATGAAATCTGATGGCAATCATTATTTCATGCGTTCCGGAACTGTATCTACGGATATTGCTTGTAGTAAAATCGTAAGAATACGCTAAACTCAAATTTTCCTGTAATTTATACCCAACAATAGCAGCAGCAGCATCCATATAACGATACACAGCACCTAACCATATTTTATCATGATAAATGGCTCTTATACCTAAATCGAATTGCAATGTAGCAGGTTTAGCATATTTAATACATGTGGAAGGCTCTAAAACAAAATCCTCATTCAATTTATATTTATAACCGGCGGTGATATAATAATGCCTTGTCATTTTGCTCAATGTGGCTGTAGATATTTCCACAAAGTTAATTTTGCTTTGTAAAATTTGAGGTATACTTGCACCCACATACCATTTTTTATCAACTGAATACGCATAAAGCCCTGCTCCAAAATCAGGAGCAATAACTGATTGTAAGCCATTTGACAAAACCATATCACCCGGATCGCGCAAAGCAATTTTAGAACCATCTACCGTAAGTTGAACAACACCTGCTGATAAGCCCATTGATAATTTTACTTTATCATTTAGTTTTAAATGGTAAGCGTAGGAGAATGATGCGCCAATTCTTCTGGTTGGTCCAACAATATCGGTATATAACGATCCGCCTAAACCAACATTTAAAGATTTTGTAGGACCTTGTGCAGTTAAAATGTAAGTACGTGGAGCATCTGTTAATCCAACCCATTGATAACGATTGGTGGATATTCCTTCAAAATAGGGATTACTTCCGGCAACAGCAGGATTCATTGCATAATTATTAATCATGTAATTGCTGTATTGAGGAAGTTGTTGTGCTTTTGTATTAAAAGCCACAATAACCACTAATACTAAGGAAAGGATAAACTTCCGTGTTAACATATTAATAATTGTTTTTGTCAATTCTATCGTATTTAATAATCGTTTATTCATAATGAACTGTTACTGTTTTATCGCATAATTGTAACTGGTCCGGTATACGCATCAGGAAAAGTAGGGTCATTCAAATTAATGATGTAATAATATGTTCCAACAGGCAATTGTTTTCCTTTGAGCATTCCATCCCATTTTTGATCATATTTTGTTGCCTGAAATACCAATTCACCCCATCTATTGTAAATTTCTACCGTATTGCTTGGATAAAAATCAAGAAAATCAATTACCCACGTATCATTTACACCATCACCATTGGGTGTAATACCTCCTGGTGGCACAAATTGAGGTACAACGGTTACCAATACCGAATCAGTTGCCGAACATCCTCCTGCTGTAACAACTACCGTGAACATGGTTGATTTTTGAGGTTTTGTAACAGGATTGCCATACGTATTATCAACAAATTCAGATGCTGGAGTCCAAACATAAATTGAACCAGCAACACCTGTTGGGTTACCGCCAAGTGTAATATTTGCCCCTGGAACAATAGTTATGTCATTTCCTGCATCTGCAGCTATTTTAGGCTGCACAGTTATTGTGTAACTAGATACGTTACCTATACAGCCATTTAATGTTGATGTTACTGTTATAACTCCAATATTTGGTGCAGCAGTTACGTTGCTAGCTACAAAAGCTGGAACATTACCTGTGCCACCAGCAGCTAAGCCAATTGATGGATTAGAATTTATCCAAGTATATGTTGGAATATTCACAAACGAAGTGGTAGACACTAAATTTCCAACACAAGGATTAATATTTACTGGTACTGTAAAACTTGGAAATTGGGTAATAACAATCACACTAGAATCTTTTTTAGTTGTTCCTGAACAATCGTACGTATTGATAACTGTATAGGTTCCTTGTGCACTTGCCTTCAAGTCAATTAAGCCTGTATATTTATTTGCAAAAACTATTCCTACTGGTGCTGTAAATTCACCAGGAAATGAACCTACAGGAAATGTTGGTGCAGCTGTTGCCGTGGAACTTTGACAGTAAGGCCCAGCATAACTAAATGAAGCTCCAGGGCTAGGTAAATTGGTAATATTAACAACAAACATGGTTGAGCCTTGACAACTATTTGTGTAGGTTACGGTATAGGTACCTACGCTACTTGCAGATAAACTAATTTTACCTGTTGTTGTTGAAATAAATACTAACCCCGCCGGCACTGCACTAAAAGTACCACCCACAAGCCCAGTTACCTGTGGAGTAGGATCCGTTCCAGCTTTACAGAAAGTAGATGATAAATAATTAAATGTTGTATTATCTACTGGCAATATTGTTACACTACTGGATGCAGTTATGTTAACAATACACAATATTGTATTGGTTACAGTATAAGTGCCCGGTAAAGTTGCTGACAAATCAATTTCACCGGTAAAGCTATTTGCAAAAACTAAACCCAGAGTAGAAGTAAACACACCGGCACTACTTACACCAGCAAAAAAGCTAGGTGTAGGATTAACTGCATTTTTACAATATGGTCCTATATAAGTAAATGCTGCACTTGGTGGGTTTGAAATGGTAACTCCAAAAGTGGAAGAATCAATACAAACACCGTTTGTTTTATATTTCACCACATAAGTACCAAGGGTACTTGCACTTAAATCAATTTCCCCTGTTGTGGTTGAAATAAATACCATTCCCGCTGGAGTTGCGCTAAACGTGCCGCCAGTTGTTCCTGTAATATCAGGTTTGGGGTCGGTTCCTGATGGACAAAAAGTAGAGGATAAATAGTTAAAAGATGCCTTATCAAATGGTTCAACTCTTACAGTTACAATTATTGGCAATCCTGCGCAACCATTAGCCAATGGTGTTATTGTATACACCGCTGTACCAAATGTAGATCCTGTTAGTGATAAAACTTGTGTAATCGTATCTGTATTTACAGCATCCGATGCTCCCGAAACATTTGATTGAACTACTGTCCAATCAAATGTAGTTCCAACAACTGGACTTAATAACTTAATGTGAGGAGCCAAACCTGTACAAACTGTTTGTGAAGCAGGTGTAGCTGTTGATACAGGATTTACAGTAACCGTGCTTGTTATTGTTGTTCCTAAACAGCCGTTTATTTTGGCAGTTATAGCATAAACAGCCTGTCCTGCTACATTACCAGTAGCGGTTAACGTTTGCGTGATTGCACTTGCTCCATTGCTTATATTAGCCGTTCCTAATACACCTGTTGAAACTACCGTCCAATCATACACTGCACCGGCAACACTACTCAACAATCCAATATTAGTTGGTGTACCCGAACAGATTGAACTTGTAACTGAAGATACAGAAATATCGGCAACTGGATTTACTACAACAGTAACTAAAATAGGCAAACCTGCACAACCACTGGCCGAAGGTGTTACTGTATATACTACAGAACCCATCAAAACACCCACAGCAGTTAAATTTTGATTGATTGTTCCATTATTAGGTATGTTGGTGGAATCTTTAGCACCAGAAACATTGGTTTGAACAACTGTCCAATCAAAAGTAGTTCCACCAACAGGACTTGTTAAAATAACATTTGGTGAATTTCCCGAACAAATACTTGTAATAGCTGGTGTTGCTATGGAAAGCGGTTTAACTACCACAACAACAGAAATTGGTGTACCTGAACAACCTCCAACCATTGGAGTAATGGAATAAGTAGCGGTTCCATCGGCCATACTTGTTGCAGTTAATGTTTGTGTTATATTTGAACCTATACCTGCCAATGCTCCTGTTACGCCAGAGTTTACAACTGTCCATGAATAACTTGTACCAGCCACATTGCTCGACAAAGAAATACCTGTTGTACCTCCAGAACAAATAGTTGGAGCTGTTGGTGTAGCTATTACGTCTGGAATGGGTGTAACCGTAATGGTATCTAATAAGGGAGTTCCAGTACAACCATTAGTTGTTGGTACAATGGTAAAAGTAATTAATCCAGAAACAAAACCTGTTGCTGTTAAAGTTTGAGTTATAGGATTAGTTATTCCTAGCAAATTTGACCCCAAAACACCTACTGTATCAGCCGACCAAGCATAAGTGCTTCCTGGCAAATTACTTGATAAGGCAATACTTAACGAAGTATTTGAACAAATGGTATCAGTAATAGCTGTTGCACTGGCAGTTGGTGTAGGTTTAACAGTTACAACTACTACATAAGGCAATCCCGGACAACCACTGGCTGTTGGAATAACTGTATAAGTGGCTGTTCCGGCAACAAGACCTGTGGTTGTTAACGTTTGACTAATATCTGTTGCGCTTACACCCGGTGAAGCTCCTGTTACTCCTGACTGGTCAGCCGTCCAGCTATAAGTAGTACCGGCCACCAAACTCGACAAATTAACGTTGCTTGAGCTACCTGAACAAATGGTATTATCAGATGCAATTACATTAGGAGTAGGATCAACAGTTACTGTGTATGATAAAGGTACACCCGGACAGCCATTGGCATGCCCTGTTATTGAATACACTGCCAATGCAGGTACAAAACCTGTATTAGTTAGTTTTTGTTGAATTGAATCGTTAGTATCAGGAAAAGCTCCTAGTGCCAAACCTGCTGCATCAACTGTCCAGTCGTAAATAGTTCCAACAACCACGCCTGTCAAGGTAATTAAGGTAGTACTATCAGAACATATAGTTTGTATTGCTGGTGTTGCAACCACATTAGGTGTTGGATTAACTATTACAGTATATGTTATTGGTAAACCAGGACAGCCATTTGCTGTAGGAATTATTGTATAGATTGCAAACCCTATTGTTGATGCTGAATTATGAAGTGTTTGTTGAATAGTATCGGTACTTATAATAGAAGCAGATGCACCTGTAACAGAAGGAGATTGAACTACCGTCCAATCAAAAGTTGTACTGGCTACATTGCTGGTTAAAACTATCTTAGTTGTGCTGTCCGAACAAATAGTAGTTGCTGCTGGTGTTGCAATTACATCTGGAGTAGGATTTACAGTAACTGTAATATTGTATGGTAATCCCAAACAGCCATTGGCAGAGGGAGTAACGGTATATACCACTGTTCC
>CANFLQ010000029.1 GCA_947447995.1 Bacteroidota bacterium | reverse complement strand
GCATAAAATAGACTTAACCCAATATTTGTACGAATACATAACGCTTTCATTACCAATAAAAAGAGAGCACGTAAACGAAGCGGATTGCGATAAAAATATATTAAATAAAGTAAATCAATTTTTAATTGACGAGGAAATTGATGAAGACAAAGATGAACCTATTGACCCACGTTGGGATGGTTTAAAAGATATAAAATTGAATTAGTTAGTAGCGAATAGGGATTAGTTAATAGCGATTAGGGAATAGAAAAAAGTAGATAACAGGTAAGAAAATTCTCTCATTATACTAATAACCATTAATCAATAACCTCAATTTCAATAACTATTAACTAATAACCATTAACTAACAACTAACAACTAATAACTAGAAAAAATGCCACATCCAAAGCGAAAATTATCAAGATCAAGAAGAGATAGCAGAAGAGGCCACGACAAAGCAGTAGCATCTACACTTTCAACCTGTTCAAATTGCGGAGCACCTACGTTATATCACCGTGTTTGTGGTGGTTGCGGATATTATAAAGGAAAATTAGCGATAGAGAAAAAAGTTTCTGCTTAATCCGATTTGAAAATTTAGACCAGTTTGAATGAATGTAAATTTATATTCATTCATGCGTCTACATTTATAAACTTTTAGATAGAAATTTATGAAGATAGGTATAGATATCATGGGCGGAGATTTTGCCCCGGATGCAACCGTATCCGGAGCAATTTTAGCCCAAAAATTATTTCCATCAAGTGTACGCATCGTTTTAATTGGCGACCAAGAAATTGTTGCTGCATGCCTTATTAAGCATGGTGGCGATATAAATAATTTTGACATTGTACATGCGCCAGAAGTAATAACAATGGGAGAACATCCAACAAAAGCTTTTTCACAAAAACCCAATTCTAGCATAGTATTGGGTTTTTCCTTGCTTAAGGAAAAAAAGATAGACGCATTTGCCAGCAATGGCAATACTGGCGCTATGTTGGTAGGTTCTATGTTCAGCGCAAAAACAATTTCAGGCGTTATCCGACCGTGTATTACCTCCATATTACCAAAGGAAGATGGTAGCATGGGATTGATTCTCGATGTTGGCATCAATGCCGACTGTAAACCCGATGTATTATATCAGTTTGGTTTACTAGGATCATTATTTGCTCAACACGTTTATGGAATATCAAACCCAAAAGTTGGTTTGCTAAATATTGGCGAAGAGCCCGAAAAAGGCAACTTAGTTTCGCAAGCAGCACACAGTTTAATGAAAGATAGTAAAGACTTTAACTTTATTGGAAACATTGAAGGTCGCGACTTGTTTGGTGAACTTGCAGATGTAGTTGTATGTGACGGATTTACCGGAAACATTGTATTAAAACAAGCCGAGGCACTTTATACCACTCTTAAAAGAAGAGGTTTATCTGATGATTATTTCGAAAGATATAATTATGAAAATTACGGTGGAACCCCAATATTAGGAATTAGTTCAACGGTAATGATTGGTCATGGTATTTCCAACGATATTGCAGTAAAAAATATGCTGCTCCTTACTAGAGATATAGTAGAGGCGCAGCTGTCCGACAAAATTAAACAAGCATTTGAATAATGACTAAAATAACCGCTGCCATTACTGCTGTTGCAGGATACCTTCCTGAATACGTATTAACCAACAAAGAATTAGAGAGCTTTGTTACCACTACGTCGGAATGGATTGAAACACGTACTGGAATTAAGGAACGCAGAATTTTAAAAGGCGAAGGTTTAGGAACATCCGATATGGGGGCTCCAGCAGTTGAATTGTTATTAAAAAAACGCGGAATAAAAGCTTCTGAAATTGATTTAATAATTGTTGCAACGGTTACTCCCGACTTTGCTTTTCCGTCTACTTCCAATTTAATTTGTGATAAAGTAGGCGCTACAAATGCTTGGGGATTTGACCTTGCAGGTGGTTGCTCCGGATTTTTATATGCCCTTTCAACAGGTGCTCAATTTATTGAAACAGGCAAACATAAAAAAGTAATTGTTGTTGGCGCAGATAAAATGTCGTCCATCATTGATTATACCGACCGTTCCACTTGCATTATATTTGGTGATGGCGCAGGTGCTGTATTGTTAGAAGCAAATAACGAAGGTTTAGGTGTTATCGATTCTATCCTTAAAGCGGATGGTTCGGGTGGAAAATACCTGAATTTAAAAGCAGGGGGATCGGTAAAACCGGCATCTCACGAAACAGTTGATTCCAAAGAACATTTTGTGTTTCAGGACGGACAACCCGTTTTTAAACGTGCCGTTACTGGTATGGCTGAAGTATCGGCCGAAATAATGGAAAAAAATAATTTAAAATCGGAAGATGTGGCTTGGTTAGTGCCGCACCAAGCCAACAAACGCATTATTGACGCTACTTCCGAACGTATGGGAGTTAGTTCCGATAAGGTAATGTTAAACATACAAAAATATGGTAATACCACAGGTGCTACCATCCCGCTTTGTTTATGGGACTACGAAAAACAAATTAAGAAGGGAGACAACTTAATTATTTCTACATTTGGTGCAGGTTTTACCTGGGGTTCCATCTATTTAAAATGGGCATATAATTCATAAGTATCTACGAATTACGAAAATAGTGTAAGAATAAATAAAACCGCTATTCATTAATCAAACAGGATATAAATTTCTAATAATACTATCAGATGAAATTAAACGAAATTCAAGATTTAATAAAATTTGTAGCAAAATCAGGTGTAAGCGAAGTAGAGCTGGAAACCAAAGATGTTAAAATTATTATTAAAACGCCGGCAGGTAAAAGTAAAGAACAAATTGTTGTTCAAACTGCTGCTCAACCTGTTGTACAATATGCTACTCCTTTAACACAAGAGGCGCAAACCAGCGCTGCACCTCAATCTGCTGCCGCTAAAGAATCTGCTGCAAGTAACGATGATGAATCGAGATACGTTGTTGTTAAATCCCCAATGATTGGTACTTTTTACCGCTCCCCATCACCTGATAAACCTGCTTTTGTTAATGTTGGCGATGATATTGCTCCGGGTAAAATTACCTGCATTATTGAAGCAATGAAATTATTCAACGAAGTTGAATCGGACATTAAAGGAAAAATTGTAAAAGTATTGGTAAACGACGTTTCACCGGTAGAATACGATCAACCTTTATTCCTAGTAGACCCTAATTAATTATCAATTAGTTGATGTGCTGATGTGCTGATTGATTAGTATTAATCAGCACATCAGCACATTTTATAAATCAGCAAATCGAAAAAGAAATGTTCAAAAAAATATTGATAGCCAACAGGGGAGAAATTGCATTGCGCGTTATTCGTACCTGTAAAGAAATGGGAATTAAAACGGTAGCCGTATATTCTACCGCCGATAAGGATTCGTTGCACGTTAAATTTGCCGATGAAGCTGTTTGTATTGGACCACCTGCTAGTAAAGATTCCTATTTGCATATCCCTCACATCATTGCTGCTGCCGAAATAACCGATGCGGATGCAATTCATCCCGGTTACGGATTTTTAGCGGAAAACGCTAAATTTTCAAAAATCTGTCAGGAGCATTCCATTAAATTTATCGGCGCTTCGCCCGAAATGATTAACTCCATGGGCGATAAGGCATCTGCCAAAGCAACCATGATTGCTGCTGGTGTACCTTGTGTACCCGGTTCAGAAGGGTTGTTGGAAAGTGTTGCTCAAGCAAAAGAACTGGCTCCAGGTGTAGGCTATCCTGTTATCATTAAAGCTACTGCCGGTGGTGGTGGAAAAGGGATGCGTATTGTGTGGAAAGAGGAAGACATGGAAGCGCTTTACGAATCGGCATTTAAAGAAGCGGAAGCCGCCTTTGGTAACGGCGCCATGTATATGGAAAAATACATTGAAGAACCGCGCCACATCGAAATTCAAATTGTGGGCGATCAATACGGTGTTGTTTGTCATTTATCGGAAAGAGATTGTTCGATTCAACGTCGTCACCAAAAATTAACGGAAGAAACTCCTTCGCCGTTCATGACACCCGAATTGCGCGATGCAATGGGTGCCGCGGCTATTAAAGCTGCGATGTCGGTTAAATACGAAGGTGTTGGTACTGTGGAGTTTTTGGTTGACAAGCACCGCAATTTTTATTTTATGGAGATGAATACCCGTATTCAGGTAGAACATCCGATAACAGAGGAAGTGATCAATTACGACCTTGTACGTGAACAAATATTAGTGGCTGCCGGTGTACCGCTTTCAGGTAAAAATTATTTTCCCGAATTGCATGCCATTGAATGCCGCATCAATGCAGAAGATCCGTATAATAATTTTAGACCATCGCCAGGTAAAATAGGCAATTTGCATACTCCTGGCGGACACGGAGTGCGTGTAGATTCACATATATACTCAGGTTATACCATTCCTCCTAATTACGACAGTATGGTAGCAAAGCTTATTACTGTTGCGCAAACACGCGAAGAAGCCATTGCAAAGATGCACCGCGCTTTGAGCGAATATGTGATTGAAGGCATTAAAACAACCATCCCTTTCCATTTAAAATTGATGGAAAACGAACAATACATTAAAGGTGATTATACCACCAAATTTTTGGATGATTTTGAAATGACGGAATAGCGCTCTAAAAAATGAACTATGCCTTGCTGGCTTAATATAGTTTTAATTGATGCAAAGCAGATTAGAATTTATTCTTACAAATTCGCACAAAGCAGAAATGATTGCTTACTTGAAATCCAATCCAAGAGATTTTGACGAAGCAATAAAATTAGTCCTTTCCGATAAGCAACCCTATTCCTGGAGAGCCGCATGGGCATTATGGAGTTGCATCCATAAAAATGATCAACGCATACAAAAACATGTAGAAAAAATAATTGATATTTTACCAATACGAAGAGACAACCAGTTGAGGGAATTATTAATCATACTTCAACAAATGGAAATAGATGAAAGCTTAGAAGGTAAGCTTTTTGATATATGTGTAACTATTTGGAAGCGTATAGAAAAACAATCTTCCGTAAGGTATCACGCGTTTAAAACGATGATTAAAATTGCTAAAAAGCACCCTGATCTTACTAAGGAGATACAACTTATAACGGATTCGCGGTATATGAATACGCTGTCGGACGGAATAAAAAGATCGCTTATAAAGATGATGTAGCAGCGTATAATAAAATGATAAAAGGTTTAAGAGTCAAGTTAAGTCTTTGTTGATAGCATCACCACATAAAATTTGTAATGAGATAGCACCTGCAATGACGCCCCTTTTTACTTATAATCATTAACATGTCCAGATACCGGTTATCTACGTTTTTTTTATTTTTGTCCGAGTAATGTTATTAAATTTTTATTCAATTCCGTTATCTTATTACCAAGTACGGAGAAGAATTTTGTATCAAATTTCTCCACTGTTACCACTGCTTTTTTAATTATTTTTTTTCCATCCTCTGTAAGTACAACCGTTTTGGCTCTTGTATCTGTCAAATGTTCTTGACGTTGGATAAAGCCTTTTTGTTGTAGCGTTCTCAAAACAGTTGAAGTTGTCATAGGGTCAATTTTTGTATGAGCCGACAAAACAATTTGTGTTACTTCTTGTTTGTGAATTGTAAGCCAATGAATGCTTGCCATTAAAACAAATTGTGAATGCGTTAATCCGTATTGTTCCAACGCTTTTTTAATTTCCCGTTGCCAAAGGTTGGTAACTTGCCATAATAAAAAGCCTGAACTTTCTTCAGATTTTTCTACGCTAAATGTGTTGTCTGATGATTTACTCATAGTAATTTATATTTTATTGGAATTGCTGAACGCTGTTTCATTTCGTAGCATTTTAGAGGCTATTAAATTAAAATCATGTTCTTTGACTTCAAAGAAACCAAAACGAAATGGATATCCCCAGGATTTTTTGTTGGAAATAAATTCAAGATTGTTGATTAGCGGAATAATTGGGCTTTCTACACATTCCAAAAAGTCAATGTTTCGTCGGTAAGGTATAAAATTTTCGGACATTTGAAATGGATATACTTCATCATCTTTTACCCGCCCTACAGCAGTAAATGCTTGGCATTTTTCGTTTCCTTCCATTGTTATTTTGGAAGAATAAACAAGTAAATAATCCCCTTTTTTCATTCGTTTTAAAGGCGCTTGTTTACCGTGGCAAACTTGCATAAAACTACCTGCAACACCTCTCATTGTATGTTGTTTGGAAACTGCGGCTATCCAATATTTTGTTGTGTTCATAGTTTTGAGGCGGCTTTAATTTGTTCTTTCATATCTGTTGGTAAGGCATCTACTATTTTTTGAGCAACTATTTTTATCCATAAAAAGCCTAAAATCCCATTAACTGTTATTGTATTTGTAATTTTTAATCCGTCTTTTGTTTCTTCAAAAGTGTGATTGTCATACATTTTGGCTAATGGAAATTTTGTTACGTCAAGAAAACTATTGTTTTCAATAGTTTCGAGTAATTCTACTTTTACATTTGGTCCGCCTTTTGGCCTCAACGTAAAATGGTTTCCTTTTTCAAACTTGCCTTCCAATTTAGCAAATTCAATTCCATTGTCCCAGGTATGCCAATTGTTCACATCAGCAAATAGTTTCCACATTTGTTCTTTTGTAACTTCTTTCGTTACTATTGAATGAGATTTTGCCCACATATATTTATAGTTTTTAAATGATCAATTAATTTGTAAGTGCAAATATAATATGTGTACATATAATATGCAAATTTATTTTAATAAATAAATTTAGGGGTGGGGTAAATGTTTGAGGTGGTTTGGTAAAATGGTTGGCAACTTGCTTATACATGTTATAAAAAAACGCCTTGCTAATGTAGTATTAGCAAGGCGCGTATCAATCACTCAAAATAAATATTTTATCCTAACAATACATTTTGTGCAGCTGCTAATCCGGCATTAGCCGTAAACGAATAGTTGCATTTTTTTAATGCTGTTTCAATGGCTGCAATGGTTCCCAAAATATCGGTGGCATTAACAGACCCCATGTGTCCTACTCTGAAATAAGGTTTGCTGTCTTTCAACAAGCCACCTGCAATAATAACACCTGCGGCTGATACAGCAGGAATAAAATCGGTAGGAGCAACGTTTGTTGGTAAATACACTGCTGTTAAGGTGTTGGCCGCAATAGTATCGTTAGCCGGAATGATCTCTAATTTAAGTGCTTTCATGGCTGCACGAAACGAATCTGCAATGTGTTGATGGCGTTTAAAGCGTTTTTCTATTTCTTCTTTCAAAATAATTTTTAAACTTACTTCCAAAGCAAAAACTAAATTTACGGGCGGTGTCCCGAAATACGAGGGCTTACGTGCTTCATAAGCTTGCATAATTGGCAACCAGTTGCCCCAATCGGCATAATAATTTCCTACCGGTGTTTTTCGGCTATTGTATGCAGCCATTGCTTTTGGCGATGCCACTAATAAAGCCAATCCCGGAGGTACGCCTACTGCTTTTTGTGATGCGGTAAGTACTACATCAATGCCCCATGCATCTTGTTGTATGTTTTCTCCGGCAACGGAACAAACGCCATCCAAAATGGTTAATACATCATATTTTTTACCTAACTCAGCAATGGGTTGAGGGTTTATTTTTACGCTGGTGGAGGTGTCTACATGCGTAAAAGTCATTAGTTTATATTTTTTTTGTTTTAAGGCTGTTTCAATTTCTTCGGTGGTAACAACGCTACCCAATTGAGGTTGCAAAAAATCAACATTAGCGCCATAACGTTTTAATAAGGCGGCATATCTGTCGCCAAAAAAACCGCTGGAAATTACCAAGGCATTATCGCCGGGCTCAATTAAGTTAGAACCTGCCATGTCCATTGCAAACGTACCTGTACCACCAACAATAAATGGTTGTCCGCTTGGGCTTTGCCATACGTTACGCATCATTTCAATACAATTGCCAAACGAATCGATAAAATCGGGAGCAACGTGGCTGGTAGTTGGTTTGCTCATCATACTCAATACAGCAGGTTCAAATTCTATTGGACCCGGAATCATTAATAATTTTCTGCCTTTCATTTGAAAATAATTTGAAGATTTTATAATATATAAATTTGAAAATTCTTGTTGTTTAAATTTGTTTAAATGATTAACAGGACGCTCATGTGGAGCTAAAAAACATATTCTATATACTGTTTCTACAAACAGGGCAGCCCTCTGGGCTTATAATTCAGCTCCGTAGGAGAGACCTGTATTATAAAAAAATTAAATAGTTTCAAAAAACAATGTTTGTTTTGTAAAAAACAACAGGCTTCAAAAGTAAGTAAAAGTATGAATATTACAATCGTTTTTTTGTTGTTCAATTCCGTTGCGATTGCCAAACTAAAATGCTCAATATTGCACCAAGGATTGGTGCCGAAAGATAGATCCAGAGTGTTTGTACGTTGCCTGATAAAAGAGCCGGAGCAAGGCTTCGGGCGGGATTCATGGATGCTCCAGTGATAGGGCCTGCAAACATGGCTTCCAGCAATACGGTTGCCCCGATGGCCAAACCTGCCATGATACCAAGTTCCTTTGAACCTTGTGAAGTGGATAAAATCACTAACATTAAAATAAACGTTAAAATGACCTCTAAAATAAAGGATTGTATGGCTGTTCCAGATGGAATGGTAGAACCTAAATTGATGTTTTCTGGGAAAAGTATTTTTAAAATAAATGTTGCTAAAAATGCTCCAGCAATTTGAAAAACAAGGTAAGGTAATACTTGTTTTGTAGGTAATAATTTAGCTATCCAAAAAGCAATGCTTACTGCGGGGTTAAAATGTGCACCTGAGGAGTTACCAAAGCTATAAATCATTGCCATAACTATAAGCCCGAAGGTGATGGCAATACCAGCATGACCAATTTGTCCGCCCGTTTGTTCATTAACAATGATGGCGCCTGTACCGCAAAATACCAATGCAAACGTACCTGTAAATTCGGCGATGTATTTTTTCATAAATGATCTGCTATAAATTTTTGCGAATAATCTTTTATCATTTCTCTTACTTCGCGAAAGCGTTGCATTATTTCTTCTTCGGTACCGGTTGCTTTTGCAGGGTCTGGAAAATTATAATGAAATTTTTGGGCTTTGGTAGGGAAGTATGGACAGCTTTCTTTGGCGTTATCGCAAACAGTAATTACAAAATCAAAATTGATTGTAAAATATTCGTCCACGTTATTGGAGGTGTGTTTTGAAATATCAATACCATCTTCTTTCATAATAGCAATAGCACATGGGTTTACTCCATGCGTTTCTATGCCGGCGCTGTAAACTTCGGCTTTGTTATTGGCAAAATGCCGTAAATAGCCTTCTGCTAGTTGACTGCGGCAACTGTTGCCGGTGCATAGTACAAGTATTTTTTTCATTTTTAAAAAGCTTTAGTTATCCCAATAAATATCAGAAATATGAAATATATTTGTCAACGTCATTGCGAGGAGGTATTCGATTCAATTATTGTTTTAGCAACATCCACCACCCGGTGTACAACACGATGCGGCTTGTTGAGTGCCTAGTTCGGCTAAATTAACTCTTAGTTTTTCTTTAGGAATACCACAGCTATCGCTTGCCAAACAATTGGTTTGTTTTGCTGTAAGTACAAAATTTTCTCCGTTAAAATCCAAGCCATATTTACCAATAGTATTACTTTGATATTCTACTTCAATCTCTAAATCCTCATTGCCCAATACCTTTTCGGAAAGGGCAAGTATGGAAAGTAATTTTTGAGGAGCTAATCGGTGGTCAAAATCATTGGCTTCCCATAATTGGAAATTGGCAACTTTTTCGTGTCGAACAGTGCCTCCGCAATCAATAAAATCTTTGGTAATAAGTCCTACTTCGGTAACGTGAAAGTGTTCTGGAACAAGTGTTCCATTAGGAAGTATAAAGTTTACTTTGTTTATTTTAGTTAGCAGGTTTTTTATTTCGGATAGTTTCATTTTTTTGAGTTTATTTATTAGATGTTTAAGAGCCTGTTTAAATTTAATACAGGTCGCTCCTATGGAGCTATACTATTTGTTTTATTTCGTTTTCTACAAACAGTATGCTCCTACGGAGCATTCATAAATCCCTTTAGGGATGTACTGTTTGTAGTAATTGAATTATGAACAGGTTTTAACAACAATTATTTTTCTTTTTTTCTAATTTGTTAGCGATGTTTTTAAAATAGTTTTGAAATTTCTCCAATGTTTTTTCGTCAATACAATAACACACTGCTGTGCCTTCAATGGTTCCTTTTATTAATCCGGCATTTTTAAGTTCCTTTAAATGTTGCGAAATGGTGGGTTGAGCCAATGGCAATTCATTTACAATATCTCCGCAAATGCAGGTATCTACTTTTAGTAAATAATCAATAATAGCAATCCTAGCCGGATGTCCCAATGCTTTTGCGATACCAGCCATCGCATTTTGTTTGTCGGTAAAGTGTTCGGTTTTTGTAGCTCCCATTATTCAATTATTATATTGCAATATTACGATAAATGTTTGAAATAAAAAAGTTTTTATTGTTTTATTATTCTTCCGTCTTCCATTTCAATGATACGGTGACTGTTTCTGGCGAACTCGGAATCATGCGTAACGATCAATAATGTTTGGTTGAGTTCTTCTGCCAGTTGTTTAAAAATATCAAATACAATTTGGCCGTTTCGTTTATCTAAATTGCCTGTTGGCTCATCACCCATAATAATTGCAGGGTCGTTAATAAGCGCCCGTGCAATGGCTACACGCTGTTTTTCTCCTCCCGATAATTGATTAGCAGGTTTAAGTGCCAACTGTTCTATGCCTAGTTTTTTTAATCGTTCCATGGCGCGGTGTTCTACTTCCTGCTCCGAATATTTTTTAAGCTTTAAGCCCGGTAACATTACATTTTGAAGTGCGGTAAACTCATTCAACAAATAATGAAACTGAAAAACAAAACCAATTTTTTGATTGCGAATTTGTGCTAATTTCGCTTCTTTTTTATTGGTCATGGTTTCATTATCGATGAACAATTCCCCTTGATAATCGGTATCCATCGTAGATAAAATATACAACAAGGTAGATTTTCCGCAACCTGATTTACCGATTACGGAAACAAATTCACCTTTGTTAACAGTAAAACTAATGTCCTTTAAAACAGGTATTGTTATAGGGTCGTGAAAACTCTTATTTATATTTTTAGCTTGTAATATTATTTCGCTCATTTTATTTTCCTCTAATAATAATTACCGGATCTACCTTACTGGCTTTTGAAGCTGGGAACCATCCCGCTAAAAAGGTTGTTATTACTGAAAAAATTGCTCCTATTATATAAAATTTAGGATTGTAATTGATTGGATAAGTGGTGATGGTTGGTAAGGATGCGGTATTAAAAGGAATTTGATCAATAACTGAAGATAAAGAAAAGCCCAATAATAAACCTAACAAACCACCAATTATACCGATGGTTAAAGCAATAACTATAAAAATAAGCTGCACATCTTTGCCCGAAAACCCTGTTGCTTTAAGTATTGCAATGGATTCCATTTTTTCATAAATCATCATGTTTAAAATATTGTAAATACCAAAACCTGCTACAATTAAAAGTGTAATGCCAACGGAATAAGAAATAATAGTTCTTACCGAACTGCCAGTTTCAAATTGAGAGTTGGCAGTTTGAATATCTTCGGCATCGGTTTCAAAAAGTTGGCTGTATTCTTTTGCAATTTCCGGAGCTTGTTTTACATCATGTAATTTTATTTGAATATCGGTAATGTAGTTATTGTTTTTACCCAATAATTTTTGCGCAGTAGCTATGGATGCAAAACTTTGTACTTTGTCAATATCGTTTAAACCCGACTGAAATATACCGACCACCTTTAGCGGAAACTGTTCTCCCTGAGAAGTAATTACCTGCACTACATCTCCAATATTAACAAGCAGTTTATCTGCTAACCCTTTTCCTAAAACAATGCTGTTGGATACATTTTTAATATCTATTGATGTTCCTTTAACAACATAATCGTTAAAAAAAAACAGTTTACTTTCGGCTTCTACATCAATTCCGTTTATTACACCGGCAATATCTACAGAGCCTCCGTTAAAAAAAACGGGAGCCGAAATTTTTGGCGCCAATCCCAACACACGGTCATCTTTTTTAACAGCATTCATTATTGCTTCACTGTTATATAGTTCTTTACGGCTATTCACCGCCTTAACAGATTGTACAAAATTGTAAGTGTTTTTAAAATCGGCAGAAGTATTTATCGGTTGTTTATCATTGGGTTTTATTTCATTGAATAATCGAACATGTGCTGTTCGGTTTAATATCAATCCATCTAGCAGGTCATTTAATCCAGTCATAAAACTTAATAAAGTAATGAACATGCAAATGCTAAAAGTTACCCCAATAGCTGCTACTGATGTTTGTCGCAACCTTGCCAATAACATGGATTTAGAAATACTGAAAATTAATTTGTAATTCATTATTTTACTTACAGTTTCTTTGTATGAGATTGCTTCGTCGTACCTCCTCGCAATGACGAATTCATTATTTTCCAGGTTTAGTAATAACATCAGTAGCAGTAATTCCTTCCAGTATTTCCGCTTTTTGAAAATCTTTTAATCCTACTTTTACTTTTTCTTTATCTTTATCTTTATTCAATACATACGTATCATCAATCAAATAATTTCTTGGAATGGTTAATACATTATTTTTAGTTTGTATAATAATGTTTGCTTCTGTAGTTAAGTACGGATAAAGGGTTGGAGGTTTAGTAACAAAAATTGCTTCAATGGTAAACGATCGGGAGCGCTCATTCATAATGGTATTTATTTTTTCGACCTTTGCTTCAAATACCTGATTTTTATAGCTGTTCATGCTCAACACTATTTTTTGTCCTTTTTTAATTTTTATAATGTCATTTTCATCTACCTGTAATTCCAGTAAAAAATCGGTGGCGCTACCAATTACTGCAACCGGACTTAAACTCGTTACCATTTCGCCCTTTTCTTTCAAAACCTTGTATAATCTGCCTTCTCTTTCGCTTTTAATGGTGAAGTCGTCCTGAGTAGTTGTACTCATTAATAAATTATTGTTGGAAAGCTGTGCATTGGTATTCAATTGTTTTTTAACATCGTTATAATTTAGCAATGCAGTATTGTAGCTAGTCAGTGTGTTTTTATACATCAGTTCACGTTGCTCCAAATCGTTTTGAGTTCCCACTTGTTGTGTCCATAATGATTTTTGTCGTGCAAATAAAAGTGAATCACTTTTCAATTTTATTTTGAGCAATTCAATATTTCCTTTTAATTCATTTAGCTTGTCGCTATTGGCATTGGCAAGCTCGGCAGCAAGTTTTGCATTGGTTGAATTTAATTCGGAAGTTTTATTGCTGAGTTGAATTATTGGAGTTCCTGCTTTAACTAATTCACCTTCTTTCACAATAATTTCCTGCACCAAACCATTAACTTTTGAGAATACATCGTATTGATTTTTGCTTTTTACAATGCCCGATGCATATACCGATTCGGATATATTTTCAATTAGCGGTTGTGTTGTTTCTTGTTTGTTTTTGCAAGCAGAGGCTAAAAAAACAAATAACGTAATACTCAAAAATTGTTTCATCGGGGGAAATATAAATAAGTATTATAATAGTGGTTTAAAAGTATAAAAAAATAGATGTACACTTTGATCATTTAATGATGATTTATATCATATATTCTTAATTTTTATCATTGTTTAATCATCTTTTTATGAATGATATAATCATCTTGTAAAATAAATTCAATAAAGTAAACTCCAACAGTAAGCAAACTTGTGTTGATGAAATTGTTTTTAATTTGTTCCGAAATTATCAAACAACCTTGTGTATCATAGATATTTATTTTTTGAATGGATGTGTTAGAAAGGCTTGTAAAATAAAGCGTTTCATTAACTGGATTAGGGTAAACGGTAAGTTGATCGTTGTTTGTTAATTTATTAATGCCAACGGTACTTGTATTTGTTAATAGCCCTACTTTCATGCCATTACCAAAACTTGTAACCCACATTTCATTTTGGTTATATGGATTAAAAAATACGCGCTCTGGCTGACGAAAAGGATAACTGTTCACCAATGTCCACGTTGGTGTTGTTGCATTCATATTACTGCTTATCCATAAGCCTTTTGTTTCTGTTGTTAAATAGGCTTGGTTCAAATTTTGCGGATTAAATGTAATAGAAGTTACTCTGTCAAATTGAGATCCTGTAAGTTTTGTCCAGTTGGTTCCACTGTTGGTAGTTTTATACAATCCGCCTAAACCGTTTGGTGCGCCACCCCATCCGCTGAATACAGCAACATACCATGTTTGTTGTGTGGCATCGGATGAGTCTATCACAATGTCTTTTGTCCAATAACGCATACCTAAGTCGCTCACATCACTCCATGTAACTGCTATTGGATCATATATAAATACGCCGCTGCTATTAGTAAATACGCCGCTGCCGTTTCGTCTTCCAGAAAATGTACAAACCATTTTCCCGTTTTTTAATACGTGTATGGATGCAGGATGTCCTTCTGTTCGTGGGGGATTAGCAAGTTTTATCCAGGTAGAACTTGCTCCAGAAGATAAATTATTTGTCATGTAAATGCCGCCCTGTTGCGAACCAGCAGTGCCGCCAAAATGGATCACCGAAGCATACATTCTATCTGCGTTGTTAGGGTCAATCGCAATCCAGAAAACTGGGTGACCAAAGGAATGTAAAGTTGTAATGTTGGCGCCATTATCGGTTGAAAAAACAATTTTACCATTGGCATCCACGGCATCTAGTTGAGCATCAGCTAAGCGTGTGCTTTGATACATATCATGGATATTGGAGCATGCTCCATAAATAGTTCCATTGGGAGCTTCTTCAACTCTGTACAGCGAATTGACAGAAAATCCATTGTACGTAAATCCCCATTTATTACCTGCATCCGAACTTTTTATACAACCTATATCACTAAACGAAGCAATCATGTTGTTGGCGTCATGCCAATATACTTGCCAGCAGGTAGTGTTCTCTAGCCCTATGCTTTTATAGGTTTGTTTGGTGGGAGTATTTGCACCTTCGGCGTGCTGACTTGTTGTATCTACATAAGCTTGTTTCCAAGTAATACCCCCATCGGAACTTGATTCCACATTGCTATAACTGCCAAACAAAACTTTATTGGAATTGTTGGGTGCTACAGTTATCCCGAAACAAGCTTCGCTCCAGCTCCAGGCTTTATCACCGCTTGCGCCTTCCCATCCAGTAATGATATTATTATTATTGGTTGTTTTAAATACTTTGTTCCACACTATTCCTGCATTAGCAGATTTATAAACCAAAGGTCCGTTTGTTGCATTATCGCTACCACCCAAGTAAATGGTATTGATGTCGTTTTGTGCCATGCCAACATACATTACAAAATCGTTGTTAAAATCAATACCTGTTGAATGCGATACCCATGTGCCATTATCATTATCCATAGTAAAAACACCTTTTGCAAAGCTGTTATAATCCCAGGGCATTAAGCCATTGTAAACATCGGCAGTGTTGGCTGTAATACATGTAAATTTAGTGTTGACAGCGGTTTTAGCACCTGCAAAGCTCCAAATAACTTGTCCAGCAGTAATACCTGTTGTTGTTTGAACAGTGAAATTTGCTCCCGCATTAGTCGATGTGATTAATCCATCATTTGTTCCAATGTAAATGTTATTGCCATCCCAAAATACACCGCCCATAATCAATCCTGCTCCGTTGTTAGCCGCATTTTTTACCAATGAAAAGGAAGTTCCGCCATCGTTAGAAAATAAAATATCGCTATATGCCCCAATCAACAATTGATTAGGGTTATTGTAATTTGCATTAATGGTGTAAACGTCACCAAACGTATTCAAATCATAAGCCGAAATTTTGTTCCATGTAGTTCCTCCATCCATTGTTTTTACAGGATAGGTATTGTTTCCATCGTTATAACTGCAATAGGCAATTTGAGAGTTGGTGGTGAACTCGTAAGTAGTAGTGTTGGATACTTGTAATTTTGAATGGTGAATTTGTGAATAGGAATTTCCAAAATCGGTACTATGAAAAAGTTCGCTCATATCACAACTCACATAAAATTCGTTATCGTTTGCCGGATTTATTTTTGGGAAAAATAAAGCACCACCACCACCAATACCTTTGGGCGAAAATGACGTAGGTTGTGCAAAAATGGTATAACCGAAAAGTAAAAAGCTAACTGAAAAAAATTTTTTCATGTGAATATTTATTTACGGATAGTTTGTGACGTTAAAAATAGGCTTTTGAAAATAAAAATATAGCTTGAATATCGGATATTTTTGAATTTGTTTTTGTAAATTTGTAACACCCATGAAAGCTATTTATAAAATAACTGCTGTATTTTTAGTGTTAGCATTAATGCTTTCTAGCTTAGGTTTTACCGTAAACAAAATGATTTGTTTAAAAACCGGGAAAACAAAAATTTCATTCACCCACGTTAAAAATTGTTGTCCAACTAAAAAATTGGCAACTCCAATTATAAAAGCCAACTGTTGCGATTTACAAAACACCACCTTTAGTTTGCATGATTTTAATACATCACAAAAAGTAAATACGCCTTTTGCCCTTGCTACAGTTTTACCTGTTTGGCACAATAATTTTATTGCCCTTAATAATTGTAATAAAAATTCTCAATTGTTTTTTGCCCATTTGCCACCACCGGCTTCCTTGTACGGCAGGCAGTTACTTGCATTTATTTCCATTCTTATTATTTAATTTTTTCTTTTTTAAGAGCCCGTTAAGTTTTATTCAAATAAATATTTACAGGTCGCTCCTCTGGAGCTTATATAAACTATTCATAAGCTAATTACTACAAACAGGACATCCCTACGGGATTTTTTGAAAGCTCCGTAGGAGCGTTCTGTTTGTAGAAATAAATAGGATACAACAAACGTAGCTCCGTAGGAGCGACCTGTAGGAAATATAAAATTTAAACAGGAAAATAAATTGCGCATCACGCGCATTAATTTCTACTGTTATCTAAAAAAAGAAAAAATGAATTTTCAACTCAAAAATAGTTTTGCAATTTGTTGTTTTATCCTGTTATTTATCTCTCCCATTATGGCGCAACACAGCATGGGAAAGGTTTTTGGGATAAACGATAAAGGAGCAAAAGAAACCCTGCCCGGTGCAAATGTGTATTGGCAAGGAACTACTATTGGTGCTGCTGCCAATATCGACGGGATATTTCAAATCCCTAATCCGGATACTATCCCCGCAAAATTGGTTGTGAGCACGGTTGGCTTTACAAGCGATACAATTATTATTCATCAGAAAGATCAAATGGATATTTCCATCGTTTTGAAAAATACTGTTACGCTCAACGAAGTAAAAGTAGAGGCCAGACAAGGCTCTACCATGTATTCTACTTTTAACCCTATCAACACAGAGATTATAAGCAGCAAGGAATTATTGAAAGCTGCTTGTTGTAATCTTTCCGAGAGTTTCAGCACCAACGCTTCTGTTGATGTGGCTTTTACAGATGCTGTATCAGGTGCTAAAAAAATTCAGATGCTCGGTCTGGACGGTGTGTATACTCAGATCCTTTCTGAGAATATGCCCATGCTGCGCGGTTTATCATCAGCTTACGGATTAAATTACATTCCGGGAACATGGATTGACAACATTAGGGTTACCAAAGGAACAGGCTCGGTAGTGAACGGTTACGAAAGTATTTCGGGACAAATAAATCTGGAATTTTTAAAACCTAAAGAACAAAAAAATAGATTCTTTTTTAATATGTATGGCAATCAGAAAGGAAGAGCGGAGACCAATTTTTATTATGCTCCCAAAATAAATCAAAAATGGGGAAGCATTTTATTTTTGCATGCCAGTGAATTGGGAATTAAAAATGATATGAATAAAGATTTATTTTTAGACATGCCACTTACACGCCAATACAACATTTTTAACCGTTGGGATTATCACAATCAGAAAAATTTTGAAGCGCAATTTGGTGTAAAAGCATTATTGGAAACAAGGCAAGGCGGACAAACAATTTTTAATTCAAAAAAAAATAGAGATACCGCAAATGCTTACGGAATAGGCATTAATACCAATGTGTTGGAATATTTTTCAAAAACAGGCTGGATGTTCCCTTCCACGCCATATAAAAGTATTGGCTTGCAAACATCGGGTAAATGGCAGCAACAAAATATGTTTTTTGGTTTAAGAAATTATACGGGCGAACAAAAAAATTTTTATGCCAACCTGATTTATGCAAACATTATCAATAACACCAATCATAAATATAAAGTGGGTACAAGTTATATGTTAGACGATTATTCCGAAAAATACAACGACTCTGCTTTTGCCCGTACAGAAAGTGTTCCTGGTGTATTTGCTGAATACACATACACCCATTTAGAAAACTTTTCAATGGTTGCCGGTGTGCGTGAGGACTTTCATAATATGTTTGGACCGCAATTTACACCACGGGTGCATTTGAGATATAACCCAACAAAATCATTAACTTTAAGATTATCAGGGGGAAGTGGTTTTAGAGTTGCTAATATTTTTGTGGAGAATCAAGCTGTATTTGCAAGCTCCAGAATGGTAATTGTAAAAGAAAAGTTACATCCCGAAATAGCTTATAATTATGGGATAAGCGCCAATCAAAAATTTCCATTGTTTGGTCAGGAAGCTTCCTTGAATGTAGATTTTTTTAGGACTGATTTTCAAAATCAGGTGATTGTTGACTTGGATAAAAATGTTCATCAGGTATTGTTTTATAACCTCAATGGAAAGTCGTATTCCAACAGTTTGCAGGTAGATTTTGACTATACTCCTTTCAAAATGTTTGACGTAAAATTAGCGTATAAATGGTACCAAGTAAAAACTACTTATCATGGTGAATTGCTTGATAAACCTTATGTTCCGAAACACCGTGTGATGTTGAATTTAGCATATTCGACCTATATGGATATTTGGAAATTTAACATTACTGCCAATTGGTTAGGACAAAGCAGGTTACCCAATACAATGATGAGTCCGGCAGAATACCAATTACCAACCCATTCAAAAAGCTATTATTTGTTCAATGCCCAGGTTACCAAAAAATTTGAAAAATTTGAAACCTATCTTGGTTGCGAAAACATTATGAACTACACACAAAAAAATGCAATTGTTGCATCCGATAAACCTTTTGGTACTAACTTTGATGCATCCATGATATATGCACCAATAGATGGACGGATTGTTTATGTGGGGTTGCGGGTGGGGATTAAGTAGTAGATGGATTTAGATTTTTTATTAACCACATAGATACATAGTTAAGGTTTTTAAAAAGAAGGGATAAATAAAAAGTATTTTTGTAACCTAGAAAAATAAATTTTTACACATAGATAGTATTCTATTTATGAATTACAAATAACTATGTAAAGCGAAGCTTTATATCTATTAAATTTTTTTAAATAATAAACCTATGTTTCTATGTGGTTAATTTTATTCACTTAATAACTAAAAAAATGAAAACAAAAATTCAAAAAAGTATATTTATTGTAGCATTGTTTACACTAATTACATCAGCTATAAATGCACAAACAGCAACAGTTGCAGAATTAAAAGTAAAAACTTCTGCGGTATGCGAAACTTGTAAAGAAACCATTGAAAAAGCATTGGCTTTTGAAAAAGGAGTAAAAAAATCTGACTTGGATGTTGCATCTAAAATTGTAACAGTTACGTACAATCCTCAAAAAACAACACCTGAAAAAATTCGTTTGGCAATTGCAAATACAGGTTATGATGCCGATGATGTGAAAGCAAATTCTAAATCATTTAAAAAATTACTGGATTGTTGCAAAAAGGATAATGCAGCGCATTAACAGCACTAAAAATAATTGTAGTTTTACATCTATAGTATTCTCAAATTAAAAAATTCTCAAATTGATATGGCATTAATTAAACCTGTAAGAGGTATTCATCCTAAAATTGGTAACGACTGTTACCTTGCTGAAAATTCAACCGTAGTAGGCGATGTAATTATGGGCGACCAATGTAGTGTTTGGTTCAATGCTGTTATTCGTGGCGACGTAAATTCCATACGGATGGGTAACAAAGTAAACGTACAAGACGGAGCTGTTATTCATTGCACCTACGAAAAAACAAAAGCCATTATCGGTAATAATGTTTCTATTGGGCATAACGCATTGGTTCATGGCTGTACCATTCATGACAATGTATTGATTGGCATGGGTTCCATTGTAATGGATAATTGCGAAATAGGCAGTAACACCATTATTGCAGCCGGAGCTGTTGTGCTTGAAAATACAAAGGTAGAATCGGGTGTTATTTATGCTGGTGTGCCTGCTAAAAAAGTGAAAGATATTAATCCTGAATTAATTCACGGTGAAATAAACCGTATTGCTAATAATTATCTGATGTATAGTGGTTGGTTTAAGGAAGAGGAGAAGTAAGGTTTTGACACGAATTACACTAATTTTTTTTCAGTTCGTTAGTTATAACGATGCATTTTAAGTACAGGATTTAACTTTCTGCTAAATTTCAATTGTTGGCGTCATTGCGAGGCACGAAGCAATCTCAACCAAAGTATTGTATTAGATTGCTTCGTGCCTCGCAATGACGTTCTCGATTCATTTTCGTTAATTAAACCTATGACTTAAAGTGTATTGTGGTTTAGTTCTTTTTTTAATTCGTGAAATTCGTGTCGTTCTTTTCAAATATCCAGATGCTTCGATTGCACCGCTTTCCCAAAAAATAAACTCGCTGCTTTATCAAAATTTTTAGGCGCATCCGTAGTATAAAAATCGATGTTGCCGCCTTTGCTGCATTTTTGCTCCAGTTCAGCGTGGCGATTCAAATAATCAGCTAAACTTTCTGCCACAATTTCTCCTTGCGAAAGCAATGTGATGTTAGAAGGTAAATACTTTTTTATCTTGTTTATTAGTAAAGGGTAATGCGTACAACCTAAAATGATAGTATCTATTTTATCATCTTTTGATAAGAGATTATTGATATTTTTCTGAATAAAAAAATCTGCCCCTTCACTGTCAAATTCATTGTTCTCTACCAATGGAACCCACATCGGACAAGCCTCTTGATTCACTTTTAGTTCGGGATAAAATTTTGAAATTTCGATAAGGTAGGAGTTGGAAGTAATTGTTCCTGTTGTTCCTAATACGCCAATATGCCCTGTTTTACTGTATTTTCCAACTACTTCTGTTGTTGGGCGAATTACTCCTAACACTTTTTTGTTGGGGGCGATTCGAGGAAGATCTTTTTGTTGTATGGTGCGCAATGCTTTTGCAGATGCGGTATTGCAGGCCAATACTACCAAATCACAATCCATGGCAAATAATTGTTGAACGCATTGTAAAGTGTATTCATAAACCGTTTCAAACGAGCGTGTACCATACGGTGCGCGGGCATTATCACCCAAATACAAATAATCATACTGAGGCAAGCGCATAACAATTTCTTTTAACATCGTTAAACCTCCGTAACCGGAATCAAATACGCCTATTGGTTTTTTTTTAATCATTCTTTTTTGCCACAAATTTAACCACTAAGGCATAGAGATCACTAAGAATCACTAAGGCCATAGTAGTTAGCTAATTAAATTCAATCAATGTTTATTTTTTTCTTAGTGTCTCTATGTGACCTCTGTGTCTTAGTGGTAAATTTTTTCTAAAAACCTAATCATTCAGCTTCAATACAGCCATAAATGCGCTTTGCGGAATCTCCACATTACCTACCGAACGCATACGTTTTTTCCCTTCTTTTTGTTTTTCAAGAAGTTTACGTTTACGAGAAATATCACCACCATAGCATTTTGCAGTAACATCTTTACGGATGGCTTTAATGGTTTCTCTGGAAATAATTTTTGCTCCAATAGCAGCCTGGATAGGAATCTCAAACTGTTGACGCGGAATAAGTTCTTTTAATTTCTCACACATTTTTTTTCCAAAATCGTATGCATTATCGCGGTGAATCAAGGACGATAATGCATCAACAGGTTCTGCGTTCAACAAGATATCCAGTTTTACTAAATAGCTCTGGCGGTAATCCACCGGTTGATAATCAAACGAAGCATACCCTTTTGAAATGGTTTTTAAACGATCGTAAAAATCAAATACAATTTCGCCCAAAGGCATATCAAACATAAGCTCCACACGGTCGGTAGTCAAATACACCTGGTTGGTTAAAATACCGCGTTTGGTAATACACAGCGTCATGATATTGCCCACAAATTCCGATTTGGTAATGATCTGTGCTTTGATATAGGGTTCTTCCACTCTGTCCAATTTGCTTGGATCGGGCAAGTCGGAAGGGTTATTTACAGTAATCAATTCGTTTTTTGTAGTGTATGCGTGATAAGATACGTTGGGAACAGTAGTAATTACTGTCATGTTAAATTCACGCTCCAATCGTTCCTGAATAATTTCCATGTGCAGCATTCCTAAAAATCCGCAACGGAAACCAAAGCCCAGTGCAGCGGACGATTCAGGCTCCCATGTTAAAGAGGCGTCGTTCAGCTGAAGCTTTTCCATTGAGTAACGCAACTCTTCAAAATCATCCGTATCAACCGGATAAATACCGGCAAACACCATTGGTTTCACATCTTCAAAACCTTGAATGGCCTCTGTTGATGGACGTAGAACACTGGTAATGGTATCACCCACTTTTACTTCGCGGGCATCTTTAATTCCTGAAATAATATAACCCACATCACCTGTTTTAATTTCGGTACGAGGCTCTTGTTTTAAGCGCAATACACCAATTTCATCGGCATTGTACTCTTTGCCGGTAGCAACAAATTTTACTTTTTCGCCTTTTTTAAGAACACCATTCTGAATCTTAAAATAAGCGATGATGCCACGGAAAGAATTGTAAACCGAATCAAATATTAACGCTTGCAAAGGCGCATCAGGATTACCTTTTGGAGCAGGTACACGATCAACAATAGCAGCTAAAAGTTCATGAACCCCCATACCTGTTTTACCGGATGCCGACAAAATTTCTTCGCGCTTGCAGCCGAGTAATTCAACAATCTGATCTTTCACCGCTTCCGGTTCAGCGCTTGGTAAGTCTATTTTATTTAAAACGGGAATAATTGTTAAATCATTGCCCAGCGCCAGGTACAAGTTAGAAATGGTTTGTGCCTGAATGCCTTGTGCAGCATCTACAATCAGCAAGGCACCTTCGCAGGCAGCAATGGACCGCGATACTTCATACGAAAAATCAACGTGGCCGGGCGTATCAATTAAATTCAACACATATTTTTTACCATTCAGCTCATAATCCATTTGTATGGCATGGCTTTTTATGGTGATACCGCGTTCTTTTTCCAAGTCCATATCATCGAGGACTTGCGCCTGCATGTCGCGCTTGTTGA
This sequence comes from Bacteroidota bacterium, assembly GCA_947447995.1. Taxonomy (GTDB): domain Bacteria; phylum Bacteroidota; class Bacteroidia; order 2-12-FULL-35-15; family 2-12-FULL-35-15; genus 2-12-FULL-35-15. Next base: position 4,545 of record CANFLQ010000029.1, on the reverse strand, counting down.
TGGTATTGGTATATTCGAGCAAACGGTCGGCAAGCGTGCTTTTACCGTGGTCGATGTGAGCTATGATGCAAAAGTTTCTAATATTCTCCATTCGGGATGATCTTCATTTTTAATTGAACTGCGAATTTACTAATAATCTAGCAATAATATGGGCGTAGCAAAACCTTAAATACAAAACCATGTTACTTGCTATTATGTAACGCATTTGTTACCTTTGTAGGAGTACAAATATTTTATAAAAAATGAGAGTATTATTGGACATAAAAGATAATAAAGCATTGCACCTGTTAGAGGTTCTGAAGAGCCTTCCTTACGTTAAGGCTACAACCATATCCGAAGAAAAAGCCGTATTAATTGAAGAAATAAAAGATGCTGTTAATGAATTAGCGTTAATACGCAAAGGAAAGCTAAAAGGCCTTTCCGCAAAAGATTTATTAAATGAGTTATAATATAATTGCCGTTCCCACCTTTAAAAGGAAATTAAACGTTTAGTTAAAAAATTCCCCTCTCTTAAATTAGACTTTTCTGACTTAATAAACAGTTTGGAGCATAACCCTGAACAAGGTATTAGTCTAGGCAATAATTGTTATAAAATTCGTATGTCAATTGCTTCAAAAGGAAAAGGTAAATCAGGCGGAGCAAGAGTAATTACAAATGTTTTGGTATCTGAAACAGTAGTTTACTTACTTTCAATTTACGATAAGTCCGATAAAGAAAATTTAACAGATAAAGAATTGAGAGAATTGCTGAAAATGATACCAAAGCAATAACATTTGTTTTTTATTTAGCCAAAACCTTAACTTCGTACTCTGTTTTAAATAAACACAAGTCAATTTATGAAAGTTGTAGACCATATTAAACAAGCCAATTCAACCTTGTTTTCCATTGAAATTTTACCTCCTTTAAAGGGGAAGAGCATACAATCCATTTTTGATGGAATTGATCCCTTGATGGAATTTAAACCTTCGTTTGTGGATGTTACCTATCATCGCGAAGAGTATTTTTATAAAAAAAATAGTGCAGGTGTGCTTGAGAAAGTAAGCACGCGTAAACGTCCGGGAACGGTTGGTATTTGTGCTGCTATCATGAACAGGTATAAAGTGGATGCTGTACCTCATATTATTTGCGGTGGTTTTAGTAAAGAAGAAACTGAGAATGCTTTGATAGATTTGCATTTTTTAGGCATCGACAATGTGTTGGCTTTACGTGGTGATTCCATTAAAAGTGAACCCGGATTTATTCCTGATCCTCAGGGACACGCCTTTGCAAACGAACTGGTAAAACAAACGGTGAATATGAACAAAGGCATTTATCTGCACGATGAATTGAATGAACTTTCGCCAACCGATTTTTGCATTGGTGTTGCAGGTTATCCCGAAAAACACATTGATGCTCCATCCTTGGATATTGATTTAAAATACCTGAAACAAAAGATTGATGCAGGATCGGAATACATTGTTACACAAATGTTTTTTGACAATGCTAAGTTTTTTAAATTTGTGGAAGACTGCCGTAAAGCGGGAATTACAGTGCCTATCATCCCAGGATTAAAAGTATTGACCACTAAAAAACAATCGAGCATTCTTCCTGAAATTTTCAATTTAGAAATTCCTTCTGCGTTTATGAAAGAAATTGAAAAATGCAAAACTGATTTGGAAGTGAAAGAAGTTGGTGTTGAATGGGCAATTCAGCAATCACAAGAATTAATGAAGAACAATGTTCCTTGTTTGCATTTTTATACGATGGGAACATCGGATGTTACCAGAAGAGTTGCGAGTAAAGTGTTTTAAGTTTTTCAACACAGAGGACACCGAGAAAACAGAGTTGCACGGAATATCCTCTGCAATTTTTTGACAATTTTAGGTTATAAATTTAACCTCTGTGAACCTTCTATTGTGATTTTTAATTATTAAAATGAGAAATAAAATCTCCGTGAAACTCTGTTTTCTCTGAGATTTCTGTGTTAAAATCAATTAATATCGTTATTTATGAGTAAACCAACCATCGCCGGCATACAACAAATAGGCATTGGAATTCCCAATGTGCATGAAGCATTCAAGTGGTACCGTCAACATTTCGGGATGGACATCCCCATTTTTGAAGAAGCTGCTGAAGCCAATTTAATGTTGCCGTATACGGGTGGAAAACCACATCAACGCCATGCCATTTTAGCCATCAACATGAAAGGCGGCGGCGGTTTTGAGATATGGCAATATACCAGTAGAACTCCTGAACCTTGTTCGTTTGAACTACAGATGGGTGATCTTGGTTTTTATTGCACACGTATGAAAACAAGCGATGTGAAAGGGTCTTACGAGTTTTTAAAATCAAAACAAGTAAATTTGGTTTCTGAACTAACCGAAGATGCCGGTGGTAACAATACTTTTTATTTGCGCGATCCCTGGAACAATTTATTTCAAATTGTAAAAAGCGATTCCTGGTTTGGTCAAGGTGTGCAACTTACCGGAGGCCCTGCGGGCTGCATGATTGGCGTGAGTGATATTGAACGTTCAAAAAAATTCTATGCCGATATTTTAGGTTATGATACCGTTGTATACGATAAAACAGGGGTGTTTGATGATTTTAAAAATTTACCAAGCGGGAAAAATAAAGTGCGGAGAGTATTGTTAAAACACAGCAAACCGCGCATTGGTGCGTTTTCCAGATTACTTGGAGCTAGTGAAATTGAATTGATACAAGTGTTTGACCGCACACCGCGCAAAATTTTTGAGAATCGTTTTTGGGGCGATCAGGGTTTTATACATTTGTGTTTTGACATTACCAATCAAAATGCAATGAAACAATTGTGTGCCGAAAAGGGACATCCATTCACAGTGGATAGCGGCGAAAAATTTGATATGGGCGAAGCCGCAGGACACTTCAGTTATATTGAAGATCCGGATGGCGCATTAATTGAATTTGTAGAAACCAAAAAAATTCCCATCCTAAAAAAATTCGGTTGGTATCTGGACCTGAGAAAACGTGATGCTTTAAAACCTTTACCGGATTGGATGTTGAAAGCCTTGAAGTTTAACAGAGTGAAAGATTAGAATTACTTTTTTAGTATTGCAATTACATACAATGAAAAATAAATCTCCAATAGTTAAAATTTCAGACGAAATTATTATCAATCAAATTTATTATATCAGAGGTCAAAAGGTAATGATTGATAGGGATTTGGCTGTGCTTTATGCGGTAGAAACAAAGCAATTAAAAAGACAAGTTACTCGGAATATAGAACGTTTTCCAGATGATTTTATGTTTGAAATGACTAATATAGAATTTCAAAATTGGAGGAGCCAATTTGGCACCTCCAAATCAGATACTATGGGTTTACGATATGCTCCATTTTGTTTTACTGAACAGGGAGTTGCTATGTTATCAAGTGTTTTAAACAGTAAACAAGCTATATTGGTTAATATACAAATCATAAGAATATTTACACGAATAAAACAGTTGATCATTGACAATACAGAATTACGGTTGGAAATAGAGCAAATAAAAGATAAGCTAGGTAATCATAGTAAGAATATAGAACTAGTATTTCAATATTTGGATGAATTACTTGAAAAGAAAGAAACATCTAAGCCAAGAAAACAAATAGGATTTAAGCTTCCTAAAAAGTAGCTTTGAAGTTCAACAGAGTGAAAGATTAATGATAATAATCAAGATCACCAACATGAAAACAAAATTATTTTTCATCCTGAGTATCGTAGTACATTCGGTGTTCGGACAAAACGTGAGCATTCAGATAGATGCATCGCAAGGTAATAAACCCATTTCACCCTATATTTTCGGGAAAAACAACAATGTGTCGGACGATCCGGGAAGTCCAACAAGTGCTGCCGATTGGCAATTGATGCGCGATGCAGGTTTGCGGTTTGCACGTGAAAACGGTGGTAACAATGCCACCAAATATAACTGGCGTCGTAAACTATCCTGTCACCCCGATTGGTACAACAATGTATATACGCACAATTGGGATTATGCGGCAACAACTTTACAAGATAGTTTGCCCGGTGTACAAGGCATGTGGGCTTTTCAGCTGATTGGTAAAGCGGCAAAAACAACTACTCAAAATTTTAACGATTGGAATTATAATAATTCCAGCGGTTGGAGTGGAACCTGTCAAAACCTTGCAGGCGGGGGCGTTCCAAATAACAATGGCGGATGTACAGCACAAACGCAAGGTAATCCAAATCTTTATTTGGAAAACTGGACAGCCGATTCAACCGTTGGGATACTTAATCATTGGTTTAGAACAGGTGGTTTGGGCTTAAATAAAAACGACATACTTTATTGGAACATGGACAATGAAGTGGATATTTGGTATGGCACTCACGATGATGTAATGCCTACACAGCCTACAGCAGAAACATTTATGCAATTCTATTTTGCTGTTGCTAAAAAAGCAAGAGCAGCTTATCCTAACATTAAATTATGTGGTCCTGTGCCTGCAAGCGAATGGCAATGGTATAGTTGGAACAATGCTAAAATAGTTTATGGCGGCAACAGTTACGTTTGGTTAGAGTATTTTATTAAACG
>CANFLQ010000028.1 GCA_947447995.1 Bacteroidota bacterium | reverse complement strand
TGGAAAATTGCATAAAACGCTAGACGAGGTCAGTGATTTTATAACGAACCAAGTTGTAATTCTCTCCAATGATGTTGTGAAAAGCATTTGCGGATTTGAGTATATTCTCTCGTGCCCTTTTTGGACTAATTCTTAATTATAATTGGTATAATATATTTAGAGTGGATAAAACGTATGCTAAAGTATTTGTATTACCAGTTGCAGATATTGCTTATTATAACGATTTAATTGCAACCTATCCACAATCTGGTAAAGTTTATATGTTTAGTATTGGCGATAATGTATTAGAACAAATAGCTGCAGGTGTACTAAGCCAAGCAGTAGTATCAACAGTTGATTTATTGCCTGTAAATGGTGCAAAAGGAAGGTTTTCAATTAAAATAAAAATACCACCCATTTTTAAAACGCCTTTTTGCGATGAAGCAGGGATGGGAGGATATGACACCTATACACTAAATCTTAAACTTGATAATGCCGGACTTATTACAATGCAAGGAAAACTTCATTACAATAGATATGGGATCTACTTTTCATTATTTGCCGAAGTACTAGCTACGCAAAATGGCTTTGCAGAGTTGACCATTGACCTTGACCCTGTTTATTATCATGTGCGTTGTGGTAACACTGTTGGTCCATATATTTCTTATGGAAATGGTGGCGGTGATACATTTGGGTATAAAAAATTCCAATCCTACCAAGCTTCAACAAATTTGAATCAGGTAAATTTTAGGGGTAGATTTCATGCAAAAATAACATTGCCTAGTGGTGTTCTTGTAAAGGATACCGAATGGATTCAAATTCGTGTTAATTGTTAAATTAGTAATTTTAAATATCATGAAAACGTTAACAAGTATGCTTGCGTTTTTGGTACTCCTTTTTGGGCAACTTTTTGCCCAAAAAGGAGTTTATCTTAAACCTTTTATTGAAACCACAGCCGCTACAACTTATACGTATGAAACACAGCCATATAACAACACACCTTATTTTAAATACGAAGCACAAAAAATAGTTTGGCCACATAGGCTTTCGCCATTAACTTTAGGTATTTTGGTAGGGTATACCTTTAACAATACTATTTCAATAGAAACAGGCATTGCTCAAAGTGGTAATGCTTCGGGATTTAGATTAAGCTATAATTCTATTGGAAATGATAGTCTTACTTTTTTTCCTGGGCAACAAGGGGGCAGTGCGGGTACGGCAGGCATTAAAATACCTCTTTTAGTTACATTGCCTTTATTTAAATTTGATTCGGTTCGATTGTATAACTCAAAACCATTTGCATGGGGTATGCGATTAAAATTGGGAATTAACTTTTATAAACAGCCTAAAGGAGATCCTTTTTTGGTTATGGCGGGTTTTGGTACAGATAGTATAATTATAGCACCTCACACACGATTAGATGTTGATGGTGGCTTACATACACTTAATGATAAATCCATTTTATATCAATTAGGAATTGAAACCGAATTTAATTTTAAACGTGTAAAAGGGTTATGTTTGAATTTATATTACCTATATGGTCGAAAAGATTTATCCGTGATAAATTTACACGTAACAGTTAATCAACAAATAAATTATGTTTTTAATACTTATGGTAGGGGCAGCGGTTTTTGTTTACAGTTATCAAAAAAAATAGCAATGAAGCCTAAAAAAGAAAAAACAAAAAAGGGTGTTAATGATTATAAAAACTAAAATAACCTGCAATTGGTGTGATTTAAAATACGCATTAAATTAACAATTTGCTATAAGATAGTATGAAAGCATTTACTACACTACTTATTTTTTTGTACTCTTTTCTGTACAAAGCTTTTCCCAAAAAAGGTTTTATCTAAAACCTTAATCGGAACTTAATGCAGCTACAACCTATTATTATGGGGGAAAGCCTTTTAACAGTAGCCCTTATTTTAGATATGAAATACAGAAAACAATTTGGCCCACACATTTTCTCCCTTAGATATTGGTGTTTTAATAGGATATACGTTCAATAATAATTTTTCAATAGAAACTGGCATTCCTCAAAGTGGTAATGGTTCAGGATATAGATTAAGTTTTAACAGGCAATACGATAGCACTTTATTTATTCCGCCAACCGATAGTCTTGATAATAAAAAGGGGGTTGAATGTTTTCGACCCCCTTTTTTGTACACCAAGAACCTGATTAAAAAACGAAAGATAAAATCTTTTTCGATGGCTATTCGGATTGTCATAATAATCCGCGTCACCTGCCTTTTATTAAAAATTCAATTTCACCATATCGCCAACTTCCAGTTTTACTTTTTTTCCAAAAAGCAATGCTAAGTTTCTATCAATATGTCCGGCAGGAAAATTAAAACAAACAGGATAATTATATTCTTTCACAGCATCTAAAATTATTTCTTCGGCTGTTTTGCCAAACGGAACGGTATTGTCTTTCATGTCGGTCATTCCACCAACAACTAAACCCGCTAAATGGCTTAATTTACCTGCACGTTTCAGGTTCATCATCATTCTATCAATGTGATATAAATATTCATCCAAATCTTCTAGAAATAGTATTTTTCCTGTTGTGTCTATATCAGAAATGCTTCCAGATAAAGAGTAGAGAATAGATAAATTTCCACCAATCAATTCACCTTCTGCAATACCTTTTCTGTTTAAAGCGTTTGTTTCAATTTCGTATTTTATTACTTCTCCAAAAAGGGCTTTTCGTAAGCTTTCCAAAGCTTCTGCATTTTTACTGAAATTGATGGGCATGGTAGCATGCAGTGTTTCAATGCCCAGATTATGAATGTGAGAATGTAAGACCGTAATATCGCTGTAGCCAATTATCCATTTTGGATTTTTAATAAATGTTGTAAAGTCAATTTGATCAACAATGCGTACCGTACCGTATCCGCCACGAGCGCTGATAATAGCTTTTATAGAAGTATCGTTTAGCAGGATTTGCAAATCGTTAGCGCGTTCCTGGTCGGTTCCCGAAAACTGATTGTCGGCATTAAATAAATTGTTGCCTAATTCCACTTCTAATCCCCAGCTTTTTATAATTGCGATTGCCGGATTGATTTCCTCTGTGCTTATTTTACGGGCTGTTGCAATAATCCCAATTGTGTCGCCTCTTTTTAAATAGCGTGGTTGAATTAAATTCATTGCCAAATAGTATTTATTAAATAAATCGGATATTTGTAAAAAATTAACAATGACAAAAACGGATATACTTTCGCCTGCCGATATAACAAAGCTAATCAAAACTTTTTATGATAAGTTATTGGTTAGTTCAATAAAGCACTATTTTGTTCACTTGAACTTAAACGAACATTTACCACGTGTGGATAGTTTTTGGAATGCAACCATTTTTCCTGAATACGCTTATGGACAAAACCTAATGGAGCGCCATGCGCAGATGAATTTACAAAAAGAGGATTTTAAAATTTGGCTGGCACTTTTTTGGGAAACGGTAGACGAATTATACAGCGGCGAAAATGCCGAAGTTACTAAAAACAGAGCTGCCAGCATTGCCTACATCATGCAAAAGAAATTACTCTAAGATAAATTTTTATCTTTGCCACCTAATATAAAAGAGGAGAAAATCAAAAGCCGGTTTTCTTTGACTTTGAACTTTAAAACTTTGAACTTTGAATTTTAAACGACATTTAGTTACATCTGCATTGCCTTATGCCAACGGGCCTGTACACATAGGACATTTAGCGGGTTGTTATTTACCTGCCGACATTTATGTGCGTTATTTGCGCTTGAAAGGCGAAGACGTAAAATTTGTTTGCGGATCCGACGAACACGGTGTACCCATTACCATTAAAGCAAAAAAAGAAGGCGTCTCGCCGCAACAAGTGGTAGATAAATACCATAAAATGATGGGCGATTCGTTTAAAGAATTTGGAATTTCCTTCGATATTTATTCCCGTACTTCTTCAAAAACGCATCATGAAACAGCCTCCGAATTTTTTAAGACCTTATACGATAAAGGTGTTTTTAAAGAAGAGGTGACCGAGCAATATTTTGATGTAAGCGCCAATCAATTTTTAGCGGATAGATATATAATTGGAACTTGCCCCAAATGCGGCAACGATAATGCGTATGGCGATCAGTGTGAAAAGTGTGGAAGTACTTTAAATGCAACAGATCTTATCAATCCACGATCAACCTTGTCGGGCGAAAAACCCATTATGAAAGAAACCAAAAATTGGTTTTTGCCATTGGATACTATGCAAGGTGATATTGAAAAATATATAGATTCACATAAAGAGTGGAAATCCAATGTTTTTGGGCAATGCAAAAGCTGGTTAAATGCCGGATTGCAGCCACGCGCCATGACACGTGATTTGGATTGGGGCGTTAAAGTACCTGTTGACGGTGCAGAAGGCAAAGTATTATACGTATGGTTTGATGCACCTATTGGCTATATTTCAGCTACAAAAGAACTCACTCCCGACTGGGAATTGTACTGGAAAGATAAAGAAACTAAATTGGTGCATTTTATCGGGAAAGATAATATTGTGTTCCACTGCATTATTTTCCCTGCCATGTTGATGGCAGAAGGTTCTTATATTTTGGCTGATAATGTTCCGGCAAACGAATTTTTGAATCTGGAAGGCGATAAAATTTCTACATCACGCAACTGGGCAGTTTGGTTGCACGAATATTTATTGGAGTTTAAAGATAAACAAGACGTATTGCGTTACACGCTTTGCGCAAATGCCCCTGAAACAAAGGATAACGACTTTACCTGGAAAGATTTTCAGGCAAAAAATAACAATGAACTGGTTGCCATACTTGGTAATTTTGTGAACCGTACATTGGTACTTACACATAAATATTACCAAGGTAAAGTGCCTGCGATAACTGAATATACAAAAGAAGATACGTTGTTACTGGAAGAGATTACCAAATTTCCTGCAAAAATAGCAGCAAGTATTGAACAGTATCGCTTTCGCGAAGCCTTATCAGAGTTGATGAATCTGGCTAGAGCCGGCAATAAGTATTTGGCAGATAATGAGCCTTGGATTGTAATTAAAACAGATGAAAAAAGAGTACAAACGGTGATGAGTGTGGCATTACAAATATCTGCAAACCTTGCAGTATTGATGCAGCCATTTTTGCCTTTTACAGCTAAAAAATTGAGCAACATGCTTAATTTAAGTCTTGATTTAACTTGGAACGATGCTTTACGAACCAACTTATTATCAGAAGGTCATCAAATAAATACAGCAGGCTTGTTGTTTGAAAAGGTGGAAGATGAAACCGTTGCGGCACAAGTTCAAAAATTGGAAGATTCAAAAAAGGCGAATGAATTAAATTCCCAATCTGAAATTAACACTCCGAAATCCGAAATTACTTTTGACGATTTTTCAAAAATGGATATTCGCGTGGGAACCATTCTGGAAGCCGAAAAAGTTCCCAAAGCTGATAAACTTTTAAAATTGCTAGTTGATACTGGTGTTGATAAACGCACTGTTGTTTCTGGCATTGCAGCGTATTATAAGCCCGAAGATATTATTGGGCAGCAAGTTTCCATACTTATTAACCTTGCACCCCGCAAAATAAAAGGTATAGAAAGTAAGGGAATGATATTAATGGCAGAAAACAATGCCGGGGAGCTTAGTTTTGTTGCTCCAGAAAAATCGACTATCAATAATGGTGGGGAAATAAAATAGCGTAGGGGATTTTACTTAAAAAGTGTTAGAACACAACCTTTTTTATCAATGTATAGTAAAGGTAGTTTTTTTAGGGATATTACATTTAACTGTAACTGTAATTTAAAAAAATGGAATACATTTTTTTAAACAATGTGAATTAAAAATAAATTTTAAAGATAGATAATATGAAAAAAATTCTTACTCTCCTATTAAAATAAATAAGAAAAAGAGTTGTTCCTATAAAATGGAATAACTCTTTTTTTATGCACTTTTTAATTAATATTCAATTACTCAATCAATAAATTACATCCTCTTATATCGCTGTTATCAAAGCGTCCAAGCACTTCAAATGAGTTATTAGGGTGGTGTTTTCCTAAGTCCTGAGTTGCAATAAATGAGCAGGAATTGATATTTGCCAAATCAATTACATTAATTCCACCAGTTTTGTTAGTTGCTAAAATAGAAAAGGGGTCGTTGGTATCGCGTATTAAAATTTTCATCCATGGCGGACAATTAAATACTCCGTTTCCTTTGGAGTATGCTTGAGATAAGAGTTCCGTCATCCCGTATTCGCTGTGTATGGCATTTACTCCAAAGCCATTGCATAATGTTGCGTGTAGTTGTTCTCTAACCTGTTCTTCCCGTTTCCCTTTCATACCACCCGTTTCCATAATAATGGTATTTTGTAATGTAAAATGTTGTTTTTCTATTAAGTCAAGTAATGCGTACGTAACTCCTAATAAAATATTTTTTTTGCCGAAATTTTCAGGTTGTAACAAAAACTGTTCGCGCAGCATAAGCCAGCCAATCATTTCATCTATATTATTAAGGTAAAACTTACTGTGTTTATTTTTAGACAATTTTATTAAATCGTTTACCATATATATCAACGAAGATCCTTCGCGTTCAAGGTAAGAGGGAAGAAGAGCAAAAACAGCGTAGTTCTCCACATTTCCATAAAAATGTTCAAATCCTTTCCGGTAACTTTTTTCGTAAATACTAATATCATTTACATAATGTTTGCTTGTTGTTGTTCCCGTTGTTCCGCTACTGGTAAAAATGCTTGTTTCTTGTTTCTTATTTTTTGTTTCTTCTTTATCTGTTACAATTGTGTGCGTTTTAAAAAACTGTATCGGTAAAAATGGGATTTGTTCAAGCGTAACTATACTATCAACATTAATTTTTAAACTTTTTATGTATTGCTTGTAAACTTCATTTTCGGAAGCCTGATAGTTGAAAACAGACAAAGCGGTTCTTTGAAATTCGTGGGGAGAAGTAATACTAAAAATGGAATCAATATCGGGTTTTAACATTTATATCAATTGGAATTATTGTGTAAGCTCAAAAATAATTATTAATTTTATGTTTCTATTCATTATCGATGAAGCATTTCAGAATTATATCTTTTTTTATTTTTTTATTTGGTGTTTTAATGACCTCCTGTGTAAAGGAAAAAAAATTTCCTTCTACGCCTGCAATTACATTCAGTAAATATGTTTTATTTAAAACAGATTCTGCCGACTGCTATATAAAGTTTAGAGATGGTGATGGCGATATAGGCGTGTATAGTGGGGATACCACGTCGGAAAATAATTTAAAAATGAAATTTTTATACAAAGCGAGTGATGGTAAATTTGCCCCATATGATAAATTTTTGGGTAACAGTACATTCGATACTTTGTTTTACGATACTAGAATTCCAAACATAACTCCCGATGGACAATATAAGGCTTTGGATGGCGAAATAAAAATTAAGCTTAGAGTTAGTCCGTTATATGGTAGTTTTGGAAAAGGAGATGTTGTAAAATTTGAAATTACTTTAACGGATAGAGCTGGACATAAAAGTAATACTGTAAGTACTGATGAAATAGTGTTACCCTAAATTATTTCATAAAAAAGGGCTGAAAGTTTAAGTAAAACATATCATTTACTTTGTTCCTTTACCGAACGGTGTTTTAAAACTTTGGCCTCAATGTAAAAAATAATTTCTTCCGCCATGTTTTTTGATTGATCACCCACTCTTTCTAATTTTCTGATGATAGATAAAAGGTACAATGCGGCCTCTACATTATCGGTGTTATTGCGTATATAATTGGCAATAATTTTATTTGCTTTAATATTGATTTCATCCAGTATTTCGTCTTGTAAAAAAACTTTACGGGCAATAGCTGTATCTTCTTTATCAAAGGCTTCAAGCACTTCATCCATCATACTTATAGCTTGTTCATACATTTCAACTACACGTGTAATTTCAAGCAGTGATTTATCAAAAGTATTATCTACGTTGGTTACAAATTTAGCAATGCCTTCAGCAATGTCGCCTGTGCGTTCTAAATTGCTATTGATTTTTAATATTGCCAAAACACATCTTAAATCTACAGCAACAGGGTTAAAAAGCGCAAAAATGTTTTCGCAATCTCTGTCCAATTTTAATTCATAAGCATTTACACGTCGTTCACTTAACATTACTTCACGAGCCAAATCTTTGTCCAAATTTATAAGTGCTTCTTTGCCTTTGCGTAATTGCATATTTACAAGCGTCCACATTTTTATGGTTTCGGCTTTTAATTGTTGTAATTCTACTTCTAGGTGTGACATTTAAGTTCAGTATTTGCCCCTCCAACCTCCCCTAAAGGGAAGGCTTTTGGTATGTTATTTCGTACTTATATTTTTTGTATCAGCATTTTTAAGGCTCCCCTTTGGGGGAGGTTGGAGGGGCTGTTTACCCAAACCTACCCGTTATATAATTTTGTGTGCGTTCAATTTTTGGATGTGTGAAAATGTTTTTTGTATTGTCGTATTCAATTAATTCACCCATGTAAAAAAATGCAGTAGTATCGCTAACGCGACCGGCTTGCTGCATATTGTGTGTTACAATTACAATAGTATATTTCGATTTTAATTCATAGATCAATTCTTCCACTTTTGATGTTGAAATGGGATCTAATGCTGAGGTGGGTTCATCCATTAAAATAACTGAAGGCTGTATTGCCAAAGCTCTTGCAATGCACAAACGTTGTTGTTGTCCGCCCGAAAGCTCAAATGCCGATTTTTTTAATTTGTCTTTTACTTCTTCCCACAAGGCTACTTGTTTGATGGAAGTTTCTACCCGTTCTTCAATAAATTTTTTATCGGAAATACCGTTTACCCGTAATCCGTAGGCAACATTTTCAAAAATAGTTTTAGGAAAAGGGTTAGGTTTTTGAAATACCATGCCTACTTTTTTTCTTAAGCTGTCAACATTAACACCTTTTGCGTAAATATCTTCACCATCAATTAATATTTGACCGGTAATTTTTGTGTTGTCAATCAAATCGTTCATGCGGTTAAACAATCGTAGATAGGTTGATTTTCCGCAGCCAGATGGCCCTATAAGGGCTGTAACTGTATTTGGTTTAATGGCAATATTGATGTTTTTTAAGGCTTGCGATGAGCCGTAAAAAAAGTCGACATTTTTAGATTCTATTTTAAACATATCATAATTTTTTTTACCACTAAGACACTTAGATCACTCAGGTACACTTAGTGTTTTCTTAGTGTTTTCTTAGTTTTCTTCGTGCCTTCGTGGTTAATGCTTTTAATTCATTTTCACTTTATTACCAAAATACTTACGCAACCCGTTAGCAAGTAAGTTAGCAATTAATACAATTATAATAAGCACCAATGCTGTTCCGTAGGCAATTGGTCGGGATTCTTCAATATTAGTTCCGCTTGTTGAAATTACATACAAATGGTAAGGCAATGCCATTGCTTGATCAAAAATACTGGTAGGTAATTTTGGTAAAAAGTATGCCGCAACAGTAAATAAGATAGGTGCTGTTTCGCCTGATACACGCCCGATAGAAAGAATTAATCCAGTTATAATGTTTGGAAATGCGATTGGTAAAACTATCTTACTTGTAGTTTCCCATTTACTTGCACCAAGCCCTATGCTTGCCTGACGGAAAGTGTTATCAACTGCTTTTAATGCTTCTTCGGTAGTGCGGATAACAACAGGTAATGCCAATAAACCAAGGGTGAGAGAGCCTGCTAAAATAGAATCGCCAAAGCCTAATTTATTTACAAACAACGACATCCCAAATAGCCCGAAAACAATGGAAGGGATACCTGCTAGGTTGTTTGTCATTTGTTTAATTATTTTTTTGAAGATACCATCTTTTACATATTCGTTCATGTAAATGGCAGCTAAAACACCTATTGGAAAAGCAAATAAAATACTGCCGCCTACAAGGTATAATGTTCCGATAATGGCGGGATAGATGCCTCCTTTGGTCATCCCTTCTTCGGGCATTTGGCTTATAAAATTCCAATTGATAACGCCAATACCTTTGTAAATGATAAAAGAAAGGATGATAAATAAAATAGCAATGATGGAATAACTCAGGGTACTCAATATCCCGAAAGCAATGGATTGCCTTAGCTTTTTACGTTTCGCTAATTTATTTTCGTCGAGCATCATCATTAGTGTTTATTGTATTTATTTCTGTTCGAAATAAACTCAACAGTAAGGTTAATAAATAAAGTGATTAGGAATAAAATACATCCCAATGCAAATAATGCCTGAAAGTGCAAACCACCATTTGGCGCCTCGCCCAATTCGGCTGCAATTGTTGCAGGTATGGTACGTACAGGTTCTAAAATAGAATGAGGAATAACAGCTGCATTTCCTGTAACCATCAGTACTGCCATTGTTTCGCCAATTGCTCTGCCAATTCCTAAAATTGCCCCTGCTGTGATTCCCGAAATGGAGTAGGGGATTACTACTTTGTAAATGGTTTGCCATTTGCTGGCTCCCAATGCTAAACTGGCTTCTTTCATGGCGCGGGGCGTATTGCGCATAGCATCTTCGGAAATAGTAATGATGGTTGGTAATGCCATAATACCAAGTATAATGCTGCCTGCTAAACCGGTTTCGCCAACCGGCAAATCAAATGTTGTTTGAATAAGGGGAACAATAATTACTAATCCAAAAAAACCATATACAACTGATGGAATGCCTGCTAATAGCTCAATTAGTGGTTTCATGATTCTGCGTATTTTTTCATTTGCAATTTCACTCATGTAAACCGAAGCGGCTAAACCAAGTGGTAATGCTAATAAAATAGCACCTAAACTTACCCAAAGGGTTCCTAAAATTAAAGGCATTACACCCAATTGTGCTGCAGGCTGTGCGGTTGGGAACCATTCTTTACCGGTTAAAAATTCGGAAAGCTTTACTTTATCGATTTCTAGTTGTTTGCCTTTAAAATTTTTATCAATGTATTTTTCTGGAAAAAAAGCAATGATATTGGGCAAACTATCCGTTAAGAGGCTGATGCATATTGGCAGGCCTTCAAAATTTTCTCCAATTTCGGCATCGCTGTAATAGTTGGAAACATCTTCTAATCGGAATAAAATAATAGAATCGGTTGGCGCGCCCAATATCTTCCAGTTGGTAATTTTTTGATCGTATATGTTTTTTATTTGTTCCGAGGAAAGCTTATTGATAGGGTTTTTGTTGTTGACAGCTATCACATAGCCCTCTTCCACAGGCTTTTTATTGAATACACCAATTCCTTCTTTAAAAAGAAAAAATACGATAAGCACTACAGTGAGCGTAGTAACAGTGCCGCTCAGCATGAGTAAGCCTTCAATAAATTTTTCTAAGAATTTTTTATAAAATGTTTTCAAGCAATTTTTCCCTCTCTATAATTCAAAAATACAAAGTTAAAATAGGAGAGGCTTAAAAAAGGATGTTCAATGTTAAGGTTGCGTTAAATTAATGTTAACAAAAAACGCCCATCAAGCAATGATGGGCGTTTTGTAAGAATGGTGATTAAAAATTATTTACTCAATGGCACATAACCAACTTGCTCAACAATTTTTTGTCCTTCGGCTGATAAACAAAAATCAACAAATGGTTTTACTGTTTTTTCAACAGTTGTTAAGTAGTAGTAATACAAGGGGCGAATGATAGGGTATGTTTTATTTTTTGCTGTTTCCATAGTAGCACCAATAAATGTTTTGCCTTTATCATACGATACTTTCACGTCCTTCACTTCTTTTTCGATATATGCTAATCCAACATATCCGATAGCACCCTTAGTTTGGCTGATGGATTGAATGATAGAACCTGTTGCAGGCATTGCCAATACAGATGAAGCGTAGTTTTTATTATTCAAAACGTGTTCTTTGAAAAATTCATACGTTCCAGAACTTGATTCGCGGGAATACACTACAATTTGTAGATCCTCACCACCAACTTCTTTCCAGTTTTTAATTTTACCAGTAAAAATCCCTTCAATTTGTTCGCGGGTAAGCTGATTAACTTTGTTTGCAGGGTTTACAATTACAGCCAAGGCATCATACGCAATGGTAATTTCTTTACTTGTTTTGCCGGCTTCCTGCAATTTCATTTTTTCACCCATTTTCATTTTACGTGATGACATGGCGATGTCCGTGGTACCATCAACCAAAGCAGCCAATCCAACACCGCTGCCGCCACCTGTTACAGTAACTTTAGCAGCTTTATTACTTTTCATATAACTTTCTGCTTCTTTTTGACCAAGAGGCAAAACGGTATCACTTCCTTTTAATTTTTGAGCAAAACTTACACTTGTATAAAGTGCCGCTGCTAATAGTATTATTTTAGTTTTCATAGTTATAATTTTGTACAAAGTTAAACAGAATTTGATTTTGTAAGGTTAACTAATTGTTAAGTTGCGTGTTATTAAAATTTGCATTGCATACGTATGGTTAATACATTGTCTTTTAGATCATTTTCAAATCCTTTAACAAGTGTTTTTTCGTTTTTAACAATGTCATAATAAGTCATTAATTTTACATTTGCATTCATGCGGTAAGTAATTCCAAAGCCATAGGTGTCAAAACGAATATCTCCTGCATTTGTGTTAGTTCCGGTTTTACCAATTTCTCTATTTTTTACTTTTACGTTAGGGTCATACCAATCATATTTAGCAACAACCTGAAATTTTGATTCTCCGATGTCCTGAATAAAATAAAAGTAGGCGCCATTGAAATTTCTGTGATATACGGTTGTTGTAGGAGCTGCCGTTGTAGTTCTGCTAGCGGTGGCGGTTCCTGGTTGTTGTCCTTGAACAAAATCGGCACGTAATGTTGTAAAACCAACTCTCCAGTCAAAAGTAATTTGTGCATCCACGCCCATATAAATTCTTTGTGCTTTTCTGTTGTAATTTGCAGTATCGGTTGCATAAGCATAGCCGTTATCGCCATTTGCTAAGGTAGTAGAATTGTAATCTTTAGGTTTGCCAATTCTATATCCTCCATAATAGTAGGACGTACCTATGGCGTACGATGTTTTTTCACTTTTAGTTGTTCTGCTATATTGTGCGCGACCAGTTAAGTCTTTAAATGAATCAAATTCGGGATTAATACCCCCAACGCCATTTAATAAAGACGCATCTAATTTTAAACCGTACAGTTTGGATGATTTTGGTACAACAATGGTTCCGAATATACCAAGGTCACGCTCTGTTGGAAATAAAGTTTGATTGAAACGAGCACGTTCAGGTGTTTCTCTTTCGCTGGATGATTGGGTTACTTCAAATCCAAATGGAACTTGTGATAAACCAACAGCTACGCTATACATTTTTTTCCAAGGGTCGGTAATTTTAACATACGTTTCGCGCAAGCCAACCGCTTTTTCAGTAATATCAACATTTAACATATACTTTACGTTTGTATAGTCATAAGTAAATTTAAAACGACCTCTACGCATTGTAAAACGACTGTTTGATGTAGATCCTACTGGAAAATCGCCTCCTGCAAAAGTTGTTGAGGCACCTGCCGAATCAACGTATTGAAATTGAGGTTGAATGTATCCTGTTATTTTTAAACGTTTAATTTTGTTTAAATCATCTGTAATGCTTTGTACAGTTCTCGCCAATGTATCCATAGGGTTTTCGGTAGTTTCCTGAGCAATTACTTTAATGTTACTTAGCATTAATGTAGCTCCCGCAACTGTTAATAAAAGGTTTCTTTTAAAACTCATCTTTGTAAATTTTTGGTTATTTTATTATTATCTGCGACAAAGGTATTGTGCAGCTGGAGGCATTGTGTTATGCAAATGTTAAGTGATTGTAAAATTTCCGTGCAGATATTGTCAAAGGAATTTGATAAATTCACTTGTTTTATTTGTTATATTATTTCCTTATTATTACGTGCAATTAGGAAGTGGAAATTATTAATTTGGACAAACAAGGATTTTAAAAATGAAATACACAATATCATCTGTAATAGTAGTAATTATTATGTTAATTAGTTTGATTGCTAAAGCTCAAAAACAAAAATGCGCTACTGTACATTTATTGGAAAAACGCGTCGAAAAAGATTCTTCCATTAAACAAAGGTTGAAACAATCTGAGATTCAAACTCAAAAAAATATTGCTTTATTAAGGCAATCCAAAAAAGCCTTACAAATAATAAACATTCCAGTTGTTGTTCATGTATTGTGGCATAAGCCGATTGAGAATATTTCAAATGAACAAATTATGTCTCAAATGGATGTTTTGAATGAAGATTTCAGATTAAAAAATTCAGATACTTTGCCGCAAACTCATCCCTTTTGGAAAGATATGGCTGACACTCAAATCAATTTTTGTTTAGCAAATACAGATGAAAACGGAAATGCAACAACTGGCATTACTAGAACCTATACCGATTCTATTTCATTTACTGGTCAGGGATATGAAAAATATACAGCTTCGGGCGGTAAAGATAATTGGAATCCAACGCAGTATCTTAATTTATGGGTTTGTAATTTGGATAGTAGTAGCGGAAATACTTTGGGTTATTCTGCTTTTCCTGCTGAAATGGCTATAAGTCCAGCAGATGATGGAGTAGTAATACGATACGAAACATTTGGGAGAACAGGAACAGCAGGTAGTGGAGGGTGGACTTATAATAGCCTAGGAAGAACTGCCACTCACGAAGTAGGGCATTGGTTTAATTTGAATCATATTTGGGGAAATACTATTTGTGGAGATGATTTAGTAAGTGATACTCCTCCAGCCTACGATTCTAATTATGGATGTAACGGTTTTCCGTATAACGCTAATAGTACTTGTGGTAGTGATGTAAATGGTGAAATGTATATGAATTATATGGATTATTCTGATGATGATTGCATGAACATGTTTACCTTAGGTCAAGCTGAAAGAATGCAAGCGGTTTTGAATGGCGAACGAATTGGAATATTAACCTCCAAAGGGTATATCAATATTCCAAACAAGGTAGTTGAAAATTTTGTTGCAAATACAATTACTATTTCGCCTAATCCAAATGATGGTATTTTTGTTATCAATTATAATAATTTTAATCTTAAAAACACAAGCATTATTGTTGTAAATATACTTGGCGAAACTGTTAAAACAATTGAACACGTTGAAAATAATGCTGTTCAAATAAATTTATCAGGATATACTAATGGAGTATATTATGTGCAAATAATTTCAGGAAAAAGTAGTGTGATCAAAAAAATTATTGTTGCCAAATAAACGTGTATATGATGAAAAAAACAATCTTCTTTACCGTATTGTTATTGACTATTATTGCTTGCAAAAGTAGAAAAAAGCTAGCTGCAACTTCTACTTCAATTGAACAAGTTAAACCAATTTTAAAAATAGTTGAAACTATTCCTTTAACCGATAGCTTGTACCGTTTTACGGTTTCATTTAATAGCATTGGAACAGGAATCAATCATCAGGCTAAAGGAGAGTTTGACCACTTTATTTTGAAATTTAATGAAAAATTTAATGTTAGGATAATGCCAGAAATAGTAAAATGGGGAAGAGAAGGTGAAATGGATTATTGTTTAAAGTTAAACGAATTAAATACACAACAACAAAATCAGTTTATTAGCCAAACCAAAGAACTTTTGAAAAACAGTTCCTATGTCAGATATACTGAAAACAGTACGTGTGTTCATAAGAGGCAGTAATATTAATATACTGGATTAATGCACTAGCTTTCCTGCTTCCACAGCTGCTTTCACAAAGTTTACAAATAAAGGATGCGGATTAGCTACCGTACTTTTATATTCGGGGTGAAACTGAACGCCTACAAACCAAGGGTGGCTTTTTATTTCAATAATTTCAACCAAATTTCCTTCGGGATTAATTCCGGAAGCCATCATACCTGATTTTTCAAATGCAGGCAGGTATTCGTTATTAAATTCGTAACGGTGACGGTGACGTTCGTTAATATCTTTTTGTTTGTAGGTATTCCAGGCTTTGGTGTTTTCTTTAACAACGCAAGGATATGAGCCCAAACGCATGGTGCCGCCTTTTTTGGTTACCTTTTTTTGTCCGTCCATTAAATTAATTACCGGAAATTTAGTTTTAGGATCCATTTCGGTAGAATTAGCACCTTCTAACCCTAATACGTTACGTGCATATTCAATAACAGCACATTGCATACCCAAACAAATTCCGAAAAACGGAATGCCGTTTTCACGCGCATATTTAATGGCACTTATTTTTCCTTCAATACCGCGTTGCCCGAATCCCGGTGCAACTAAAATGCCACTTAAACCTTTGAATTTTTCTCCAACATTAACATCATCAATGCTTTCGGAATGAATCCATTCGATAGATACTTTGCAATTGTTAACCGCTCCTGCATGAATAAATGCTTCAGAAATGGATTTGTAAGAATCTTTTAACTCTACATATTTTCCTACTAAACCAATTTTAATTTCAAATTCGGGATGTTGGAATTTATGTAAAAACTCTTTCCATTTATTCAAATCCAGATTAGGAGTAAGAGGTATGTTCAATTGATTTAATACTACTACATCCAATTGCTCTTCTTCCATCAATAACGGAACTTCGTAAATGGTGCTTGCATCGCGTGCTTCTATAACTGCATTGGGTGCAACGTTACAGAATAATGCTATTTTATTTCTAATGTCTTTGTTAAGCGGATGTTCGGTTCTGCAAACTAAAATATCGGGTTGAACACCGTATTCCAATAATAATTTAACAGAGTGTTGAGTAGGTTTTGTTTTTAATTCGCCAGTGGTAGAAAGATAAGGAATCAAGGTAAGGTGAATAACCATTGCATCTCTGCCCAATTCCCATTTTAACTGACGTACAGCCTCTATATAAGGTAGTGATTCAATATCACCAACAGTTCCGCCTATTTCGGTAATAATAAATTCGTAATTGCCCGTTTTCCCTAATAATTTAATGCGGTTTTTGATCTCGTCTGTAATATGAGGAATTACCTGAACGGTTTTTCCAAGGTAATCGCCACGGCGCTCTTTTTCAATTACCGATTGGTAAATACGACCGGTAGTAACATTATTTGCCTGAGAAGTGGGTATGTTTAAAAAACGTTCGTAATGCCCAAGGTCAAGGTCGGTTTCGGCACCATCGTCGGTAACAAAACATTCGCCGTGCTCATACGGGTTAAGTGTTCCGGGGTCAACATTTATGTATGGATCCAGTTTTTGAATGGTAACTGTGTGCCCTCTTGCTTGAAGAAGTTTGGCTAAAGATGCTGCTAATATTCCTTTTCCTAATGATGAAGTTACGCCTCCGGTAACAAAAATATACTTAATTGATGTAGTTGACATATCTGAAAATCTGTTTTGCTTTTTTTCCTTGACCGTAGGAAATTTGGAGGTCAGGCAAAAGTACAAAAAAAATCCGCGTTCAAAAATGTTTTGAGGATTTTGTTGAAGAAATTTTTGTTCCGGTGAATTTACCACGGAGGCACAGAGAGCACAAAGAGGAAGGGAGAAAAGTAATAGATTTTTAAAAAAATTGTCATTTCATTCAGAGCTTTCTTAAAAATAATCTCTGTGATACTCCATTTTCTCTGTGTCTCCGTGGTGAAAAAATGGGTTTATGCTTTTGTTTCCGATAAGGCCAATATCCTATTAAACTCAGCAGTTTTTAATGATGCTACCGATAATCGGCTTAGGCGCACCAATTCAATGCCTTCCAATTGTTCGTCGGCTTTTATTTCGGCTAATGTTACTGGGCGTTTTAATGCTTTAAAGGGTGCAATATCTACCACGCTCCATGCGGTATCTTCGGTGGTTGGATCCTGATAAGCTTCTTTAATTACTTTAGCAATCCCTACTATTTCAAGCCCTTCGTTGCTGTGATAAAAAAACACTAAATCTCCCTTTTTCATAGCGCGCATGTTGTTACGGGCGGCGTAATTGCGCACACCGTCCCAAACGGCTTTTTTATCTTTTACAAATTTTTCCCAACTGTATTTAAAGGGTTCTGATTTTACTAGCCAATGTTTCATAAATTTTTATTTTAAAGTTGTATCCAATTCAAATCTTAATCTATCTTCTTCAATCAAGTTTTTCAAATCTTCTTCTTTGGGTAAATACAATAAATATTTGTTAGCAAAAAGATTGTTTTGGTCGTTCAAAACAGAGTATTTTACAATGGCTTCGTCTTTTTCTGAACATAACAAAAGTCCAATAGTTGGGTTGTCATCTTCGCCACGTTTTAGATCGTCATACATACGCACATACATATCTAATTGACCAATATCTTGGTGTGTCATTGTGCCCGTTTTTAAATCTATAATAACAAAGCACTTGAGTATGTAATTGTAAAACACCAAATCAATATAAAAGTCAGAAGTATCGGTAACAATATGTTGTTGGCGAGCCACAAAGGCGAATCCTTTTCCAAACTCAAGTAAAAATTTTTGCAAATGCTCTATAATAGCCGTTTCAATACTTCTCTCTGTATTTTTTTCTTCTGGCGAAAGCCCTAAAAACTCAAAAAGATAGGGGTCTTTTATCAGATTTTCTATGCTGAGTTTGCTAGTTTTTTCGGGCAACTGTTTCACTACGCGTTCAAATGCGAGTGTGTTAATTTGTCGTTGTAGTTCTCTGCTGTTCCAGTTTGCGGCTACTGATTCTTGCAAATAATAGTTCTGTTTTTCTCCAGAATCGAGTCGGGAAAGTAAACGGTAATGTGTCCAACTCAATTCTTGACGCAGTGCGTCAAGAATTGGAAACGCCATGTAGAAATTACGCATATTGGTAAGATTGGTGTAATCATACCCTTTACCGAACTCTAAGGTAAGTGCTTTCGATAGATTTTTAAGTGTGGCATTACCATATTGGGCTTTGGCATTGCCTTGTTGCTCATCTTCTACTATTAGTTTACCTATTTGCCAATAGGTTTCTAGTAGCGAGGAGTTGACCATTCGGTAAACTTTTTGCCTAACGTTTATAATCAACTTTTTTATCGAATTAATTAGCTGGTAGTTGTTTGGGTTCATTTTCTTTTAAATCATAAAATTTATCAATTAATTATATTTCCGTTATCGTCTTTTCCTATAAAAATGCTGCCAATGAGCCTCATTTCCTTTACTGAAATTATAGGTTTTTACCATGGAGGCACGGAGAACATGGAATTTCACAGAGGTCTTCTCCGTGTTTCTTAATGACCTCTGTGCATCCGTGGTAAATTTATACCGTTAATTTAATAGCCTCAAACCGAATCGATTTTTCATCTTCCTGCCAATGGATCTTTTCTTCTCCCACCAATAAATCGAGATAGCCCACAAGCATTGTTATTGCCGGAAATGTAAAACGGTTATACATGGCAGGGTATAAATCCTGATAATTGTTAATTCCGTTTTTTATAAACTCCAAACATTGTAATTTACGTTTATGGATGTGCGCAAGCTGATTGCTGATGATTTCTTTAGGATTGGTAATGGTATCGTAATGACCAGGAAATGCTACCGAAAAATCAAGGTTATTTAATGTTTCGTATGATTGAAGCATGATAGGCAATCCTTTTATTCTTTCACCTGTTAAGCCCCCTGTTAATTCGTAAAATGGCGTAGGAGTAACAGAAAGTAGCATATCGGCGGATAACATTTTTTTTGTTTCTTCCTGAAGATAGATTGTTTGGGTGTTGGAATGACCAGGCATAAAAATAACTTTCCAGTTTTCATTTCCGAAATTCAAATAATCTCCAACTTTATAAACCTTCAGCAATTCTTTGGGAATATCCACCCATGTATCTTTATTTTTTTCCATGGATGCTGAAAATTTAATGAGCGGACTATCAGGCGTAACTTCGCCCCACAATTTTGCAGTAGTATCAATGGTTAATTTTCGGATGATTTTGTAATAGCTTGTTGGATTTAGCACATAATCATGAGATTTGTCAGATACCCATATTTCTGCACCGTTTACTTTGGCTATTCTGCCTGCCATTCCAACATGATCGGTATGTGTATGGGTAATATATACTTTTTTAATATCGGCAATGGTTAAATCGTTATCGGCTAAGCCTTTTGTTAAGGCTTGCCAACTTTCTTCCGTGTTTTCGCCGCAATCAATTAATATAGGTTCCGGTTCTTTAAACAGAAACGAATTTACGGTTTGCATGCCGTAAATAGTGGGCAATTCAATGCGTATAGGTGTGTTTTTCATTTTTTTCTTCTCTCAGAGTCTCCAGATTTATTTTATAAATTTTATGCTGATGTTTTTTAAGTTGTTATTACTATTCCTCGCAGCTTTGCTGCGGAGTAAAAAATAGTTGCCACAGATTCACAGATTTTTAAATTAAAATACGCCAAGAATTACACAATTTTTTATTTTTCAAAATATCGTCAAAATTTAATAATTCCTAATTTATTATAATCTGTGAATCTGTGGCATTTTTTTAAGCTGTTATTAAATCGTTTTAGGATTTCTTTTTCTCGGAAAGTGTACAAATTTGTTTACTGCTATTTTGCAATCCAATATCTGGTGCAGGTTTCCGTATTCAGATTTTATTTTATGTTCAATCTTCTCAATTCCTTTGCTATCAAATTTATCTTGTTGTAAGGCATCCAAAACCAATAATTCAAAGGCGGTTGCTATCATCCAATCTACTTCTTGTTTATAACCAATAGCAGCTATTGCATTTGTTTTTTTTAAGAAAGATTGTATCGTTCGCCCGGCGGTATTTAATGTTTCGCAAGATGCAAAAAACACCACTTTCCCTTTTGCTGAATTTTCTAAAATAACAGCCAAATCGTCCAACGAATAGGTGCTTTTATCAGTAATGTATATTTGTCCTTTTTTACCATGAAATGCCAAATACAATATGGGATATTTACTACATATTGATTTGTTTTTCCATTTGTTCAGAAAAAATTCCAGCTCCTCTTTTGTTGCACAGGCATGATAAATATTGTTGCAAATGCCTCCTTTTTGCAGCAACTCCAGTATGGGCAAAACAGTAGATTTATTTTTTAAATCTTGCGCCCACAATCCCTCTAAACAAAAAATACCTTTTTTCATTGAGGCTTAGAATTTAAGTATTGTTAATTTATACAAGCCAATTTATTATAATAACCAAAAACCTATTTAGCGCGTCATTGCGAGGAACGAAGCAATCTAATTCTATACTTTGTTTGAGATTGCTTCCTATTTTTACTTCAACGCAGAACTCGAATGATGCGTTGAAGTAAAAATCATATAAAAAAAGCAAATCTCATTATAAGCTTGTTTAATCCCAATAACTATCGGATTTATTCAAATAATTAACAGGTCGCTCCTACGGAGCTTAATTTGTTGTATAATCTTTATTTCTACAAACAGGTTGCTCCTCTGGAGCTTTCAAAAAATCCAGTAGGGATGCCCTGTTTGTAGTAATTGGATTATTAATCATTTATTTAAGCTCCATAGGAGCGACCTGTATTGTACTTCTTTTAGTTGTCATTAAATCCTTCTCCTATTTGTCCAATATCTTCCATATAATCTAATTCCGCATACATTATTTCTTCTATTTCTTCTTCGTTTAATAGTATGTTATGTTTAACTGCATTCGTCATTACATAGTAATTAATATCCTCTTGGTCTAATATATTAAGGTCAAACGAAAGAAAAGGTTTTCTGTTTTTACTTTCTTCTTCTCTTTTTTCAATATACTCATCTTCTAACTTAAGTAATGTTACAATGTCTTGATGGCTTATTTTTTCGCATAATTCAGCTGAAATATTTTCAAGAATAAATTCTGCTGCTTCGTCAAAATTATAGTCTATTTCATCTTCTTGTTCTTTCATTTTTATATTAGGTTAATTTCTATTTTTTCATTCGTAGTTATTTTTATAACGTCTAGAAATTTAAAAAGTATTAATTTTTCGTTCTAATTTTATTCTTTTCTATCTGTCCTGTATTGCTATTTTGTTCCTGTATCTGCTTTTAATGCTATTATTAAATTTATCTATTGCAATGTCTTTTATTTTCTTGTCGGGAAATCTGTTTAACCATAAATTAAATTCTTTAAAAAGATCAATGATTGAATCGTCAGAATATGACAATAAGGTGCACAGGAAAGATATATTGTGGTCATAATAATAATAATTGTCTTCTTCCTTTTGTGGTATTTTTACCCCATCAAGTATTTCGCTTGTGTTTTCTTCAGAGATCCCAAATTTAATTTCATTTTCCTTTAGGGTATTGTTTTCGATGTTAAAAGAAAAGAATAATGAAAGGTTTTTTGCACCCAATGGTAAGGAATAACGTATTTTTTCATCTTCTTTAATTTCATTCCACTTTTTGTTATCTATTACATTTTTAAAAAGCTCTTTTATATTATTTTTTTTAGGAATTTCTGGAATTAGGTCATTAATTTTAAGTTGTTCGTACCATTCTATACAAATTTTAATATTTCTATTTAGTATGTAAGCAATAATTTGCTTTGAAATATTTCTATCTTTAATTTTTTTCTTTACGTCACTATTCAAATTTAACCATTCCTTATCACAGAAAGACAAATATAGTAGCGCATCCTTTAATTGTCGTTCTGTTGTGTAATTCTTATCTAAACTTTCTGACCACCATATTAAATTTTCTTTAGGGTTTAATTTTTCTGAAGGAGCATCATCTTGGTCAATCCTATTTAATGAATATTTCCAAGCTCTAAAATTGCCATTAGAATGATACCAATCCTTTAAAGATTGATTAATATTTCTCTTGTTATGAATATAGCTATTTGGGCAAATATGGTCCCAATCAAAAGCTCTATTAGTATCTTCAAGGTTACAATCTTCAATTTCTTGAAACCATTCTGTAATAACATCTCTTTGGGCATAAAGTATTAAATCTTTATTGTAAAATATTTTATTAATAAAGTTCCCATAATCAGAATTCCTAACAATTTTATCCGAAGTAAAAGTCCTAATATCAGCATTAGGTTTTGGAATTATTTTTTTCAATTCATTCAACTTTGGAAATTTTGTAAGTATTTCATTATCATAATCTTTTATCATTGCACGTTGAACGGTTTCACTTGACCAAAATCTTTTTGTTTCAAATCTTTTAACACATAGCCAAATATTATTAAGTAATTTACTATGGTCTCTTTGCTTTTCAACTTTGCCCAACCAAGTAAATAAAGTAATTATTCCAAGTACATTTGGTTTCAAATCAGCTGTTATATTATCTTTCTTAATGAAAAGACGATATAATAACATAAACATAATTTCAGGGGCTTTGTCTGCAAGTGAATATGCAATGAATGTTGGTAATCCTATTTTATTAGTTTCCTTATGATAAAGTAATAAATTTTTAGTTTTCGCTATATAATCAGTATCAATAAAACTTTCAAGGAATTCAATGAAATCATTTTTTTTATTTTCCCGCATAATCTTTTGAAATTGTTTGGGTTTTATTTTCATATTTATTGAATCTTTTTCATTTGCCAGATTTTGGTCTCGGCTATTATTAAATAGCCGAAATGCTATTGTAATAAACCTTGCAGGGTAAAAAAGTCCTTTACACTTAAATTCGAGCTTCTCTTGTAATTTAGAACTTATATGAGATTTCAAAATTGAATAGTTTAGTTCTTCACCTCGTAAAGGAGTACCACCCGAATTTAATCTAATAAATAAATTTTCAATTTCATCTATGTTTCTGTCTTCGCTACTTTCTTGTTCACGATCATCTTTAAGTTTTTCTTCATCTGTTTCACTTTCGATTATATTTTTTTTAATTTGTTTTACAGGAATATTATTTTCTTCATCTTCA
This sequence comes from Bacteroidota bacterium, assembly GCA_947447995.1. Taxonomy (GTDB): domain Bacteria; phylum Bacteroidota; class Bacteroidia; order 2-12-FULL-35-15; family 2-12-FULL-35-15; genus 2-12-FULL-35-15. The sequence goes on along the minus strand of CANFLQ010000028.1, from coordinate 4,396 downwards.
TATAACTCTGATAAGTTAAGAAATAATAGAGGGATTTTTTGTTTATCAAGCATTTTATTAACCATCGAATAAATATCTTTTACCGAATAAAATTTTATACCTTCTTCATTTCTCTTTTCAATTACTTGTAATTCCCCCTTAGCATCAATATGAAAGTTCTTTTTCCATTCTTCAATTGATTTTTCTAAATTTTCTGGGCTGAATTTATTTATTGATGCATTGATAAATAATCCAATTGGTATTGGCTGATAAGAATCAAATGGGTAAAACTCCTTTAATGGTTTATGCAAATAATCGTTTTTTTCAATCTTATAACAACTCATTGCTTTTGTTATATTTTTTGACTCTAATATTTTTTGATTTTCTTGTCTTCTATATCCCCAAGGGTGTGAATTTGTTATTACTCGAAATATAAATTTACGATTATCATTATTTGAATTTGGTTTTACTAGGTCAATAAATATGATAATATTTTCAAATGATGTTTTAAAAATTTCATTGTTAGGTTTAGAACCTTTGTTGCCATTATCAAGAGGATTGTAAAATCCTAAACAAATTGCTGATGCTCTTTGTTGTCCGTCCAATAATTCGTATTCTTCCGTATTAATTTTTTGTGATAGAACAAAAGAACCAACAGGATAACCTCTCAATAAAGAATCCCAAAGATTTTCAATTTGGTATGGTTTCCAAACAAAACCTCTTTGTACAGTTGGCAAAGTAATTGTTTTGTTTTTGACTTTTTCTAAAATTTCTTCTAACTTGAGAAAATCATTCATCTCTTTTATTTAGTACAGTAGTATATGTTTGATTTTTTTAGCTTATGCTTTGCCAATTCATCCTATGTTAATATTCTTATACTTTACGAATACCCCTATTTTTTCAATGCAAAATTTTAAAAATTAACTCCTTCAATAATTCACCCTGACTAGCAGTTCCACTGTCTACACCTTTTGATTTCAGGTCGTATTCACGCAAGTAACCAAAAATAGATTTTAATTTAGTAACCGAATAATTTTTTGCTGCACGTTCATAATCCCCAACAAAAAAAGGATTTACACCCAATGCAGAAGCAACGCTTGGCTTTGATTTATCCGTTAAAAACTGGTAGCTTAAAAGTTTACAAAAATAGCCGTAAAGCGACGACATGGTCATTACCAAAGGATGTTCCTTTTCGTTGGATGAAAAATAATTGATAATTCGGTTCGCTTTTAAAACATCTTTTTTCCCTACAGCTGTTTGCAATTCAAACACATTGTACTCTTTACTTATTCCAATGTTTGTTTGAATATGTTCTAAGGATATTTCAGATTTTGGTGGTAAATTGATCATTAACTTGTCCAACTCATTGGATATTTTACTAAGGTTGGTTCCTAAGTATTCACCAAGTAATGCGCTTGCTTGCGGACTAACAGTATACTCTTTGCCTTTCAAATAATTGTTGATCCAGTCGGGAACTTTATTGTCGTATATTTTTTTGGAGTCGAACAGCACCGCATTTTTATCAATTGCTTTTGCAGTGGCTGTGCGCTTGTCAAGGGTTTTGTATTTGTAACAAACAACCAAGATGGTTGATTTTTGAGGGTTTTCGATGTATGCTTCAAAAGGAAGTTTTGCTTTTTCTTTGTCCTTTTCTTTTGCACCTTCTTTGTCCTTGGCTACTAAATCTTTTATATTTTGCGCTTCTTTAACAATAATTACTTGATGCTCACTCATCATTGGGAAACGCTTGGCAGCATTTACAATGTCAGAAGCTGATACATCACGTCCGTAAAGGATGGTTTGGTTAAATTCTTTTTCGGAATCGTCCAATACATTTTGTTCAATATAATCGGAGATCATATCAATAAAATAGGCTTCTTCGCCCATTAAAAAATATACGGGGCGATAAACTTTCTTTTTTAATTCGGATATGATGTCGTTGAATTCCATAGTGTCATAGTTACTAGTTAGTAGTTACTAGTTAATAGTTAGAATGTAGCCTTTCCCTATTAACTATTCGCTATTGCCTATTCGCTTCCTTTACTCAAACCTCAAATGTTTTACCGTCAAACCATTGTTAATAAGCTCATTCAGAGAATCAATACCAATTTTTAAATGTTCATCCACATAATTCTGAGTAATAAGTTTATCGCTTTCTGTTGTTTTTACTCCTTGCGATATCATTGGTTGATCGCTCACCAAAAGCAATGCCCCGGTTGGAATATGATTGTGGAAACCGGTAGAAAAAATAGTTGCTGTTTCCATATCAATGCCCATTACACGGATAGAGCGAAGGTAATCCTTAAATTTTTCGTCGTGCTCCCAAACCCTGCGGTTGGTAGTATATACAGTACCTGTCCAGTAATCTTTATTGTGATTTCTGATGGTTGTAGAAATAGCTTTTTGCAGGCTAAATGCAGGTAAAGCGGGCACTTCCGGCGGAAAATAATCGTCCGATGCACCTTCTCCGCGAATAGCGGCAATTGGTAATATCAAATCACCCAATTCATTCTTCTTTTTTAAACCACCGCATTTGCCCAAAAATAAAACCGCTTTAGGTTCAATGGCACTTAACAAATCCATGATGGTGGCTGCATTGGCGCTACCCATACCAAAATTGATGATGGTTATTCCGTGGGCAGTTGCGTTGGGCATGGGCATATCCAAGCCATTTATTTCCACATCGTTCCATTCGGCAAATTTTTTAACGTACTTATTAAAATTGGTAAGTAAAATATACTTACCAAAATTTTCGAGTGGCGTACCTGTATAGCGTGGTAACCAGTTTTGTACTATTTCCTCTTTGTTTTTCATATAGTTGGTTTAGCGCTCAATTTACGAATATTCAGAATATATATTTTCGCTTTTTTTGCTTAGCGAAGTTACGAATTAACCACTTTATATGGGATAGAGTTTTATTATTTATGAAAATAATCTACAAAAAGTAAGCAAAAAATTTCGTACTTAGTGCTACAAATGCAGGTTTTAAATTTACCAACATATTCGTTTAAGCTTAAACAGCAAGGCAATCGCACTCAAATTTTTGATGCGATTCGCAAAAAGTATGTGGTTTTGACGCCGGAGGAGTGGGTGCGCCAGAATTTTTTACAATACTTGATTCAGGAAAAAAAGTTTCCAGCTTCCTTAATTGCTGTTGAAGCCGGTTTAAAGTACAATCAACTGCAAAAGCGGATGGATGTGCTGGTATATGATAAATCGGGTAATCCTTTTTTGATGGTAGAGTGCAAGGCTCCGGAAGTAAAAATAACTCAGGATGTTTTTGACCAAATAGCCCGTTATAATATGGTGTTTAAAGTTAAATACCTAGTGTTGACCAATGGACTCAATCATTTTTGCTGTGAAATGGATTATAGCAGCAATACCTATTCATATTTAGAAATTATCCCTAATTTTTAAAAATATTTTTTTTACATTTGTATAAACAAAAAATAAGTTATGAATTTAAGCGGAATTATTTCAATTGCAGGAATGAGCGGACTTTATAAAGTAGTTGCTCAAATTAAGAATGGATTAATAGTAGAATCCTTAGTAGATAAAAAACGTGTGCCGGCCTATTCAACCAGTAAGGTAAGTGCGTTGGAAGATGTAAATATTTATTCGACAGGTGACGATGTGCCTTTGAAAGAAGTTTTCCAAAAAATATACGATAAAGAAAAAGGCGGAGCAGCAATTGATCATAAATTGCCGGATGCCGAAATGAAAAAATATTTTAAAGCAGCTTTTCCTGAATATGATGAGGAAAGAGTATATGTATCGGATATTAAAAAAATAATCAGCTGGTACAATTTACTTCACAAAGAAGGTTTGTTGGAGAAAAAAGAAGAAAAAACGGAGGAAGAAAAACCGAAGTTGAAAGCAAAAGATGAAAAAGCTCCAGCTAAAACAAAATTAAAAGACACTACAAATAAACCTGTTAAAACAGCGGCTTCAAAAGTGAAAGTTCAAGGCGTTCGTAAAGCGGGTGTTGCTTAGTTAAAACCATTTTAGCGTTAAAAAGATACATACTATGAATAATATTTTAGAAAAAAAACTTAGTATCATCGAATGGCTCTTAAAAATAAAGGATGCAACAATTATTAATAAGATAGAATTGTTGCAAAAAACTAATGTCGATCATTGGGATGAACTTACCAAGTCTCAAAAACAAGAAATTGAAGAGGCATTTACTGAATTAGAAAGTGGAAAGGGCATATCTCATCGCGAGGTAATGGCTAAGTTTAAAGGGTAATTGTGAGTCATAAAAAAATAATTTGGTCTCCCAAAGCAGTAGGTAGTTTAGAACAGCTCATTGCTTTTATTGAACAGAAATGGACAAAAAAAGTAGTAGATAATTTGCTTGATGAGATTGAAAAGACTGTTGAATTAATTAGTCAAAATCCTAAAATTCATCCATTTT
>CANFLQ010000027.1 GCA_947447995.1 Bacteroidota bacterium | reverse complement strand
TTTATTTGTAGAACATCATTTGATTGTTGCGTAAATGAAACAACATTGCCATGATATATCACTGAATCAATGTTTAGTGTTGTTGTAAAATCAAATTCCATTTGATTAAAACCATTAACAACAGGCTTAAAATAAGAAGTGATATTGCCTTTTATATAACTTACAGTAGGGTTAATTTCCCAATTGCAACGGTGGTATTTTAAATCGTAATTGCTGCCGATGTTGGATGAAAGTGCTTTAAATATATTTGCATGCGCTTTCTGTTCCAAAGCGGGTATGTCGTCAGCAGAGACAATGTCTTTTTGAGCCTTTGATAAAAGCGATGAAAATAGAATAATAATTAAAAGCCAAAATTTCATTTTAAGCATTTTTTATAGAACGCGGATTGGACGAATATGGCGGATTTACACGGATAAATCAAATAAAAACAGATTTATAAAAATTCGTTCAATTCGTTCAATCCGTGTTCCATTTATTTACAATTCCCTTATCAGCTCTTTCATGATCAGGGTCATTCTTATTTCAGCTTTTGCAGCAGCATCTATCACATCCTGATGTGTAACTTTTACAATTCTGCCTTCTACACCTAAATCAGTGATGATAGACATAGCGAAGCAAGGAATACCCATGTGTCGTGCAACAATAATTTCTGGCACAGTACTCATTCCCACAGCATCGCCGCCCACAATGCGTATAAATTTATATTCGGCAGGAGTTTCAAATGTGGGGCCTGATAAACCAAAATATACCCCTTCGTGTACTTTAATATTATTTTTTGCAGCTATATTTTTTGCTTTAGCAATAATGGCTTTATCGTATACATCACTCATGTCAGGGAAACGAGGACCAAGTTCTGCCATGTTTTTTCCGATGAGCGGGTTGTTTGGAAAAAAATTGATATGATCGTTAATGATCATCAGGTCACCAATTTCAAAATTAGCATTGGTGCCTCCGGCGGCATTGGAAACAAAGAGTTGTTTGATGCCCAATAGTTTCATTACACGTACAGGAAAGGTTACTTGTTGCAAAGTGTATCCTTCATAATAATGAAATCGACCTTGCATGGCTACAATGTTTTTACCTCCCAGTTCACCAAAAATTAATTTGCCCGAATGGCCTTCTACTGTTGAAACAGGGAAGTTTGGTATATCTTCGTAGTTGATGGAGTGTTTAATGTTTATTTCATTAACAAGTCCGCCAAGCCCTGTTCCCAGTATAATCCCAACTTCCGGCGAATCCGAAATTTTATTTTGAATGTACTTTGCCGTAGTTTTGATTTGCTCTAACATAATGTAAAATTTGTTCGTTAAATTCTTCTTTGTCTTGCTCGTAGAAGTTAATTTCTATAGGCATATAAAATATAGGCAATTCGTTTAAAATGATTGAAAATTCAGGCAGTTTCAAACGCATGGCATCTTTTTCCGTTGTGAGGATAATTTTATTGTCGGATGGGATATCGTGAAATGTTTTTTGTATCAATCCCAGATCGCTTTTTGTAAACTGATGGTGATCGGGGAACTTTATTGGAATTACGTTTTTAACTTTAGTTTTTACGTATTGTTCCAAAGGTTGTGTATTAGCAATGCCCGTTACCAGTACTATATTGTAGTTGTGTTCAGAATAATAAGCTTTTGAAACAGGATTAGTTTTTGCGGAATTCAGCAATACAAATTCCCCATACTTTATATAAGAAAAATAAATATGCTGGTGGGGTAATGGAGCTATTTCTTTGGTTAGTCGTTTGCGTTCAACAGGTGCTAATACTTTCGGGCATTTGGTTATGATAATAATGTCGGCACGTTTTATTCCCCCTTTAAATTCGCGCAATGTGCCAGAAGGTACAACGTAATCGTTAAAATATAAATTACTAAAGTCGGTTAAAACAATAGATAATCCGGGTGTTACAGCGCGGTGTTGAAACGCATCGTCTAACAACACACATTGTGTAGTTGGGGCAATTTGTTGGATTTTTTTTATTCCGTTTACCCGTTTTGCATCTACGGAAACAAGTACATTTTTGAATTTATTTTTGAATTGCTGAGGCTCATCGCCAATGTCAGAAGCAGTAGAGTTTTCGTCAGATAAGATGAATCCATTTGTTTTTCTTCCATAACCGCGGCTCAGTGTTGCTATTTCAAAGTGCGGACTTAACAAGCGCAATAAATATTCGATATGCGGTGTTTTGCCTGTGCCGCCAACACTTAGATTACCAACAGAAATTATAGGAATTGAAAATGAAGTAGATTTGAATACGCCCCAGTCATAAAATTTGTTTCGTAGATGCAAAATAGCACCATACACTACTGATAAGGGAAGTAAGATAATTTTCAAAAATTTCATTGGTTAAAAATACAACTATTTGGTTGATGTGTAAAATTTTGACCATGGAGACACAGTGAACACAAAGAAAAATGGAGTTTTTTTCTTCGTGAATCTCCGTGAACGTAGTGTCTCCGTGGTAAACTTTTTAATATTTCATTAACGATAATTTGTAAATTCGTAGTGCCTATGCTCAAATTTATGGTGTAAGCATAAAAAATATAATTACAATAAAATGAAACTTCAGGAAATAACAGATTATTTAGAAAGCTACGCCCCCTTGGCTTATCAGGAAAGTTATGATAATTCGGGATTGATATGTGGCAATAAAAATATGGAAATTACTTCGGCACTTATTTGCTTAGATAGCATTGAAGCTGTTATTGATGAAGCCATTGAAAACGGATGTAATTTGGTAATAGCACATCATCCTATTGTATTTTCGGGTTTAAAAAAGTTCAATGGAAATAATTATGTGGAGAGGGTTATCATTAAAGCCATTCAAAATAATATTGCCATTTATGCAGCGCATACTAATTTAGACAATGTGCATTATGGTGTGAATGCTAAGATTGCAGAAAAATTGGGCTTGGTAAATTGTAAAATTTTGGCACCTTCGACCGGAGCAAAACTGAAAAAAATAATTACATTTTGTCCTGAAAGTAAAGATGAAGAAGTTAGAGCAGCCTTATTTAATGCGGGAGCGGGTAGTATTGGGAATTACGACCAATGCAGTTTTAATTCCAACGGAATGGGCACCTTTCGCGCTAATGAACAAGCAACACCATATCTAGGTGAAAAAGGCAGGAGACATCAGGATACAGAAATTAAGATTGAAGCCATTTATCCCGCACATATCGAATCAAAACTGATCAAAGCCTTGCTAAGTGTACATCCTTACGAAGAAGTTGCTTATGATTTGTTGCCAATTACCAATTCTAATAATTATGTAGGAGCGGGTATCATTGGCGAATTACCATCAGAAACAGCTGAAATGGATTTTTTGAAGCTTTTAAAACAAACTATGAAAGCGGAAGGCATAAGGTATACCGCTTTGCGCGATAAAAAGATAAAAAAAGTGGCTGTTTGCGGTGGTTCCGGCAGTTTTTTACTGAATGATGCCATAAAAAGCGGAGCAGATATATTGGTTACAGCCGATTTTAAATACCATCAATTTTTTGATGCCGAAAATCGCATCATTATTGCTGATATAGGGCATTATGAGAGTGAACAGTTTACAATCGAATTATTTTATGATATTTTAAAGAAAAAATTTAATACATTTGCACTCCTTATATCAAAAATTAATACGAATCCAATTAAATATTTATAAAAAATGGCAAAATCTAAAACTGAAGAGATATCTGTAGAAGAAAAGTTGAAAGCATTGTTTGAGTTACAACAAATCGACTCCAAGATTGATAAAATCAGAATTGTTAGAGGTGAATTACCTTTGGAAGTTAGAGATTTTGAAGATATTGTTGCAGGTTTAGAAACCCGAATTGGTAACTTTACTGAAGAATTAAAAACTCTTGATGAGGCAATTACTGAAAAGAAAAACGTTATTAAAGACGCTCAGTTGTTGATTAAAAAATACGAAACACAACAAAGCAAAGTACGTAATAATCGTGAGTACGATTCGATTACAAAAGAAATGGAATTTCAAAATTTAGAAATTCAATTGGCTGAAAAACGCATTAAAGAATTTAAAGCACAAATTATTTCTAAAAAAGAGATTGCAGCGCAATCAGAAGAAGAACTGGAAAGCCGTCAAAAAGATTTGAAGTTCAAAAGAAAAGAATTAGAAGATATTGTTGCTGAAACAGAAAAAGAAGAATCTGCTTTAATTAAAAAATCAAGTTCTGCTGAAACAGTTATCGATGATCGTTTATTGAATGCTTACAAACGTATTCGTGCAAACGTAGTTAACGGATTAGGTGTTGTAACTGTTGAGCGTGATGCTTGCGGTGGATGTTTCAACAAAATTCCGCCTCAGCGTCAATTAGATATTCGTACACATAAAAAGATTATTGTTTGTGAACATTGCGGTAGAATTTTGGTAGATGCAGAAATCTTAACAGGTAAACTTGAACACGCATAAGCTCTATTTTAATTAACAAAAAACTCCCAAAAAATTTTTGGGAGTTTTTTGTTTATAGTAAAAAAATAATTAAAACGTCATTGCGAGGAACGAAGCAATCTCTTACGAGACTTGGTTTTGAGATTGCTTCGTTCCTCGCAATGACGCATAAACAAATTAAATTGTCACATAAAAATATATGAGTAAAGAATTAACATCCAGAGATAAAAATTATTCGGAATGGTATAATGAGTTGGTTGGGAAAGCTGACTTGGCAGAACATTCGGCAGTAAAAGGTTGTATGGTTATTAAACCTTACGGTTATGCCATTTGGGAAAAAATGCAAGCAGCTTTGGATAAAATGTTTAAAGATACAGGACATCAAAATGCGTATTTCCCTTTATTTATCCCTAAATCGTTTTTTAGCAAGGAAGCAAGCCATGTAGAAGGCTTTGCTAAAGAATGCGCTGTAGTAACGCATTATCGATTAAAAACAGCTCCTGATGGAAGTGTAGTGGTAGACGAAACAGCCAAACTGGATGAAGAATTAATTGTACGCCCAACTTCTGAAACTATAATCTGGAATACCTACAGAGGATGGATACAATCCTACCGCGATTTGCCGATATTGGTAAACCAATGGGCGAATGTGGTGCGTTGGGAAATGCGTACCCGATTATTTTTAAGAACTACCGAGTTTTTATGGCAAGAAGGGCATACAGCGCATGCAACGCCGCAGGAAGCAATTGATGAAACAGAAAAAATGCTGGAGGTATATGCCCATTTTGCTGAAAAATGGATGGCAATCCCTGTAATTAAAGGAATTAAAAGTGCTAACGAACGTTTTGCCGGAGCTATTGAAACGTATTGCATTGAGGCTTTGATGCAAGATGGAAAAGCTTTACAAGCAGGGACATCTCATTTTTTAGGTCAAAATTTCGCGAAAGCATTTGATGTAAAATTCGCAAACAAAGAAGGCAAACAGGATTACGTATGGGCAACCTCATGGGGTGTTTCCACGCGATTGATGGGTGCATTGATCATGTCGCATTCGGATGACAAAGGATTGGTGCTGCCTCCTAAATTAGCACCTTTTCAGGTGGTGATAGTGCCTATTTATAAAGGAGAAGAGCAGTTGGCACAAATTACCGAAGTGGTATTAAAAATGAAAAAAGCCATGGAAGCCAAAGGTATCAGCGTTAAGTACGACGACAGAGATACGCAACGTCCCGGATGGAAATTTGCAGAATATGAATTAAAAGGTGTTCCTGTGCGTATTGCAATGGGTGCGCGTGATTTGGAAAACGGCACTGTAGAAGTAGCTCGTCGCGATACAATGGAAAAAGAAACCCTGCAACAGGCGGATATTGAAAATAAAATTGAACATTTGCTGGAGCAAATACAAGATAATCTGTATCAAAAAGCTTTAGCAATGCGCGAAGCCAAAACGTATAGTGTTGATACTTACGATGAATTTAAACGTGTATTGGATGAAACACCCGGCTTGGTAATGGCACATTGGGATGGAACACCGGAATCGGAACAAAAAATAAAAGAAGAAACAAAAGCGACTATTCGTTGTATTCCTTTAAATAACAAAATGGAGGCTGGTATCTGCATCTATTCAGGTAACCCCTCAACACAAAGGGTTGTTTTTGCAAGAGCATACTAGTTATAAGTTATTAGTAAGAAGTTAGAAGTTTTGGTGGAAAATAGTTTGTATTTTATTAAATTTATTCAAACATTTAAACTTTTAACCGTTCACTCATTTAATCATTTACCCATTGAACCATGGAAAAGCCATCAACACAGGACTCAATCTTAAAAATACTTAAGGGAAAATCGAGCATGAAGCAAGATGTTTATGAAAAAACAGTCAAAGCTTTTGTGATGATGAGAACAGTTGCTTATGAAATTGTTCGTGATATAAAGGCAAATCCAGACTTGACAGACAAGCGTGTTATAGTGGAGTACAGGGAAAGAGGAGAGTTTGAATTTGAGATACGTATTTCGGGCGACTTGCTAATTTTTGGTATGCACACCAATATTTTTGAATTTGATAAAAGTCATTTGATTTGGAAAGGCTCTTATTTAAAAGAAGATCCAAGCCGTTCGTTTTGTGGAATGATAAACGTGTACAATTTCCTTAACGATTCGTTCAAATACCATCGTATAAACGATTTAGGTTATTTAATTGGTCGTATATTCATAAACAAGGAAAGCCACTATTTTGTGGAAGGTAAACGTCAGTTAGGCTTTTTGCACAACGATTTTAATCATGCTACTCTCGACGAAAAAGCGGTAAGGGAAGTATTGGAGTCTATTATTTTACATTGTCTTAATTTCGATTTGTATACACCTCCATTTGACTCCATAAGGGAAATTACTGTGTCGGAAATGCAGGCAGCAAGTGAGAGCATGCAAATTCAGACAGGAAAACGCTTGGGATTCCGTTTTCAGGCGGATAGCGATGAAATTAAGTAAGTGATTTTTGTAAATTTTAAAAAAATTGCAAAAAAATTTTGCAAAAAACATTTTTTAGTATACATTTGCACTCCTTAAAAACAAAATGGCCCGTTCGTCTAGGGGTTAGGACGCCAGGTTTTCATCCTGGTAAGAGGGGTTCGATTCCCCTACGGGCTACAAAAAATAGAAAACCTGCAAAATATTATTTTGCAGGTTTTCTATTTTTTTGTAATCGGGTCTAGATGAAGTATACTAAGTAATCAGAAGAAGTAAGAGTATAAGTATAAATTTTGGGTGGAGATTCGCGGAAATTTTTGCTTATATCCCTTTATTGAATATTATTTCATCTCTGTTTTTTCTCCTTTTTCTCCGCACCTCCGTGGTTATTTAACAATACAATAATTCTATTTTATTACTTAGTTTCTTAAAAAGTACTAACTTTCGGTATGTTTAAAGATTTATCTAAATTTCAAAAAGGAGTAATTGCCGCATTATCAATAGCATTAATGACCTGTGTAGGTATCATCATCACACTTTTAATTGTTTTAAAAGTTGCGGAAGGCCGACTGCAAAAGATTGGCTCAACAATGGATGAAATGGCGGTACAACATATTATTAGTACTGTTAAAGTTGATGAGGTGATTCCCTTGAATACCGATATTACTATTACTGACGAATTAACTGTTGGTATCAACATGGTGGTAGAAAGTAAAATACCTTTCAGAGCCGAAATTCCGGTGAGTGATAAAATGATGGTGCCCATTCGTATTGGCATTAAAGATTATATTGTAATGGATACCACCATTCGTATTAAAGATGCAGTAAATATTATGGTTGATGATACCATACCGATGAATCAAAAAATGAAGATGCCTATTTTTGGTAAAAGCGGACCATCATTTCCAATTCAAGGAGAAATACCTGTTAAACAAAAATTACATGTAAGCTTTAATGAATTAATGAATGTACACAGTGTTATTCCAATTGATATGTTAATAATAGATACATTACCCATTGGTTTAAAAATGCGTATTCCGGTTGATTTGATGATACCAATAAAAATTCCAATCAAATCCACTGCTAAAATACATTTCACAGCTCCTATGCCTGTAGATGCGAAGATTCCTATAAAGTTAACCATACCTGTTAATATTCCTTTGGAGGAAACTTCGTTAGCAGCTTATTTCCACAAAATGGCGGAAGGATTGAGAGGATTGACGAAATTGAGTTTGGAGTAACGATAATTTAAACTCTTTCAATATTCTTCCAGTTCATTAATTCACCATTGGATGTTTTCATTTCATTTTCGCCTGCGTAAATTAAAAAACAATCACTTTTTTTTATGCCTGAAAGTGCGGTATAATAATTCAATCCTTTGAAAAAATCAGGATGATACGTTTGAGATGATTTAATCTCAATGGCTTTTATCTTCCCTTTTTCCTGAATCAACAAGTCTATTTCATTACCTTGGCTATCTCTCCAAAAATAGAATTGAGGCTTTATCCCTTTATTGATTCTTTCCTTAAGTAATTCGTTGATTACAAAATTTTCGAAAAGCCCACCTTTTGCCCAATGATTTATTAATTGTTTTTCATCATCAATTCCCAAAAGATTGCATACTAAACCTGTATCATAGAAATAGAGTTTTGGCGTTTTAATAAGTCGTTTGTTAAAATTTTTATGATAGGGTTGAATTAAATAAACGATAAACGATGTTTCCAACACCGAAAGCCATTTTTTTACGGTTTTATGATCTATACCTAACGCGTTTCCTATTTCACTTAAATTAAGTAATTGTCCAACTCTACCAGCCAGTAGTTTAATAAATGTTTCAAATAAAGAAAGGTTTTGAATATTTACTAATTGTCTAACATCTCGTTCTACATAAGTATTCAAGTAAAAAGGGTAATACATGTTGGGAGCAATTTTGCGATCATACATTGCCGGATAGGAACCTTTAAAAATAAGTTGTTCGACATTTTTTATTTTTAAATTCCCTGTTTTCATTTCAGTATAGCTAAAAGGAAGCAAATTAAAAAGTGCTACCCTCCCAGCTAAACTCTGACTAATGTTTTCAAGCAGCAAAAAATTTTGTGAGCCACTTAAAATAAACTGTCCCATTTTTTTTTGCTTATCAATGATAACCTGTAAATAGGAGAATAATTCAGGAGCGCGTTGAACTTCGTCAATTATTACCCCTTTTGTAAATTGAGATAAAAATTGGTCAGGGTCATTTAAGGCTAATGCTCTGGTGGGAGGGTGTTCTAAATTTACATAGTCGTAATTTGGAAATGCAGTTTTAAGCAATGTAGTTTTTCCCGATTGACGAGGCCCCGTCAGTGCAATTGCAGGCATTTTTTTTGCCATCAACAGGATTTGTTTTATTAAATTTCGTGTTATCATAATTTGCAGTTTGGGAATCAGATTCCCATATTGCAAAGATATGAAAATTAATCAGAAACAAAAAAATGAACTTCTTTATTTGTTTTATTTTCGCCCCATCAATACATATTGTAAGGTATTAGCACCCATTTCCAACACTTTTTGATGTGCTTGCTGCTAAACTTTTTGCGGACGAACAAATTTACTTCGTTTTTTCCGTTTTAGATTTTATTAGATTTTTCATCAAATCTTTCTGAATATTAATACATAAAGATACGCGAGCATTGCCTGCGTAATAAGCAAGATTGGATTTGGTCAATTCAAAACCGTAACCCACAGTTAAATTGGCAACACCCCACAAACTAGCCCCAACCTCAGGTAATAAGCGTACCTGGTGTACAGCATCTCGTGTATAATACAGCGTACTTAGCCTTATGCACACAAATGAACTAAAAAGTTCAAGTCCAATTTTTGGTGCATACATGAACTCATTCCCTTTTTTAAAATTAGTTTCTATTCCTAAACGTAGGCCACCAAATGCGCCGCCATCGGGACCCTTTTCATAACGCCCGATAGATAAATTAATATCGCCAAATTTTTGATATTGGTCAATAACGCCCGGACTGATGGCTATATCCGGCCAGTTAATTTTTTTTGTTGTATCCTTTGCTGCTTTTGCTGGTTTTACTTTAACAGCCTGTGGCTTTTTTTTCGCAATACTATCTGCTTGAACTTTTGTTTGGCTATAACATAATTGAGTAAGGAACAGAAAAAGGAGGATACAGATTTGTCGGAAATACATGTTGTATTTTTCTTTTAAAATATTATTTTTTGATTTCATTTTCTCCGCCCATCAATACATATTGTAAAATGTTAGCTCCCATTTTTAAGGCTTTTTGGTGTGCTTCCGGCGAATCTTTATGTACTTCAATACTTTCCCAACCATCACCTAAGTCACATTCAAAATCGTAAAAACAAACCATACGTCCTTTGTAAAATAACCCAAAACCTTGTGGTGCTTTGCCTTCGTGTTCGTGTATTTTGGGCAACCCGTTTTGGAAATCATACTTTTGATGATAAATAGGATGCGAGAAAGGTAACTCTACAAAATCCAGTTCGGGAAAAACATTTTTTATTTGCGGCCGAATAAATTTATCCATTCCATAATTATCGCTGATGTGTAAAAAGCCGCCAGCAATTAAGTAGTTGCGAAGGTTTTCGGTTTCTTGCTGACTAAATACAACATTGCCATGTCCAGTAATATGAACAAAAGGGTAATTAAAAATTTCGGGACTACCCACTTCAACGGTAGCTTGTTCGGGATTGATATTGGTTTTTAAATTAGTATTGCAAAATTCAATTAAGTTAGGCAATGATGTTTCTAAATTAGCATACCAATCGCCACCACCGCTGTATTTGAGTAGAGCTATTTGATAAGTTGGGGAAGGAGTGTAACTGCTAAAGATTATTCTGATTATACAAATGAGAATTATTTTTTTTAACATGTTGTTTAGTCTTGAGTCGTTAGTAATTAGTATTTAGATCACACAATCGTTAATCAGCTTATCGTTAATCATCAAATTAGCACATCAACAAATCAGCACATCGCTTTGTCATTTCAATCGGCTTTTAGCCTCTTTAAACGACACATACATTTCATTGAACCTCTCTGTTACTTTTTGTAAAAAGTCATCGTCCACCAATTGTTTTATACCTTCAATACCATTTACTTCGGTATGCGGTATTTTAAATAGTTGTTCCATTGGTCCGGCTTCAAATCTAATTTGATATTTATCATTCATCGAAAAGATAGAAATGGTAAGGGATGGATGTGGTATATTACCTATAGTGCGCATATTTTTTTTTATATCTTAAATGGTCCGCTATTAAAAAAATTAGATCGTTTATCAATATCCTTTCGGATATTTGCCTGAATTTTATGTGCTAATTCGGCATAATGTTTTAAATTATTTTTTTCTAAAAAAGAAGCTGCTTTTGTATCTCCGTTTATATAACTCGCCATTGCAGCCCAATGAAATTCTTTTTTATCCATTAGTATTCTAAGCGCTTTTTTATCTTCCCAAATGGCATTTACAAATGCTGCTAAAGCATACTGTTTATGTACTAATAAATATTCAATGGCTTTGGTATTATTAAGCGAAGCTTCTTTTAATTGCACCAATTCTTCATAACTATTTAATTGTAACCATTGTTTGGCGTTGTTATCGCCATCCATCCATGCATTTGTTTTTTCTATTATTTCTTTCGGGTAAAGCATTCTTAAAATTTAACTATAAATCTAAAATTTAACTGCCGTCTGGTTAAAAAATTAGGTACTGCATATTGTCGTTTTGTAACATCTTCCACCCAAATATACGAAACGGTATTGTTGGTACCAAGCAAGTTAAATACCTCTAAACTTACCCATACCGATTTTAAAAATCGTCCTATACTTTTTTCTTTTACTTTTCTGTTTTCCTGCAATGCCTGATATGAAAAACCGATATCGACTCTTCGGTAAGGTGGCATGCGCAATGTTTGCTGGTAGCGTTGTGAACGAGGAGCGCCAAAGGGTACACCGCTTCCGAATAATAAGTTGAGGTGCATTTTAAGATCAGGTATTTTAGGCATTTTATCTTGAAAAAACAATCCAAAGCTTACACGTTGATCGGTAGGGCGAGCAATGTATCCCGGTTCAAAACGAACACTATCAGTAGCCTTATTGTTTTTAGTGTATCCGGGAACTATTTTTTCTCCGGTACTGTTATAATATTCATAATAATAATCGTCCTTTAAATTTTCGCGGGTTTCCATTATCGACATGGATGCCCATGATTCCAAGCCTTTCACAAACTCTCCGTTCACTTTAAAATCAATGCCTGTTGCATAACCTTTGGCGTCGTTTTTTGCCGAATAACGTATTCTTACATTGTCCACCTGATAAGGAATAATGTTATCTAATTTTTTATAATAAGCTTCGGCAATAAATTTAAAAGGGCGTTTCCACGATTTAAAGTTATAGTCGCTTGTTAATACAAAGTGAATGGATGTTTGTGCTTTTAAGTTGTAATTGATAACTCCGTTCACATCACGCAACTCTCTGTAAAAAGGTGGTTGATAATAATAGCCGGAAGAAAATTTGAATAAAAAATCTTTTTTCCAATTGGGTTTATATCCAACAGATCCCCTTGGTCCAACAAGTGCTTGTTTATTTAAGTCCCAATAATTAGCTCTAAGTCCTGCAGCTAAGGAAATAATTGATGTGTCTTTTGTTTCTCTTTTCCAAATCCCTTGAGCATAGCCCATTACACGGTTAGATGAAATATTTATTTTTTGTTTTACCACATCTTGTAAAACAATTTGTTCCGGATTGGTTATCGGTAATGAATACCCTGCACTATCAACATATTTCCATTCGCTTAATTTATCGTCGATCATTTCCCTGTTGTATTTTACTCCCCATAAAAATTGTTGTTGACCAGCTGTATATGTCCCTTTATGTTCGGCACTATATACATGCGCATCCAAATTGGTACGTGCATGGTTTAAAAATGTTCCTACTCCCAAACTTGACACTGAGTCGCCAAATCCTGGTTTACCAAAATCAGTTTCTAATTGAGAAATGTAGTATTGACCTTGAATATCAAAAGCTTCGGACTCCTTGCTTTTAAATGCAGAACTTATAAATTTTAAATTCCATTTTTGATTGTGATCATGATAAATTGCTGATAAAGCACCCATTTGCGTGGTAAAACGATCAATCTCCTGTCCATCAAAATAAATTTTTAAACGCAATGCCTGATTAAGTGTACCAAAATCAGTTTCTCTGTTAACAGGTATATTTTGATATTTGTTGGTGGAAATGTTACCTAAAAAATCAAGTTCCCAATCTGTTGTGATATCATAAGTAATATATGCTTGTACATCACCAAAAAAAGGCTTGTAAGTACCTTTGGTATCTAAGCCTTTTAGCAAGTATTGATTTGTTTTGTAACGTGCTCCAACCAACCATGTGAGGCGATAGTTTTTTGTAGCGCCTTCCAGATGTAAGTTACTCCCCAACAAACTACCGGAAGCTGTGCCTGCAAATTTACGTGGGCGACGGTACTGAACATCAAGTACCGACGATAATTTATCGCCATACTTGGCTTCAAATCCGCCAGCCGAAAACAATACAGAGGAAACCAAATCGGGATTCACAAAACTTAATCCTTCTTGTTGTCCCGATCGGATAAGGAAAGGACGATACACTTCAATGCCGTTTACATACACTAAATTTTCATCAAAATTACCACCACGAACGGAGTAAGTAGAACTTAATTCGTTACGACTGGACACCCCGGGAAGTGTAAATAAAATAGAATTAAAATCCTGACTTGCCGTTGGGATATGAGTAATATTAAGAGGATCGAGCCGTGTAACTTGCGAATAACGATTTCCGTCATTCACTATTACTTCTTTTATTAAATTATTAAAAACAAGAGATTTGTTAATCTCCAATTTTTCGCCGGGAGCAAGTTTTACCGTTTGCTGCTGTTGGCTATGGCTTATACCATAAAACACAATAATAACTTCTTTGTTGGCTGGTATCTTATAGTAAAATTTTCCTTTACCATCCGTATATACAGGTGCTTGAGCCGAACCTAAAATTGAAATTCCAATATCCTCCAACGGTTCTTTTTCTGTATCTGTAATTTTACCATAAACAGTAGCGGTATCTTGCGCCAAAGCAGTAAACGCAGTAAAAAAAATGATACTGAAAAAGATAAGTCGGAATTGGGTTACTGCTTTTTTATTCACGAAAAATAGTTGTAATTACTTTTTAAATGCACCGCTTTTCCAAGCTTTTATAAATTTTGCCCAAGCAATAGGATTTAGCAAATTGTTGGAAGGATACTGTCCTGCATAATATAATTTGCTTTGATTTTGCTGTGTGCTGTATTTGTAGTTAAGACTGGCATCAACCGCCATACCTACCATTTGTTCCTTTAGTGCTGCACGGTCTAAGTTTTTTGTAGCTCTTGCTAAATTATCGTCGGGTAAGTTTAGGTTTAAAAAAGCACTTTTAAATTGTTCTTTTGATGGCCAAGGGTACACTTCAACTGATTTTAGAAAAACAGTATCGGTATGTAATATTTGGATAAGAGAGTAGGTTACAGTTGTTAAGGTATCAGGTATAATAAATTGAGCAGAAGAAAATCCAATTGCACTAAATTCGATGGTGTCATTTTTTTTTGCAACAAACGAATAGTAACCATAAAAATCGCTAATGGTTCCGCGATTGGTGTTTTTTACAATGATACTGGTGTATGGCACAGCACGTAAACTATCACCCTCTAACACAACTCCTGAAAACTGTATAAGATCATTATTTTTAGTTTTTGAATCTTGCCATTTTACAACTTGTTGAGCAATGGAAAAGTGAGTAATCACTAACATTAAAAAGCTTGTTACATATATTTTTTTGAACATGATGATTTTTTTTAAGACTCTCAAAAGTAGTCATTTTTAGCTTTTATTGTGTAATTTTTAATAACTGCTAATTTAGCTTTTTTCTAGGCGATATAATGTTTAAAAGGTTTTTAGCTGGTAAAGATTTAAAATAAATGTTAGTAATATCACTTACATATTTATAATTTAGACAATGTTTTATCGGTTCAAATAGCACATACAGCGTTTCGCCTATATAAATCTTTGCATTTTTATATATTAATGGTAAATTCGCTTGCTAAAATTAAATCTATTATGTCGAAATTTCATTCATTAAAAGTTGTTGATATTGTTCGTGAAACTGCCGATGCTGTTTCCATAGCATTTCAGGTGCCGGACGAATTAAAAGAGGATTATAAATACAAGCAAGGTCAATACCTAACATTTAAGGTAACTTTAAACGGAGAGGAGTTAAGACGTTCCTATTCTATTTGCAGCAGTCCGGTTGAAGGAACAGAGTTACGTGTAGCCATTAAAAAAGTAAAGGATGGCAGAATATCCTCCTTCATGAATCAGTCTGTAAAGGTGGGTGATTCAATGGAAGTAATGATTCCTATGGGTAATTTTCATACCGAAATGAATGCTTCCAATAAAAAGAATTATGTTCTGTTTGCTGGTGGTAGTGGCATTACACCAATGTTATCAATATTAAAAACTGTTTTAAAATCGGAACCAAATAGCAGCATTACCTTGTTCTATGGCAATAATGATGAGGCCTCTGTGATCTTCAAAAAACAGATTGATGGATTGGCATCTCAAAACGCTAGCCGTTTTAAGGTGTATCATGTGCTTAACAATGCGTCTTTATTTTACTCACGCATCCTAAAAGGCTTGATGACAAAAGATAAATGTGTAGATTTGATAAAAGCATATACCACTAAGAGTAACGACAATGAATACTTTGTTTGTGGTCCAGGACCAATGATGGCAAATGTAAAGGATGCGCTTACCAGTTTAAAGATCAATGAAGATAAGATTCATATAGAATATTTTTCTTCCGCAGCAGATGTAGAACAAATAAAAGCCGCTGTAAATGCCGCACCTGCTCCAATAATTCATGGTATAAAGGCAACTATTATTTTTGAAAAAACAAAAACGGAAGTAGTATTAAAAGACAAAGAAACTATTCTTGAAGCAGCAATACGCCTTGGATTAGATCCTCCATTCGCTTGTCAGGGAGGGTCTTGCTGTACCTGTCGTGCTTTATTAGAAGAGGGTAATGTACAAATGGCTGTTAACTATGGATTATCTGCTTCTGAAGTGAAAAAAGGATACATATTAACGTGTCAAAGCCGACCAACAACGTCAACCGTTGTTGTAAATTACGATAAAGGATAATTAGAAAATTAAAAAAAATACCACTTTGCTAAGTGGCATTTTTTTTAATGATTGGCGTTTAATTTTATAAAGTATTTAATCTGAAAAGCAATCCATCATGTCTGAATTTGTAATAACCGAAACAGTTGGAAGTGTATTGAAAATTACACTCAACCGCCCCGAAAAATTTAATAGTCTTAATGCTCAAATGTCCGATCAATTAAAGTTTGCATTGGATATGGCGGCAAATAATAGCGCTATTCGTGCAGTGTATTTAACCGGTGCTGGCAAAGCATTTTGTGCCGGACAAGATCTTTCGGATCTTAATATGGGTGCTGTTGCAGATAGCGTAGAACGCGCTGTTCGCGAACAATACAACCCATTAGTTTTGAAATTAAGAACATTGGAAAAACCGGTTATTTGCGCTGTAAATGGTGTAGCAGCAGGCGCAGGAGCTAGTTTAGCATTGGCCTGTGATATAATAATAGCAGCTACATCCGTAGTATTTGTGCAGGCTTTCAGTAAAATTGGCTTAGTGCCAGATTGTGGAGGAACTTATTTTTTACCA
Organism: Bacteroidota bacterium; assembly: GCA_947447995.1. GTDB lineage: Bacteria > Bacteroidota > Bacteroidia > 2-12-FULL-35-15 > 2-12-FULL-35-15 > 2-12-FULL-35-15. The sequence goes on along the minus strand of CANFLQ010000027.1, from coordinate 13,360 downwards.
CGCTTGGTGGGACTAGGTAAAGCTACTGCATTAATGATGTTGGGCGAAAAACTATCGGCAACAGATGCCGAAAAAATGGGAATGATATACAAAGTAGTGGAAGATGATCAATTGCATCAAACAGCTATGGAAACGGCTACAATGCTTGCTAATATGCCAACAAAAGCATTGGGCTTCACTAAACGTTTGTTAAATCAATCTATGGAAAGTACCTTGGAAGAGCAATTGGAATCAGAAGCGGTTATTCAGGCAAAAGCTGCTTCAACCAATGATTTTGCAGAAGGTGTAGCAGCGTTTATTGCTAAAAGAAAACCAAATTTTATTGGAGAGTAATTTTTTTATTAATAAAAAAAATAAACAATTTACATTTAACTTCGAACATACATTTTATAAAAATTTATGTACAATAACAAATTCTTCTAATCGCTTAAAAAATCAATAGTAGAAATTTGGAATATTAATAGTTTAGTTATTTAGTTCGTATTATATTTTTTTAAAGTATTAATTCTATTGGCTTATATGCGGTATAAATACGCACTATATTTTGCTCCCATTAATAACTGTTGTATTATATATTAAAAGTGTCATTAAAAATAGGGTTAACTTTGCCTGATTTAAATGTTTAAATAAATTATCTATGATTACCAGAATTAAAATCAATGGATTTAAAAGTTTGTTGAATACAGAACTTTATTTCGGGCCATTTACTTGTATAGCTGGTGCTAATGCTGTTGGGAAATCGAATTTCTTTGATGCGTTGTTGTTTTTATCGAAACTGGCGGATAATACTATTTTACATGCAGCAAAATCTATTCGAAGTGAAAATCAAAAGCATTCCAATATAAAAGATATTTTTTTTAAAAGTGGTAAAAATTATTATGATAAAATGTATTTTGAAGTTGATATGCTTGTCCCCAAAAAAGCAGAGGATGATTTGGGACAAGAGGCAGAGGCAAGCATAACTAGTTTAAGGTATACGCTTGAACTTAAAATGAATGATGAAGATAGCGGAAAAGAGCCTATAGAAATATTGAAAGAAGAGTTAAAGCCTACCACATTAACCGAAACAGAAAAAAAAATATTATTTGAAAAAAGCGATGAATGGGTTAAGTCCGTATTGTCTGGACGGCGTGCAAAAATTCCTTTTATATCAACTGACGATGATAAAATAAAATTACATCAAGATGGAAGTAAAGGAAGAACTACAGAATTTATTGCTGAAAAAATGCCTCGAACTTTGTTATCTACAGTTACTGCAGAATCTCCCACAGCGTTTCTTGCACGCCAAGAAATGCGAAATTGGATTATGTTACAGTTTGAACCGAGTGCATTGCGACAACCTAATTCAATTTACGAAGTAAAAAATGCAGAAATAACAGCAAATGGGAATAATTTGCCTGCAACTTTATATAGATTAAATAGCGAAAAAAAAGAAGAAGATTTATATCAGACTCTTACAAATAAATTAAAAGGATTGGTAAACGATGTTGACGAAATATTTGTTGATAAAGATGAAAAACGAGATTTACTTACGTTGCAAATAAAATTTAAAGATGGATTAATTTTACCAGCTCAATCATTATCAGATGGAACTTTACGATTCTTAGGTTTAGCAATAATTAAAGAAGACAGCCATAGCAGTGGTTTGATATGCTTAGAGGAACCAGAAAATGGAATAAATCCTAAAAAAGTGGAAGAGATGGTAGCTTTGCTCGAAGAGATGGCTACTGATACAAAATATGAAATTGGCGAAGATAATCCGTTACGTCAGGTTATAATTAATTCCCATTCTCCCTTAGTTGTAAGTAAAGTATCTGATGAGAGTTTGTATTTAGCAATAGAAAAAGAAATATACTCGGAATTATTTAATAAAAAAATTAAATTCACAGGGTTTTCTGCATTAAAAAATACTTGGAAAACGGATAAAAAACTAGCAGAAATAACTTCACTCGGAGAGATTAATGCCTACCTTGAAACAAATACTAATGAAGCTGATGAAACAATTTCAACAATTCAGGGAAAAGGTAATAATTATAAAAGCGGCATCAAATCTTTATATAAGAAAAAAAGAACTGTAGCAGATAATATTGTGCAATTAAAGATGGAGTTATAAATTTATGAATACTCTTAAATATACTCTTATTGGAGACGGGAGTTCGGACAAGGCTCTAATGAGTATAATCAAATGGCTCCTTGATGACTTATATCCAAAACTACCAAATAGTGGTGTTTTTGCTGATTTTAGACGTTTAACCAACCCTCCTAAAAAAGGGGACATTGCTAATCAAATAAAATGCGCATCCGATTACTATCAGTACGATATACTTTTTTATCATAGAGATGCAGAAAGAAATGATGATAATATTATTGAAGAAAGAAAAAAAGAAATCGCGTCAAAAATGGATAAACAGAATTTTGCAAAAGTAGTTTGTGTGATTCCTGTTGTTATGATGGAGTCGTGGTTATTATTTGATGAAATTGCTATAAAAAAAGCTGCTGGAAATAGAAATTATAAGGGAAAGCTATCACTTCCTCAAATTAATAAATTAGAGTCAATCAAAAATTCCAAAGAATTACTTCATAATTTATTAATTGACGCAAGTGGTAAAAAAAGAAGTAATGGGAAGGGTGTAAATGTTAATTATGCAGTGCATTTGGTAGCTGAAAATATTTATAATTATAACCCTTTAAGAAGCTTGCAATCATTTAAAATATTTGAGCAAGATTTAAAAACAGCTGTAGATACATTTATATTTTAACATAAACCACTTATGAACTTACACCTACATTTTATCCTTGTTAATTCTGAGTTTAACCAAGGACTTGCTGAAGATTTATACGAAGGAGAAGAATCGGAAGATAATATAAAACACTTATGGGAAGATGAATTAAAAGTATCGGAACCTATTAAAGATTTTAAAATCAGAAACAATGCAACGTATACCTTACAAGGTTTTTATGCAGATAATACTGCATTCAGTTTTGAAATTCCTGAAATGACAGTTGTTGATTCAACATCAACAACTGGAACGGTTACGCAATTTGCAGTTTCAAAAAAAATATTAAAAAAAACGGATAAAGTTGTGGATGATAAAAATGCTGAAACACATATCTATTTTTATCTGCGCGATTCAATACCAATGGAAAACCCTATAACAGGGGTTTATATAGCCAAACAAGATTTTCCAAAAGAACTAAAAAAAGCACCAACGTTAACTAATGCTAAGTAAGGAAGAGTTAAAACGCTACGATCGTCATATTTTATTATCTGAGATTGGTATATCTGGTCAGGAAAAATTAAAAAATGCAAAAGTTTTAGTGATTGGTGCCGGAGGTTTGGGTTGCCCTATTTTACAATATTTAACCAGTGCAGGAATTGGTACTATTGGTATTGTAGATTTTGATGTGGTAGACATATCTAACCTACAACGCCAAATTTTATACACTGTTGACGACATAGGGAAGTTGAAAGTAGATTGCGCTATAAATAAATTAAGCCGCCAAAATCCATTTGTAAATTTTAGTGCATACAACACGCAATTAAGCAATCAAAATGCACTTGAGATTATTAAAAAATACGATATTGTAATTGATGGAACGGATAATTTCCCCACTCGATATTTGGTAAACGACGCCTGTGTTATTTTAAACAAGCCATTGGTATATGGCTCTATCAATAAGTTTGAAGGACAAGTATCTGTTTTTAATTATTCCGATTTTAAAAATAAAAAAAGACCAACTTACCGTTGTTTATTTCCTGAACCCCCATCTGCCGCCGATGTTCCCAATTGTTCCGAAGCAGGTGTTTTAGGTGTATTGCCAGGTATTGTAGGTTCATTTCAAGCAAACGAAGCAATAAAAATAATCACAGGAATTGGAAATGTGTTATTGGGTAAATTATTAATGATAAATGCTCTTTCCATGCAGTTTTACACAATAGCATTTGAACGCAATGAAACGGTAGCAAATTCAATTACTTTGCAGCAATTTAAAAATAACGATTATGAATTATTCTGCAATGGATCTTATCCAAAATTAAATAATGAAATTACTGTAATGGAATTACATCAATTATTAATTAATGATCGTAATTCCATTCAGTTAGTAGATGTTCGTGAAGTAGGAGAACAGCCATTGGTAGAAATTTTGAAAGAAATTAATATACCGTTAAACATCATAATTAAAAATGCTGATCAAATAAATTTGAGTAAAAAAGTAGTTGTGTTTTGTAAAAGCGGCGTACGCAGTAGTGCTGCCATTCAAAAATTACAAACAGAAAAAGGATTAGATAATTTATTTAATTTAAAAGGTGGAGTAATGGAGTGGCTGAAAAACTATAAATAAATCTAAAAATTATATTTAGTGGTTTAGTTGGTCTAATTTTTTTCACTATTTCAAATAGAATTGAGTTGTTGGCAAGTAGGCATAATTCACTATCTTTGTAAAGCTATGAAAATAAAATTTATTCTTTTACTTTTAGCTCTTCCTCTACTTTTGTTTTCTCAAACAAACAAACATAAGCATAAACTCAAACAAAATGTGCAAAAATTATCGTTTAATCAATATTATACAACCTATCATATAAATCCCGATTCTGCTATTTTGCCTTACCTTTTCTCGCAAGTTTACAATTGGGTTGGTACACCTTATAAATATTCGGGTTCTACCAAAAAAGGTATTGATTGCTCTGGTTTTATTTCTGAAATATATAAAAATGTATATTGTTTTAATTTACCAAATAGTTCACGTGCTATTTGGCCAACAGTTAATCCAATAGAAAAAACAGATTTGGAAGAAGGGGATATTTTATTTTTCAAAATTCGTAAAGGACAAATATCTCATGTTGGGATATTTTTAGGAAATAATAAATTTGCACACGCGTCAGTAAAAACAGGAGTTACCATTAACGATTTAGATGAAGCCTATTACAAAAAATATTTTTATAAAGGTGGAAGAATTGTTAATACAGAAGAAGAAATAAGAAAACAGTAAACAACATCAAATATGAACAAAACATTAGTACTTAACAGCACGCAAATCCAACAAAAAATCAATCGTATTGCATATGAAATATATGAGAATAATTATGATGAAAAAGAAATTGTGATTGCAGGGATTTCAGAAAACGGATACTTGTTTGCTAAACGTATTGTTGATGTATTACAAAAAATATCTCCTATTCAAACCAAATTAATTGAGATTGCATTTGATAAAAAAAATCCTATCTCTAGCAAAATAGAAATAGATTTAACTGAAAAAGAATTGAAAAATAAAGTTATTATATTGGTGGATGATGTATTAAACTCAGGTAAAACATTAATATTTGGTGCAAAGCCCTTTTTAAAAAGCCCCATCAAACGCCTTACAACTGTTGTTTTGGTTGATAGAGGACATAATCGTTACCCAATAAAGGCTGATTTTGTTGGCATATCCTTATCCACAACTTTACAAGAACACATTACCGTTGAAATAAATAAAAAAGGGAAAGAAGCGGTTTATTTAAGTTAGTCAAATAACGTCCCTCGCAATAACGTGCCACTTTTAAATAGGGACTTTTACAATCCAATCTGCTCTTTTATAAAAGTTGCTAATTCATCAACTTTCAAATCTTTTCCTTTAACAATAAATTGAGCTTTGTTGTAAAAATTTTCGCGTTTTTCCAATTGCCGGGTAACAAAATCCATTAATTCTTTGTCTGTTTTGTTTTCCAATAAAGGACGTTTTTCTTTGGCTACTTTAAGGCGACTAATCAATGTGTCGGCACTCATTTTAATATATACGGTAATTCCATTATTGTTCATTAATTCCATATTGTCATAATAACAGGGTGTTCCGCCACCACATGCTATTACCACATTGTCCTTTTCAATTAAAGCTTTTAAACAGTTATGCTCCATGGCTCTAAATTCAGCTTCACCTTTTTTAGCAAATATTTCGGGAATGGTTTGTTGATATTCCGATTCAATAAATTTATCCAAGTCAACAAAATAATAATTCAATTTGGCTGAAAGTCGTTCACCCAAAGTTGATTTGCCGCTGCCCATGTATCCAGTTAAAAATAATCTAGCCATATTAATTAGGAAGTATTAAAATTTGTGAATCTTGTATAAGTTTACCATAATTGATAGAGATTAATTGATTTTTATTAAAATAAAAATCAATATTAAGGTCATCAAAACTTAAACGTTTTTCGCCCCAATCGTGTACCTCTGTTTCATACTTAACAATACCCTTGCTTTTAAATAATTCAATTATTTGTTTTTCTTTTAATTCAAAAATTCGATGTCCCCATAACATGGATTCTGTATTTTCTACATCTACACAATTTAAAAAATGATTGTTTTCTTCCTCAAAAAATAGCGTAAATCCATTTTCTGAATAATACCAGACGGTAGTTTTACAATCTTCAATATCATCTATTAATTCTGTTTCGTTAGCAGAGCCAAAAACGTTCTCGGCTTCTTTCATTGATGCTCCAAACACTAGTCTGGAAAGACCTATACCTATTTTTATTTCCAAAATTTTACTTATAAAGTACAAAAAAATAATGCACAATTATACTATAAATTTGCGACATATACTCAGATTAATACTCCTAGTTTGCTTTTACCAACTGCAAATTTTAAAAATTATGAAACTGCAACCAAATCAAGCAGATAGCTCAAAAAAACGACTGAAATATGTAGAATCTAAAAAAAAAATCACTTTATTTTTAAAAAGACTTTGTAAAATTAAATAATGATTCTATATTTGCACTCCCAAAATCAAATATTGGGTACAATAAAAGAGTAGATTAGATTCCGTAGCTCAGCTGGTAGAGCATTACACTTTTAATGTAGGGGTCCTGGGTTCGAATCCCAGCGGGATCACAAATAAAAATCCTTGATTGCGAAAGCTTTCAAGGATTTTTTGTTTGTATAAAAGTTTGTTTGTATAGAATTAATTTAATTATGCCTAGAAATATAATAACATTTTAATTACCTCTTAATTACCTCTTTAGTTATTAATAATAGTATTAATTACGGATTTAGAATATTTAAAAGTAATTTCAATACATTCAACATATTGTATTTTGTCTTACTTTTGTTGGCAGTTCAGGAATAATTTTAGCACTTTTGTTTTGGGATAAAAGCCAGTATAAATATCAAGAAAAAACTTTCAATGATTTATTTTAATATATTAAACAAAACTATAATTGTATGAAAATTAAAGCGGCAGTATTGCATCAAATGCAGTTAGAGAGACCTTATACAAAATCAAATCCTCTCACAATTGAAGAAGTAGAGTTAGACGCTCCAGGGGTTAATGAAGTACTTGTTAAAATAAAAGCAGCAGGCTTGTGTCATTCCGATCTTTCGGTGATTGACGGAAACCGACCACGACAACTGCCAATGGTTTTAGGACATGAAGCAGCAGGCGTAGTTACGGAATTGGGTGAAGGTGTAAAAAATCTAAAGGTAGGCGATCATGTTGTATTTGCATTTTTGCCTTCTTGCGGACATTGTAGCTATTGCCAAACAGGGCGTGCAGCACTTTGTGAGCCAGGAGCCCAAGCAAACGGACAAGGAACTCTGTTGGGCGGACACCGCCGTATTCATAAAGGCAATGATTATTATTATCACCATCTTGGTGTTTCAGGATTTGCAGAATATGCTGTAGCGTCTGTTGATTCCTTGGTAAAAATTGATTCGGAAATACCTTTTGAAATTGCGGCATTATTTGGATGCGCAGTAATGACTGGCGTTGGAGCCGTGGTAAATACTGCTCAATTAAAATTTGGAAACAGTGTGTTAGTAGTAGGACTTGGAGGTGTTGGATTATCAGCTATTTTAGGCGCTAAAGCCGCTGGAGCTACTAAAATTATAGCTGCGGATTTAAGTGCCGAAAAAAGAGCAGTAGCCAAGTCGCTAGGAGCTAGTCATGTTTTAGATTCTTCAAAAGAAGGAGCACTTGAAGAAGTCATAAATATTACAAAAGGCGGTGTTGACGTATCCGTAGAATTTGCTGGTGCTGTACCTGCTTTAGAATTTGCTTTTCAGGCTACAAAAAGAGGCGGCACAACCGTAACAGCAGCATTACCACATCCTAATGCTCGCTTGTCATTATCTCCAGTTATGCTTGTTGGTCAGGAAAAAACCTTGAAAGGGTCTTATTTAGGAAGCTGTGTTCCATCCAGAGATATTCCTGCATATATTGAATTATACAAATCGGGACGTATGTCCGTAGAAAAACTCATAACACACCGCCTAAAATTAAGTGAAATAAATGAAGGCTTTGAACGTTTGGCAGCAGGTGATGCAATCAGGCAAGTAATTGTTTTTGATTAATCTTTACTACTTATTTCAAACTACATATTTAACCTACTTTTAACTTATTATAATGAAACAAGATTTAATATTTGACCGTTCGTATGTAAATGGAGAATGGACCACAGAGGGTACTGCAACTTTTGAAGTAACTAATCCTGCTAATGGAGAAAAGGTGGCTACTGTGGCTGATGGTGGTGTAACCATTACCGAAAAAGCAATTAGCGCAGCACATAAAGCCTTTGGTTCGTGGAGCAAAAAAACAGCAAAATACCGTTCTGCAATTCTTGAAAAATTTAATGATCTTATTCTTGAAAACACGGATGAGTTAGCTAGAATAATGACCTTGGAATGTGGTAAGCCATTAGTAGAAAGTAAGGGTGAAGTAGCTTATGGCGCATCATTTATTAAATGGTTTGCCGAAGAAGGTAAACGCGTGTATGGTGATGTAATTCCTGCACCTACAGAAGACCGCAGAATAGTTGTTATTAAACAACCTATTGGCGTTATAGCAGCCATCACACCTTGGAATTTTCCATTGGCAATGATTACTCGTAAAATAGGCCCGGCATTGGCTGCAGGTTGTACTGTAATTGTAAGACCAACTTATGAATCTCCACTTACAGCCCTAGCTTTAGCTCACTTGGCCGAAAAGGCTGGCTTCCCTGCAGGAGTTGTGAATGTGGTAGTTGGTAAAGATTCTGCAGGTATGGGTAAAGCGATTTGCGAAAGCGATTTGGTAAAAAAAATATCGTTTACTGGTTCTACCAGAATAGGACAGGTGTTAATGGCACAAAGCGTTTCTACCATGAAAAAATTAAGTTTAGAACTTGGTGGAAATGCTCCTTTCATTGTTTTTGAAGATGCCAATATTGACAAAGCAATAGAAGGCGCCATGGTTTCTAAATATAGAAACGCTGGTCAAACATGTGTTTGCGTAAATCGTATTTTAGTTCATGAAAAAGTATATGATGAGTTTACTTCAAAATTAACAAAAGCCGTTTCACAATTAAAAGTGGGCAATGGGCTAGATACAGGAGTAAACATTGGCCCAATGATAAACACTGCCGCAGTAAAAAAAACTACCATGTTTGTAGAAGATGCCAAACAAAAAGGAGGAGACATATTAATAGGAGGCAAAGCCATTGACAATTGTTTTTTTGAACCCACTGTTATTGGCAATGCTACAAAGGATATGAAATTTTCTTCTGAAGAAATATTTGGTCCGGTAGCAGCTATTTATAAATTTTCAACTGACGAAGAGGCTATCCAAATGGCCAACGATACTATTTATGGTTTGGCTTCCTATTTTTATTCGCAAAATGTAGCCCGCTGCTGGAAAGTGGCAGAGGCCTTAGAATATGGGATGGTTGGTATTAATGAAGGATTAATTTCAACCGAAGTTGCACCTTTTGGCGGTGTTAAATATTCAGGACATGGTAGAGAGGGTTCTAAATACGGAATAGAAGACTATTTGGAGATTAAATATATGTGCTTCGGAAATGTTATTTAATGAATAAAAATATAAAAGTATGATTGACGGAAAACCAATACATCGCAATGATTATAAATGTTTTTATCCCATCACCACGCGTTGGACTGACAACGATGTTTACGGGCATGTAAATAATGTGACTTACTATTCCTATTTCGACACTGTCATAAACCTTTATTTGATAGAACAAGCAGGATTAGATATTTACAATGCACCTGTTGTAGGATATGCAGTACATTCTAACTGTAATTACTTATCAGGCATTGCTTATCCAGATGAAATAGTTGCTGGATTGAGGGTTAATAAAATCGGTAATAAGTCAGTAACTTACGGGGTGGGTATATTTAAAAAAGGAGGCGATAAAGTTTGCGCTTATGGCGAATTTATTCATGCTTTTGTTAACCGCGTTGAAAATAAATCGGTACCTATTCCTGAAGCTGTACGAGCGGCTTTAGAAAAGTTAGTAATAACAATGTAATCAACTTATATATTCTAGAAAACCTGATGATTGTTTTTATCATCAGGTTTTTTTAATTTATGTAAAAATAAGTTCTAAATACACCACTATGTGTATTAGCTAATTTGAATCGCTATCTACAAATAGTTATATGGTCATAGTCAGACACTATTAGTTATCTTTGTGTTTAACATGAAGATAACAAACACTAAAATGATTGCGCATCCGAATAAGGAGATTGTACTAGGACTTATATTTATAAAGTTTTCGAATGATGCGAAGGAAGGCTACAGCATACCTGATATAGCCCAATGGAGCTACTTAATGGAATCGAGCGAAGATGTAGATATAGCAGCTAAAATAGACGCCGCAATTGCCTCTATAGAAGAAAGCAATACTTTTTTACACACCAATTTTGTTGAGGATTATTATGTAGATTTGAATTTAGAAATAAAAATAATTACTAATTTACTTAATATTATTAACAATGTTGAAGCCTTTGATGATGATACAGACGAAAAAAAAGTTGCAGAATTAGTTGAAAATATTTTGAAATTAACCGAGAATTATAAAAATAATTCCTTCAACTAACCGAGAATATTGGCATAATGGGGAAATAGACAACAAACAAATCAGCCCAGTAGGCTGATTTGGTGTTTTAGAGTATTCGGTTTTTAGTTCTTAATTTTTTCTAGTTTGGTAATGTCCAATATTTTTATGCTTCCATAATCTGTTTCAATTAGACCTTCATCTTTAAAATCGGCAAGGTTGGGACTTTATAATATATTAACTTATATAAAGTCTATTAAAAAATGAGGTTATTTGAATGAAGAAGCTATAAAAAAGTTATTGAGTTTTTTTAGCAAAGCTTAAAAAAATAGTGATGGAAATTAATTTATCTTATAAACGATGCAATTTTACAACATTACCTACCACAATAATAGCAGGCGGTAAAATATGTTTTTTACTTACAATATCAATGATTGTAGATATTGTACCTACAGCTATGTTTTCATCTGGCAGAGAACCTTTTTGAATGATTGCTATTGTAGCATCGGATTTTCCATGTTGTTTAAAAAGCTCCACAATATTAGGCAACTTAGTTAATCCCATTAAAATAACAACGGTTGCTGCTGATTGTGCTGCAAATTTCATATCGCCCGAAAGCTCACCGTTACTGGTTGTTGCTGTAACTACCCAAAAACTTTCGCTACTTCCGCGATGTGTAACAGGTATACCTTGAAGCCCTAAAACACTTATGGAGCTTGATATGCCAGGAATATATTCCGATGGAATATTGTATTTGGCTGCATATTCTATTTCTTCATAACCTCGTCCAAATACAAAAGGATCGCCACCTTTTAAACGAATTACATTTCCGTATTTAAGTGCGTTTTCTACAATCAATTCATTTATCTGATCTTGCGAAAATGAATGTACACCTTTGCGTTTACCAACAAATAGTTTTGGTATATCAGGTTTTGCATTATCTAATAATAAAGGATTTACCAAAGCATCGTACAAAATAACGTTTGCTTTTTCAATGGCTCTTAAACCTTTAATAGTAATTAATTCAGGATCACCAGGACCTGCACCTACTATTGTTAATTTAGCTTTATTCATACAATTTTTTTCAGATAAATAATTCTAAATATAGAAATTTTTTAAATACACCTTGAAAGATAAAAGAAATAGTGAAATACTTCGGGTTCACTCAAAAAGTCAAGTTCCCATTTTGTTTAAAAATAAGTGTTTTGATATCCTTTACGAGTTTTAAAATAATAAAATCTATAAAAATTAGCACGTGTTGTTGCACCAACCTTACAAGGTTGAGTATAACCACTAAGAAAAGTATATTTAATAATTAAGCTCAACTTTTCACCCCCACCATTTCCAAAGTTTCAAACTTTGGAAATGGTAAAACTAGCACACAGCAAAACACTTCCAATTCCCTATATTTCCAAGCATCTCTTTCCCTTCAAAAGCTGTCTTACCAAAGGCAGCTTTTTTCATTTTTAATACCCATGCAACTGATTTATTGTTTTATCCTCATTTAACCGGTATTTATCGCTTATAAAATACTGTAAGTTAATAATAATTATACTTTTGTGTCTTTGTTTTTTCTAGCAATTTTTAAAAATTACAACAGCACCTACAAAGCAAAAACCAACAAACATATTTCAACAAAATTAATAATTGCATCCTATTGATTCGCTTTTAATTGGACATGGAAGTTCTAAAGTGGTTGAAAATATTGAGCATCAAAAAAAGGGGGATGTAAATAAAATTTTAGCCAATCGTACTTAAACACTAATATATTTTTAATTTTAAATGATGAAATATAGCCTGTTATACCTATTCTGCTTATTATTAACCGAATGTAAACCAACTAATGAAATGAAAAATTACAATGGAAAAGACTTTTTTGTGGAAAAATATTATCCGATAATTGATGCAATAGAGGAGTCAAACATTAATAAATTAGAGACTTTAATTAATGATGCAAACAAAAATATAAGAGGAAAAAATAATTTAACTTTTTTATTTTATTCTTTTCTTAAAAATAAGAAAGATGTTTTTTCTTTTTTCATCAATAAAGGTGTTGACGTAAATCAGCCCTTTGAAAAATCGGAGGGGGACTCTACACATATTATAAACATTGCAGCTAAGTTAGACGATGATTTTTATTTTGATAAACTTGTTGGAATTGCAAAGCTTGAAGTGAAGGACGAAAGGGGCTTATATCCCATACATGATGCAATAATGGTAAATAACAATAAACGGGTATTGCAATTGCTGGCAATGGGTGCAAATATCAATATTCAGGATAAATGGGGGCAAACACCAGTTTATATGCTCTGTGATTTGAATGATTTTGAATTTGCTTATGATTTAATTATGCGAGGAGCTGATCCTAAAATAAAAGATACAAATGGAAGTAGTGTAGCACTCGTTATTCAAGAATTAAGTTTTCCAGTTACAACTAAGGCTTATAAATGGCAACAGAAAATAAAGGAAGAGTTAATTAAACAAGGCGTTACATTTCCAGTTAAACGACCTTGGGATAAAATGTAAATCCCTCACCTTTCCCAAATTTTCCAC